>JBOHWH010000107.1:0-79056 GCA_050736695.1 Binataceae bacterium (SeqCode) | reverse complement strand
CCATAATGGAACGGCGGGATCCCGCCGATCCGCAGCCAATGCGTATGGCCACCGAGCGAACACTTACCGTCGACGAAGCGCGGCATTTCTATGACCGGATGGGCGCGCGCCAGGACTGGAACAGCTTTTACGAGGATCCGGCGATCGAGGCGATGGTCCTGCACGCCGGATTCGATCAGGCGCGGTCAGTGGTCGAGTTCGGATGCGGCACGGGGCGGCTGGCCGAACGCCTGCTCGATCGTCATCTTGCGCCGGAAGCGCGCTATCTCGGAATCGATGTCAGTCCGACGATGGCGTCGCTCGCACGCGAGCGGCTTGCGCGCTTCGGCGATCGCGCGTCGATTCGCTTGAGCGACGGACGCGCGACAATCGATACGCCCGAAGAAAGCTTCGACCGCTTCGTCTCGACTTACGTCTTCGATCTGCTAAGTCGCGCCGATATCGCAGGAGTCGTGGGCGAGGCGTACCGCGTGCTCGCTCCCGGAGGACGGTTGTGCGCCATCAGCCTGACCAACGGGCGCACGACAGTGGGACAATTCATTTCGAAGACCTTGCACGGCATCTGGTCGCTTGAACCGAAGCTGATCGGCGGATGCCGTCCGATCGCGCTCGAAGATTTTCTCGATAAGGGGCGTTTTGAAATGTCGCACTTCGAAATCGTTTCGTCCTTCGGCCTCAGTTCCGAAGCGATAGTCGCAACCCGCCGCTGACGGCGCCGCGCGGACTCGGCGTGGAACTCGCCTGGCCGGTCTGGTAACTGAGAGTCGATGAGCCCGCTCCCTTCTGAGATGCCCACCCGCGAGACCGACACCCCCGCGAGCGCGTCCGAGCCGCCGCGTCGCACCAAGATTCTTCCGATTCTGTTTGTCCTCATCATTGGAACGGAATATCCATTCTACCTTTTGTCGCGCTGGATTGTGCCAATTGTGTCGCACCGCCAATGGTCTCCGCTAGCGGTAAGCAGCGCGGGAACCATCGTCACACAGGCGATTATCGTCATAGTTATTTTACTCGTCGTGCATTACTGGGAACGCCTGCCGATGCGTTCGGTCGGAATCTTCAGACTCGCCTTCTCCGATCTCTACCTGGGAATTGGCGCATTCGTGGCGATCCTTCTGATTGAAATGGCTTCGACACCTCTTCTTGTATGGATTCTGACTGCGGGAAGGGGCTCGCATGGATTGGGTATCGCGGCTATCGATCCGCGGCAGGTTGCGTTGATCGCGCAGTGGCCGTGGCCAACGATGATTGCTGTAGCGGTGACCGCAGGAGTTTTTGAAGAACTTTGGGCGCGCGGATATGGTATTGAACGCCTCGAGGCGCTCACCGGCAGCACCATCGCCGCCGCCGTGGTCACGTTAGCGCTCGATCTCGGGGCGCACGTCCCCTTCTGGGGAATCCGCTATGCGATTCTGATTGCGCCAATCCAGGTGGTGCTATTGGCGCTATATCTTTGGAGGCGAAGGATAGCACCATGCGTTATCGCGCACGCGATGACCGACGCCGCCAGGCCGATCTTTTTGGGCGCAATCTGGATACTCCCGCTTATTCTGCCGATGCACATAACGCGAGGAGCGTTGGCCTTTTCCAAGGGCCACTATGACGAGGCGATAACCGAATACAGTATTGCTTTGCGCCGCTCTCCGAACGATATCGAAGCGCTCGAAGGACGCTCGGACGCGTACTGGTATCAAGGCAAATACGATCAATCAATCGAGGATCTGACGAAGATTATCAAGCTCACGCCCGACAACGAGGATGCATACCGGAATCGCGCAAATTCGTACTTCTCAAAAAGCGACTACCCTCACGCGATGACCGACGTGAACCGTGCGACAGAGCTGGCACCGGATGATCCTGACGCGTACTCGCTCCGTGCTGATATCGACGCGGCTTTAGGCGACGGCGACCGGGAGATCAGGGACCTTGGTGACACTATAAGGCTCAACCCTCGCGATCGCGATGCGATCGAACGCCGGGAGCGGATTTTTTACGATCGAGGCGATTACGATCGAGCGATCGCCGATCTGAACCGCGCTATCGCGCTCGACCCAAAGAGTGCGAGCGCATACGGCAGCCGTGCAATCGTGTCATATCGACAACATCAATATCGCGCAGCGATCGATGATTCGAACAATGCTATCGCCTTGAAACCGGACAATAGCTCATTCTATGAAGTGCGCGCAGCCGCATACATGAAACTCGGCAAGCCCGAGCTTGCGCGCGCGGACTGGAAGCACATCCTGAGTGGGCAGCCGAAGACCGCTTATGACTACAACGAACACGCGTGGATACTCGCCACTTGTCCGCTCGCGGACATCAGGAACGGCGCGCGGGCGGTTGAATTAGCGACCGCAGGCTGCGAGGCGAGCGGATGGAAAGACTCGGATAGTCTGGACACACTCGCCGCCGCGTATGCGGAGCTGGGCGACTTCCGCAATGCGTCGCTTTGGGAAAAGAAAGCGATTGCCGCGCTTTCGACTTCAAAGGCTACGGTCGCCGAAGAGATGCGCAAGCGGCTAACGCTTTACGAAACCGGTCATTCGTATCGCGATAGCACCTTGGCTTTCGATTGACGAGAGCGGTGCGTCCGCTTGGCTACCATTAACGTTCGAGCTGATCGAGCAGATTCAGGATCACGCCGATGCCGGGGAGGTTGACCTCGAGTTCTTCGGAAAGCGTGCGGATTACGCGCGCGCGTTCCAGCGCGGCGCGGTCGTAGAGGCGTTCGATCTCCTGGCCGGTGCGCGTTACCTGCGCGGGCACCACAAAATCCTCGTGCTCCCAGACTGAAAGCTGGCGCTCGCTGATTCCGGTCATCACGCAGAACACTTCGCGACTGACGAGGATCGGCGCGCCATGCCTTGTCGCGTGGATATGCTTGCTCGCCGTATGCTGCTGCCGCCGGGCCATCGCTGTCAGCTCCGCTTGATCATGTCCGCTTGATCATCTCGTCGCGCGGATCGGGAACACCGCGGGTGCGGCGATGCTCTGCGAGCTGCTGCATCAGGGTGCGTTCGTCGTCGGTCAGGTCGGTCGGCGCGAGAATCTTGAGCACATAGAGCAGGTCACCCGCAGGTTCCTTGGCGCGAGCGGGAATTCCCCGCGCCTTCAGACGCATCACGCGGCCGCCCTGCGAGCCGGACGGAATCTTTAGCGATACTTTCCCGCCGCCCGGCGTGGGCGCCGTCACTTCCGCGCCGAGAACAGCTTCGTAGTCCCACACCGGCAGCTCGCAGCGCAGGTCGCGTCCGGCGACGGTGAACACGGGATGCGGTTCGATTCGCACGGTCAAAAACAGATCGCCGTTGAACTCGGGGCGCGGACCGCGGCCGCCCTGCCCCTTGAGGCGCAGATTGGTGCCGTCGGCCACTCCCGGCGGAATCGTGATTTCGAGCGTTCGCGGCTGCGCGATCACTCCAGTCCCGTGGCAGACCGGGCACGGCGCCGCCGATCGGATGACGCGCGCTTTGCCTTGCCGCTGCTCGCTCGCGACCATGCCGGAGCCTCCGCACGTGGCGCATTCGTCCTGCGCGACCAACTCGAGGCGCTCTTTCGCGCCGTTGATCGCGTCGGCCAGGCGGATATGCACGTCGGCGCGCAAGTCGGGTGCGCGCGTGGGCTCAGCGTCGAAACTGAATCCGCCGCGAGCGCCTGCGCCGCGCATCGCGCCGAGTCCTCCAAAAAATTGTTCGAAGAAGTCGCTGAAACCGCCCGCGTCGGTGCCCGACGAGTAGCGCGCGCGGCCACCCTCACCGGCCTGCCTTCGCGCGGCGGCTTCGGCGGCGTACCGGCGCATCATCTCTTCCTGCGAGGTGCCGCGTTCCCAATCGGCGCCGAGTTCGTCGTACTTCTTGCGCTTGCCGGCGTCGGACAGGACTTGGTAGGCCTCGTTGATTTCCTTGAAGCGCTTCTCGGCGTCCTTGTTGTTGGGATTGACGTCGGGATGGAACTTGCGCGCGAGTTTGCGGTACGCGGTCTTGATTTCGGGCTCGGTTGCGCCGCGTTCAACACCCAGGGTCTTGTAGTAGTCGCGAAATTCCATTGCGCAGAGTGTGGTTCAGACGATCCCGCTATTCAAGATGTGCACGAATCGGCACGGCGCAATACGGAGAATCCACAGAATACACAGATTTCTCGGATTGTGATCAATCTCAAGCAGAACAACTCTACTTCTCTACTGAGGTTTGCGCTTCATGGCTTCGCGCTTGGAAAGAATTGCCCGCCGCGATCGTGAAGAGACTCACCTGGGGGCGCGCATCCGTCCAGGAACACGTCGATTGCCTTTCCCAATCCCTCCTGCAACGGCTCGTGCGGGTCCTTCCACCCTCCGGCTATCCATTTGCCCACTACCAGGGTGGCTCGGGCGCGTCCGGCGGCGGGGCGGTTAAGGCGGCGAGTTTAGACTCCATCGCGCGAAGCTCGTCCTCGAGGCGGGACTGACGGTTCCAGATGAACAGCACGTACAGGAATATCGCTGCGAAGATTGCGCTGTAAGCGGCGAACAAGAATCCGAAGTGGTCCATTATCGTCCTGCAGGTAAATCGCAGCTCAGGCGCCTTTGACTCGAAATTCCGCTATCGCGATCGCCCGGGCGATCGCGTATACCCGCGAGCGTGTTCGCAAGACCGCAAGCCTCAGCATTAAGAGCCACGCAAACATCAGGGTGAATGCCGCGATCGATACCAGCAGCGTCACCACCATTCGAGGATCTTCCAGTCCGTGTCCGCCCTGGCGCGTCACCAGCACGGCGGGATGAATCGTGCGCCACAGCCGCACCGACACGATTACGACCGGCACATCGAGCGCCGCGACGATTCCAACTACCGCGGCGAAACGCGCCACCTGCTCGGTCTCCGCGAGCATCGCGCGCATCATCAGGTACCCGCCGTACAAGAGCCATAGCACGAACGAGGTCGTCAGCCGCGAGTCCCAGGTCCACCAGGTTCCCCAGATCGGTTTGGCCCACAGCGAGCCGGACACGAGCATCAGGGTGCAGAACAGCATCCCGATCTCGGCCGCGGAGTAGCCAAGGTCGTCCCAGATTTGGCCGCCGAGCCATAGATAGAAAATTCCCGCGACCGCGACGATCGCAAACGCGGCGAACGCGACCCACGCGCACGGCACATGGAAATAAAAGATGCGCTGGACGATTCCCTGCTCCGCTTCGGTCGGCACCCACACGAAGATCATCCACAGCGCCACGACCATCAGCGCAAGCGTCGCGGCGCCGAGAAGATTGTTGAGAGTCTTGCCCACGCGAGCCTACTCCTCTCCAATTACATGCTCGAACAGCAGATAGCCCGCCGTCACGAACAGCACGTCGAAGGCGACCAGGATACCGATCCACACGCGCGCCGTCCCCATCGGCGCCCCGGAAAGCACGGCGCTACTGGCGCGAACGCCCGCGATCAATGCGGGCACGAACATCGGGACGACCAGCAGGGGCAACAGCAATTCGCCGCCGCGCGCGCGACCGGAGATCGCGGCCAGCAAAGTCGCCAGCGCCGCAAAGCCGATTACGCCCAGGATCAGGATCGGCGCCAGGCGCGCGAGCGCGCCCGAGAAATCGAGATTGAAAAACAGCACCGCCAGGATCGCACCCGCCGCGACCGCGACTAACATGAAGATCGCCGACGCGGCGAGCTTCGCGCCGTAGAGGGTCGCGCGATCGATCGGGCTCATCAGCAGCGCGCGGATACATCCGTTTTCGCTCTCGGCCAAAAGCGTGCGCGACGCGCCCAGCATCCCGGCGAAGACCAGCGCGACCCATAACGCCCCCGCCGCCGCTTCAGGTCCGCGCGCCACGGCGGGATTGAACGCGAAGACCAGCACCACCAGCACCAGCATCGCGAGCGCGACCATCGCGATCGTGCTCACGCCGCTGCGCAGCTCCAGGCGCAGATCCTTAGACAGGACGGTAGCGAAAGCGCTCATTGGTTTTGCCGCCCGAGCAGCGATCGCAATCGACTCGATGGCGGCGATTCGGTCCTTTCGTTGATCGACTCAAGCCGGCCGCGCAAAATTTCGTATTGTTCGAGCTCGACCCCGTCAATCACCATTGCTCCGTGCGCGCTCGCAACGACGGCGCATCCGCGCGCGAGCTCGGAGCGGATCAGGTCGGCCATGATCACGACGCCGCCGGAATCCAGGGCGGCGAACGGCTCGTCGAGCAAGAGCAGCATCGGCTCGGCGATCATCGCGCGCGCGGCTGCCAGCCGCTGCTCCATCCCGCGCGAATACATCCGCACCCGCTCGCCGCCGAAATTTGCAAGCCCGACGAGGCGCAGCCATGTGAGCGCCGCGACATGAGGATTTTTGATTCCGTAGAGCGCGGCGTAGAACTCGAGATTCTCGATCGCGGTCAGGTTCGGGTAGAGGAAGCTGCGATGCGCCAACATCCCGATCCGGCGCCGTCCATCCGGGTCGAGCCGGCGCGAGTCCTGCCCGAATACAAAAGCGTCGCCGGTGCTCGGCGCGGCCAGCCCGGCGAGGATCGCCAGCAGAGTTGATTTGCCTGCGCCGTTGCCGCCGATAATCACAGCGGCGCGGCCGGCGGCCACCCGCAGATCGACTTCGAGCAATACAGGTACCAGGCCGAAGCTCTTGCCAAGCGCGCGAGTCTCGACGACCGGCACCGCCATCACTCGTTCCAGCCCGACGCGCGGCCGGCGGGCCTGAGCGCGAGGCCGCACTCGGCGCAGAAACGCGCATCGGCGATCATCCTGGTCCCGCACTGCGGGCAGAATCGCACGGCGCGTTGCGGGCCCGCGCGCGGGCGCAGGTTCCCGAAGACGGAACCTTGCGCGATGCGTTGAGGTTCGGGGCGTCTGGGCGCTTCGGCTCGCAGGGGAGGTTTCGCGGCGGCAGCGGCTCCGGCGACTCGTGCGGATTCGACTTTGTCCTGAAGCGTCTCGATCGATTTCATCGCGGCGAGCGCGCGATTTTCGAGCGTGACGCGCAGCGCCTCGTAGTCGGCGTCGGACAGCTTGCCCATCTCGCGATCGAACTCAAGGTCGCGTAGCGCCTGCACCGCGAGGCCGCGCTCATGCTCGAGCTGTTCGGCCTCAACTTCATCGGGGCGCTTGAGGCGCGCGGGCAGAAACCCGCCCGCAAGAGGAGCGGCAACGAACAGCGCGACTCCGGCCACGATCATCGCGGCGGCCAGATAGAGCATCGCTCAGCCACCCCTCCTGAGGTCTTGGGCAAGCTTGCGCCGCAGTTCAGGATCGAACTCCCGCGCGGCTTGCGCCTGAGTCCCCGGTTCGGGCTTGCGCGGTGACGAAGACGAATCGGGCGCGCGATGCCACCGGCGCGCGGTAAAAACAATCAGCACTGCGCCGACTAAAAGCGCCGCGAAAGGAGTCGCCCACGCGAGGAGGTTGAAGCCTTCAGTGGTTGGCGCCGAGAGAACTTTCTCGCCGAACTTATGCCGATAGAAGGAGATAATCTCGACCTGCGACTTGCCCTGATCGATCATCTCCTGGATATGAGTCCGCGTCGGCACCGAGAAGCTGCACGTCGGCATGTTGCAATTCGCGACGGTCAGGCCGCATCCGCATTGGCAGGTCAACCCTGTGGCCACCTGCTCGGCGTTGGGTCGATTTGCCGCGAAGCCACTACCCGCGGCGAGTGCGGCGACTGCGACAATTGCGAGCGCATACGCGCGGACGGTTGAGCGGATTGCGAAGGCGCGGCGCAAACAGCGCACGATTATTCTCCGCCGGGCGCGGGATCGCCCGCGATCGAAACCGGCGCCGCGCGTCTGACTGCGACGGCGATCGCGGCGCGTTCGCGCACGTTGGGCCACATCACAATCACGGTGCCGATCGCCATCAGCAGACCTCCCGCCCACAGCCAGAAGACCAGCGGCGTCAGGAACACCTCGAAGGTGGCTTGGCCGTTTTCGTCGAGTCCGGCGAGCACGATGTAAAGATCGGCGAACGGGGTCGAGCGAATGGCGACTTTGGTCGCGGGTTGTTGTTCGCGCTTGTAGAAAAGTTTAGCGGGCGCCATCTCAGTGATTACGCGGCCGCCGCGTGACACCTCGATCCGCGCGGTCGCGGTCTCCATGTGCGGGGTTTCGAGCGCGGAGAGGCCCAGGTAGCGAAGGTTATAGGCGCCGATTGTGAAGCTCTGCCCCTGATGCACGCTCTTCTTCACTTCGGTCTTGAAGAACGACGAGCCGACGATTCCGACGAATGCGACAATCACGCCGATATGGATGATGTATCCGCCGTAGCGGCGGTTGTTTTTCGCCACCAGGTTTAAGAGCGCTTTCGGCGCGGGCTCGGCCGTCATATGTTGGCGCGCGCCGACGCCGCGGCGGAACTCGACGACCACAGTGCCGAGCACGAACGCGGCGAGCGAGAACGCGGTCAGCACGTACCACGCGCGAAGTCCCGCGGCGAGCGCAATCACCCCGGTTGCGACGCCCACAATCGCGGGCGCGGTGAAGCTCTTCACCAGGTTGCTCGCGGTGGTGCGCCGCCATGCGATCAGCGGACCCACGCCCATCAGGAAGATCAGCCCGAGCGCCAGCGGTCCGGCGACGCTATTAAAGAACGGCGGACCGACGGTGATCTTCACGCCACGCACGGCTTCGGACAGCACCGGAAAGATCGTGCCCCAGAAAACCGCAAACGCGATTCCGATCAGCATCAGGTTGTTGAACAGGAACGCGGCCTCGCGCGAGAGATACGATTCGAACTCGGCCGGGCTGCGCAAATCCCGGGCGCGAAAGATCAGGAGCCCCGTGTATGCCGACGCGATCACGATCAGGAAGACCAGGAAGTACGGGCCGAGCCCCGATTGGGTGAACGAATGCACCGACGAGATCACACCGCTGCGCGTGATGAAGGTGCCGAAGATCGTTAACGAGAAGGCGAGCCCGATCAGCGCGAGGTTCCAGATCTTGAGCATGTCCTTGCGTTCCTGGATCATCACCGAGTGCAGATACGCGGTCATCACCAACCACGGCATGAAGGCCGCGTTCTCGACCGGATCCCACGCCCAGTAACCGCCCCATCCGAGGACCTCATAGGCCCACCGTGCGCCGAAGAGGTTTCCAAGGGTCAGGAAGAACCACGAAAAGATTGCCCAGCGCCGGGTCGCGCGAATCCATCCGTCGTCGAGTTTGCCGGTCAGCAGCGCGGCTGCGCCGAACGCAAACGGGACGGTCGAGCTCACGTAGCCGGTATAAAGTGACGGCGGATGAATCGCCATCCAGTAATTCTGAAGTAAAGGATTAAGATCCGTTCCCTGCGCCGGAATGACCGCCATCAAATCGAACGGGCGCGTCACGAAGTTCAACATTCCGAGAAAAAAGATCGCGACCACCGCCAGCACCGCCATCGCGTACGGCGCAAGGGCGGAATTTCGCCGGCGATTCTGGAACGCCGCCACCGAGGTGAAGATCGACAGCAACCAGGTCCACAGGAGCAGCGAGCCCTGCTGCCCGCCCCATAGCGCGGTGAACTTGTAGGCGGTCGGCAGCGTGGTGCTGGAATACGAGGCCACGTACTCGAGCGAAAAGTCCGAGCTAAGAAGCCCGGTGAGCAGCGCGATAACCGCGATCGTGACCATCGCGCACATCGCCCACAGCGCATGGCGCGCGCTGGCGATAAACTCGGGCTGTGAGCGGCGCGCACCAAAGACGTTGGCGCCGATCGAATAGATTGCGAGCAGCAGCGCAATCGCGAGAGCAAGTCGTCCTAGATCAGGCATCGCGTTCTATTTTGCTTGCGCGGGCTTGTACTTGGAAGGGCAACTCGTCAGCACCTGGGTTGCGGCGATATGTCCGGCCGAGTCGAGCTTGCCCTCGACGATCACGTCGCGTCCGTCGGCGAACATGTCGGGCTTGGGCTCGCCCGCGCAGGTAACGGAGTACGAAGCGGGTTCGGCGGTGGAAACGGATCTGACCGCGGGATCGGCGTTCGAATCGGGAATCGGGACAATTCCGAACTTGAGCGTCAGCGTCTCCGGCGCCCACGCGATTGTGCCGGGCTTGACGCGGCCCGCGACGCGCAGCGGCTGTCCGATAAGCTCGGTTTGGCGCGCCGCGACTTCATCGACGGTGAGATAGTACTCGGACGTGTTTCGGATCGCGGTGGTGATCAGATAGACGATCGCGGCAACCACCAGCGCCGTGCCAATAACAAATCGCAGCCGGAAACGCATCGCCGATCATTACTCGCGCAAAAGCCTCGGGACAAGCAAGCGGCGCGAATTGCCCTACCCTTCCTCCGGCGCCGATCGGCGCGTATCGCGGGGACCGAAGGCCACGCCGCGCTTGCTTGCGCGGATGAATTCGATCATCTCGGTGACTTCGGGGGTCAGCGGCCCCGCGGCTTCAAGGCATGCGATCGCGAGTGCCAAGTTCCGCCGCGTGCCGAACAGCGCGGCGAATGCGCGCCGCAGCGCCGCGATCGCGGGAGTTCCGAAACCCGCGCGCTTAAGCCCGATCACGTTTATCGCGCGCAGCGTATGGGTTCCGTCCGCGATGCAAAATGGCGGGATGTCGCGGCTCATGCGGGAGCCTCCGCGCGTCAGCGCCAGCCGCCCGATCCGGGTAAATTGATGCACCACGCAGTTGCCGGAGACCAGCGTGCGGTCGCCGACTTGAACCCATCCCGCCAGGAGCGCGCCGCCTGCAATAATCGTGAAGTTGCCGATGCGGCAATCGTGCCCGATATGCGCGTTGTGCATCACGAAGTTGTCGCTGCCGATGGTCGTGACCAGGCCCTTCTCGCATCCGCGATGCACCGTTGAGCCCTCGCGAAAGACATTACGATCGCCGATTCGGACTTGACGCGGCGCGCCGGTATAGGAGAGGTCCTGCGGCTCATCGCCGATCACGGCGGTCGGATGCACGATATTGTCCTCGCCCATCTCAGTGTCGCCAAAGATCGCCACGTGGCTGATTAGCCGGGTGCGCTCGCCCAGCCTGACCCGGCCCTCGAGCATGCAGAAGGGCCCGATCTCCACGCCCGGCGCGAGCTCGGCTTCGGGACCGACGACGGCCGACGAATGAATTTTCGGTACGGCGGATTTCGTTGGCGGCATCGCGCGTCAATTCAACTCGGACTTTTTCAGCCGGTCTTCTTTCACGCGGTTTTCTTTCGCACGATCGTCAGTCGCCCCGTCGTGCTTCATTCCGTCGTCGGGATGCTCCGAATCGTCCTCGGCCTTGCCGCCGGCGACGCGGTATTTCTCGGCCGCCCAGGTGCCCAGATCGACCATCCGGCATCGCTCGGAGCAGAACGGCCGAAACGGATTGCGCGGCGTCGCATCAACCGATCGCTTGCAGGTCGGGCATCGCATAAAAGCCTCGTTCGATCCGGAAAACTGCCAGATCGAACGGGCACACGCAATCCGCGTCCATCAGAACGTATCGGTTCCCGCCTGAATGTAGAATGGCTACGTTCCACCATGTCCGCCCCGCCTGGAAGGAGGGCGGCAGTTTCACGCCTGTCGGATCGATGCTCACGGCGCGGCTCGGAAGCTCGGCGGAGGTCAATTACTCGACCGCGCTGGCCGATAAGATCGAAGGAATCGCGCAAGGCAGCAGACGTTTGGTCGCGTGCGAGCCTGATGCGGGAGCTACATATTTTCTTCGGGCAGTTCCTGCAGCAGCACGCCAGTCTTGGTGATTTTTATGCATTGCACTTCGTTGCGCTCGAAGTCGGGGTCGCATAGCGGCCGATCGATTCCGGGGCATCGGTAGAGGCTCGGCTCCAGCACCTCGCATTTCGACAAATCGAAATTCGCCAACGCCGCTTTCTCAGCCGGCGTGTCGGTCGATGGCGTGACGGAGGAGCACCCTGCCATCGCGATTATCGCGGCGCCAACAAGAATCGCGATCGCTGCCAGGCTGATTTTCATCGCAGAGAACAAATCAGAAAATCGCCGTGCCGCCGCAGCGATCGGAGCCGCCGCCGGCTCGGAACGTCGCGCTATGCAGGTCGTAAAAGATGCGCTCGAAGTAGCAGAGCTGCTCTTCATGCGCGGGTCCCTTGTAGAGAATCCGCACGTGCACCTGCATCTTCGATTTCCCCGACACCACCGCCTGGTAAACGTCCGGAGCCAGATAGTTGTAGAAGAAATGCGCAACGCCGGGCGAGATGACGCCGGTGTCCATCGTGGTCATGGCGCCGTCGTTGGCCTTGATCAATTTCCCATCGACGATACTGTGCACGCTGACGAAGCCATCGAGCGCCGGGATTTTTCCAAAGTTGGTGAACTTAACCGCTACCCTCGGGCTGGCCGTCTGGCCTTCTTCGAACGCTACCGACACAACCCCCATAAACGGCCGGTCCGACACCGCAAACACCGTCCGCATCACCTGCGCCGTCCGCCACGTCGCGTAGGCGCTGAACGCAGTCGCCAGCACCATCAGGATGGCCATGAAATCCGCGAGCCTGATCGCGCGTCCGACGCGGATTAGTTGCGAGCGTTCGCGCTCCTCGAGTTTGCGTTCGCGCTCGATTTCACGCGCAAGGACCGCAGTCTTGTCGAAATCGGCAATCGGATCCGGCTTATGCTCGTGCTCCCCCATCTACCTTCCTCCGCAACTCTGTCCTTTTCTCAGGGCGCGGCGAACCACAGCACCGACAGAGGCGGCAGCTCGATCGAGAGCGAAAACGGAAACTCGCGCCACGGCTGCGCCTGCGCCTCGACTCCGCCCAGATTGCCGGCATTGCCGCCGCCATAAACGGCGGCGTCGGTGTTGAGGACCTCGCGATACCATCCCGCCGCGGGCACTCCGACGCGAAAGCGGCTGCGATGCGCCGCCGAGAAGTTGCACACGCAGACTACTTTGGCGCCGGTCTTCGGTGCGATTCGCAGGAACGAGATCGCGTTGTCGGCAGCGTCGTCGGCGTCGATCCATCGAAAGCCCGCCGGATCGGTATCGGCCTCCCACAGCGCCGGAGACTCGCGATACACGCGGTTGAGATCGCGCACCAGAGCGCGGAGTCCGCTATGCGCCGGGTAGGCGAGCAGATGCCATTCGAGGCTCGAGTCGTGATCCCATTCGGCCCACTGGCCGAATTCATTGCCCATGAAGAGATGCTTCTTGCCGGGACGCGCCCACATGTAGCCATAGAGCGCGCGCAGATTCGCAAACCGCTGCGGCGCGTATCCGGGCATCTTGTCAAGCATCGAACGCTTGCCGTGAACGACCTCATCATGCGACAGCGGCAGCACAAAATTTTCGCTCCACGCATAGAGCATCCCGAAGCTCAGATTGCGATGGTGGAATTTTCGATAGATCGGATCGAGCTTGAAGTACTCGAGCGTGTCATTCATCCAGCCCATGTCCCACTTGAACCCGAACCCGAGTCCGCCCATGAAGGTCGGACGGCTGACACCGCTCCACGCGGTGGATTCTTCGGCGATCATCGCGATGCCGGGGTTCAGCGCGTAGGCCTGCTCGTTTAGCGCGCGCAAAAAAGCGATCGCGTCCAGATTCTCGCGTCCGCCGTGCACGTTGGGAATCCAGTCGCCGTCGCGACGCCCGTAATCGAGGTAGATCATCGAAGCCACGGCGTCCACGCGCAGTCCGTCGGCGTGAAATTCGCCCAGCCAGTAGAGCGCGCTCGCAATCAGGAAGCTTCGCACCTCGTTGCGGCCGTAGTTGAAAATATAGGTGCCCCAGTCCGGATGATTCCCCAGACGCGGATCCTGATGCTCATACAGCGCGGTGCCGTCGAAGCGGCCGAGGCTGAATTCGTCCTTGGGAAAATGCGCCGGCACCCAGTCGAGAATCACGCCGATCCCGCGCCGATGCATCTCGTCGATCAGGAAGCGCAAGTCATCGGGCGGGCCGAAACGCGCGGTGGGCGCAAAATATCCGCTGACCTGGTAACCCCATGATCCGGTGAACGGATGCTCCATCACCGGCATCAGCTCGATGTGCGTAAAGCCCATCTCCAAAACGTAGTCGCCGAGCTGCTGCGCGAGTTCCCGGTAGCTGAGCCATCGATTGCCCTGTTCCGGAACCCGCCGCCACGAACCCAGATGCACTTCGTAAACCGACAGCGGACACTTGCTCGCATCGCGGCGCGCTCGCGCATCCATCCAATCGGCGTCGGTGAACTGGTATTCCGATTGGTAAACGATCGACGCGGTTTCCGGCGGCGATTCCATCTGTAATGCGTAGGGATCGCTCTTCAGCAGCAGCGATCCGTCGCGCGTGCGAATTTCGTATTTGTAAACCGCGCCCGGTTCGAGCCCCGGAATGAACAGCTCCCAGACGCCCGAGCTGCCGAGCACGCGCATCATGTGCACGCGTCCGTCCCAGCGGTTGAAATCGCCGACCACGCTGACGCTGCGCGCCGTGGGAGCCCATACCGCGAACCCAACTCCCGTAATTCCGGCCCACTCGATCACATGCGCACCCAGCTTCTCCCAGGCGCGATGATGTTTCTGCTCGCCCCACAGATACATGTCGATCTCGCCCAAGGTCGGCAGGAACGAATATGGATCGCGTCCGGTGACGACGGCGCCGTCCGGATAGTGAACCTCGAGCCGGTAAGGAAAGACCTCGCCGCGCTCCTTTACGATCGCCTCGAAGAGTCCGCTGGTTCCGCTCTGGATCATCTCGCGCCGGATCGATCCATCCATCAGCAGGTACATCGCCGACGCACCCGGACGAAACGCGCGAACGATCACGCGGCCGCCCGACGGATGCGCGCCAAGGATCGAATGTGGATCCGGATGCTCCAGCGCGAGCAGGCGCTCCAGGTCGGTGCGCGGTGCGGGCGCTGGTAAGGGATTTACCTCAAGTTTCGTGATGCTCATATTCCTGGGGAGACTCCGGGCCGGACTGTGCCGGTCCGATTCATCGCTGAGATTCTAGATTATACGGACCGCTGGCGCATCGCCTCTATCTGATAGTCTGGCTGGCGGCTTCTCGGATGCGCCGCTGCCCGATTTCGTTACCCATCATATGGGCGCGCAAGGTATCTTAAGCGAAGAAAATTCGCCGGGAGAATCGCCGCTATGCCGTCCTCGCAGCCGCCCTTGCCAACCGATTCCGCGACGCCGCGCCGCGCCGCTTCCAATCCGCTCGACCCGATGATGGGTCAGCTCGAGGTGCTCGAGCCGGGCCTCGCGATGTTTCATGGCTTCGCCAATGTCGCGTTCGCATACGGACGCGGCGACATGCTGGCGGCCGACACCAGCTCGCGCGCGATGGGGGCGCTCGCGGTCGCGGCAATTCGCAAAGTCACCGACGAACCCATCACGGTGATCGTCTATACCCACGGTCACGGCGACCACGCCTTCGGCACCGAAGCGTTTATCACCGACGCGCTGAGTCGCGGCTACCAGCGGCCCAAAATCTGGGCGCATGAAGATCTGCGCGGCCGCTTCAAGCGTTATGCGCGGACGGCCGGATGGCAGGGACATATCAATCGGCTGCAGTTCGGCGCGCCGGCGCAGGCGGTCGCCGGGATTTTCAAGGAAGATTCCTATCACTACCCGGACCTGACTTTTCGCGCGATGCAGTTGCTGGAGCTCGCCGGAGAGGCGGTCGAGCTGCATCACGCGCTCGGCGAGACCGACGATGCGACGTGGCTCTGGCTTCCGCTGCGGCGCGCGGCGCTGGTCGGCGATCTGATCGTGTCCTCGATGCCGAACACCGGTAATCCAAACAAGGTTCAGCGCTACACGCTCGAATGGGCGGACGCGCTCGAGCAAGTCGCGGCGCGAAAGCCCAAGTACGTTCTGCCGGGTCACGGGCGAGCCTACCGGGGCGAAGCCGAATGCGAGGAGCTACTGCTCGAAACCGCGCGAGCGTTGCGCTTGATCCACGATGAAGTGGTCAAGCGCCTCAACGCCGGCGATTGGCCGATCGACATTGTCGAAGCCGGAATAGCGTTGCCGCGCGAGCTTGCCGGCAAGCCGTTTTTAGCCCCGATCTACGGATGCACCGCGTTTGTGGTTCGCGATGTAATCCGGCGATACGCGGGATGGTGGTCCGGAGAGCCGTCGCAGATGTTTCCGGCGCCGCGCAAGGATCGCGCGGACGATATTCTTGCGCTATGCGGCCGCGGCGCGATTATCGAGCGCACGCGCAAACTCCGCGCCGAAGGCCAGCTTGATCGCGCGCTCGCGCTGGCCGAGCTCGTGGTCAACGCGAATCGCGATGACGCCGAGGCGGTCGCGCTCAATGCCGAGATCCTCGACGCGCGCGCAGCATCGGAGCGATCTTTCATCGCGCGGAATTTTTTCGCCGGCGCCGCGCGCGCGCTGCGCGAAACCCTCAAGCATTGACGCTCTTTAGTGTGCGACAGAACCGTGGGAGGCGCGGACCGCGCGCTGATAGGCCCACTCCCGGACACGGCTGACCTGCTCCTTCATCGCACGCGAGAGCGGTACTTTTCCTAATGAAGCGTTGACCAGATCGTCCCCGGTCACGTCCCGGCCCGCCAGACGCGCGGTAGTCAGCGCGGAGATCACGCACTGCTCGATCTCGGCGCCGGTCCATCCGCGGGTGAACTCTATGATCTGGGCAACGTCGAACTTTGCCAGATCGACGCCGCGGCGGGTGAGATGAACCTTGAAAATCGCGATCCGTTCGTCATCGTTCGGCAGATCGACGAAGAAGACCTCGTCGAAGCGGCCCTTGCGAATCATCTCGGCCGGTAGCAGGTCGATTCGGTTCGCGGTGGCGGCGACGAACAGCCCGGCCTTCTTTTCCTGCATCCAGGTCAGAAAAAACGCAAAGATGCGGCCTTGCTGGCCCCCGGTATCTCCTGACGTGAGGCCGGTCTCGATCTCGTCGAACCACACGATCGCGGGCGCGACGCTTTCGAGCATCCGGCAGGCTTCGACGAACGCGGCTTCCGGGTTGCCATGACGTCCCGAAAAGATCTCGATCATGTCGATCCGGTAAAGCGGTAACTGGAAGCATGAGGCGACGGCCTTGACCGACAGGCTCTTGCCGCATCCGGGGATCCCCATCACCAGCACGCCTTTGGGCACGATGTCGGCGCTCAAGGTATCGCGCTTTTGAAACAGTTGGCGCCGCTCCATCAGCCACTGCTTGAGATTTTCGAGGCCCCCAACTTCTCCGAGGTCGGTGCTGTCGGCTACGTACTCGATCGCGCCGCTTCGCGTGATCAGGATGCGCTTTTCCTCCAGCAGGATTGGCGCGGCGTCGATGCCAAGGCTCTTGCCAGCCGCAAGCGCGCGGCGCACGGCGTGGCGCGCCTCGTCGAGGGTGAGTCCCTGCAAAGTGGTGGCGAGATGGTACAAAACCTCTTCGCTGGTATCGGCATGTGCTCCAAGCGCCGTGACTTTGCCGGCCTCCGATCGCAGAAATTCCAGCAGTTCAGTCACATCCGGCGGCAGAAGGTCGATAACCGCAAAACTGCGTGCGATTTCTTCCGGAATCGATCGCACCGCCGAAGTGATGACGACGAACTTTTGCCGATCCAGACAGATCTGGTACAGATCACGAACCCGGCGCCGGACGCTCGCGGAATCGCGCAACGGCTCGTGAAAATCCTTCAGATGAAAGATCGCGGGATCGGCGTGCATCGCGATGAAATCCAGCGCCTCGCGCGGATCGTGAGCGCTAGCTTCCGCCGCCTTGCGCGGATGACGCCCGGGCGCCGGCGCTTCTGGTTCGTCGATAGTCAGGCCCTCGGTCAGGCTCCAGGTCCAGACCGGCAGCGGCTTGGCGGGGCACAACTGCCGCCCCGCGTTGCGCAGCAGGGCGCCAACGCGATCCTCTTCGGCCGAGCGCACATAAACTAGCGGCCGTCCGGACTCAAAAGTATCCAAAAACGTTTTGGCTGCGCGGCTTTGATCCGAAACTCCCATTTTTATCCTTGAATTAGATTCGCATCGGCGCGAGCCGCTCCGCAAACGCCAAAATTCGGCCCGGGTCTTGAATCCGCTACGACGATCGCACCGAAGTCGGCGTGATTGCGCTTGCACTTTGCGCAGGGTTCCTGCTTGTTTACAGGCTCGCGGTTCCCCGCGCGCGAGCCATGGGCCGTATTCTGCTACTCGACGACGAGCTTGACATGCTCGAAAACTGCCGGCGCATCCTCACCCGCACCGGGCACGAATGTTTTGTCTCCAACGAACCCGCCGAGGCGATCAGGCTGCTGGAAAGCGCGCTGCCCGATCTGGTGATCACCGATCTGCGGATGCCCTCGATCGACGGACTCGAAATTATGCGCCGGGCGCAGGAGCTCGATCCCGCCCGTCCGGTCATCATGCTGACCGCATTCGCCACGATCGAGTCGGCGGTCGCCGCGGTCAAGGCCGGTGCGTTCGACTATCTGGCCAAGCCGTTCACGATGGACCAGCTACGGCTTGCCGCGGAGCGCGCACTCGCACAGCGCAACCTGGTGATCGAAAACCGCAACCTGCGCGAGCAGCTAAGCGGCATCCTTGGCTTCGAGAATATTATCGGCTCGAGCCCCGCAATCCAGCGCGTGATCGATTTCGTGCGCAAGGCCGCGCGCAGCGAAGCCAACATCCTGGTGCTCGGAGAATCGGGCACCGGCAAAGAGCTGGTTGCCCGCGCGATTCATGCCAACAGTCCGCGCGCGGCAGGCGCCTTCGTGCCGGTCGATTGCGCTGCGCTGCCTGAGAACCTGCTCGAATCTGAACTGTTCGGACACGAACGCGGAGCGTTTACCGGCGCGATCGCCTCCAAGCCGGGACTGCTCGAGACCGCGGGCGGCGGCACCGTCTTCCTTGACGAGATTGGCGAGATGCCGATTGGCTTGCAGGCCAAGATGCTGCGCGCGATCCAGGAGCGCGAGATTCGCCGCGTCGGCGGCACCCAGCAGGTGCGAATCGACGTGCGGATTCTCTCGGCCACCAATCGCGACCTGCGCGCGCTGGTCGCGGCGGGAAAATTCCGCGACGATTTGTTCTACCGAATCGACGTGATCGATATCGTGCTGCCCGCCTTGCGCGACCGAAAATCCGATATCGCCCTGCTCGCGCAGCGCTTCCTGGAAAGATATCGCCGCAGCGGCGAAGGTTCGCCGCGCGGCTTCGAGCCCGAGGCGATCGCCGCGCTGGAGGCCTACCATTGGCCGGGCAACGTGCGCGAGCTCCAGAACGTGATCGAACGAGCATGCGCCCTGACCGAAGGTCCTGCGCTCTCGGTTCGCGACCTGCCTGAGAAGATCCGTTCTCCAAAGTCCGCCGCGGAGGCGGAGCACGCAAAGGGCAGCGACGGAAGCAACGGAGACGGCGACGAGTTGAGCTTCAAACAGGCCAAAGCCAAATGGGTTGAGGAGCTCGAGGCTAAGTACCTCAGAGATGTTTTGAACCGCTATCATGGCAACGTCTCGCAGGCGGCGCGCGCCGCACGGATGGACCGCACGACCTTCCATCGACTCCTGAACAAGCATCGCATCAGGTGAATGCGGACCGGACGCGGGTTCCGCTCCACCATCAATCACCCAACTCGCCGAGTACCCTGCGCCGCGCTGGAAATCCGGGGCGATCATCGATAGGACGATCGGTCATGAGCAATCCACCACTGTCGCGCTATCGCGAGACGCTCGAGGCGCTGCGCGCCGGTATCAATTGCGCGCATCCTCAGGAGATCATCGCATGCCGCCATGTTTGTTCCGGCGTGGAGAGCAGCATGGCGAAGGCACTCGGCCTGTCTCATCTCGAAAAGACCATCTGGCAATTCAGCCCGTTCGTCGTCACGCAGCTAAGCGGCGACGGCGCGCCAGAGTAATCCGCGCGATGCTATCCGCGCAGGTTGTCGGATCGGTGGGCGTCGGGATGCTGCTACTGGCGTTCTTCTTGAACCTGCTCGGCTTTCTGCGCTCGCAGGCGCGGCAATATCAGGTGCTGAATATCATCGGTGCCGGCCTCTCGTGCTACGCGTCCTATCTGATCGGCTTCGTGCCCTTCGTGATCCTTGAAGCAACCTGGTGCGCGGCAGCGCTCCTCGCACTACTGAGGCTGATCCCTTCGGCGTCAGAGGCTTGAATCTGATTCCAGAAAGTAACGACCCTCACCATAGCCTTCCTGAAAGAGCGAGTTGTGCACAACCCACTTCTGTAGGTCTGCCCATGCGGCTGGGTTACGCAATGCTCTCCTGATAGGGCGAGGGATCAGAGCGGGTGACGCATCGGACTCAGGATTCCAGGGCTGTGCGGATTAGGGCGGCTAGCTCGGCCAGGCCCACCGGCTTTTGCAGGCAGATGCTGGCTCCGGCTGCTTCAGCCGCGTCGGCCATCGCCGGTGCGCTATATCCGGTGATTGCGATGATCGGGGTGTGCGGCGAGGCCTGATGCGCGTGGCGGATAACCTCGATTCCGCTGGCCGCCGGCAGGTTCAGGTCGGTCAGGACGAGGTCCGGATGCTCGCGGTCGAATAGCGCCATCGCCTGCGCGCCGTCGAACGCCGGCAGGCACGAGTGTCCCGACCACGACAGCATCCGCGAAAATGTGTTCACCAAGTCGGCTTCGTCATCAACGATCAGGATTGTGGAAGGCATCGCAAACTCACCGCAAAGTAAAATTTTCAGCAAGTAGCGTTCCGATTCCCGATGGCTTGATTTATCTGGCGAATTATACTGCGCGCCGATCAATGAGCAGCATCGATGCTACACATATGATGCGACCCGCGCACAGTTTCAGCCGATTGGTGGCGTCGACGCCGCAGTCTGCTCAGGCCGCACGCCTATTCCCGGCAACCGGATCACAAAGCTCATACCGCGCCCCGGTTCGGATTGCGGCTCGATCGTGCCGCCATGGTCGATTATCACGCGATGGCTCAGCCACAGGCCGAGGCCGGTGCCGTGCTCTTTGGTGGTGTAAAAAGGCTCGAAGATCCGCGCGATAACTTCGGCCGGCGCGCCGGAACCGTTGTCGCTGACGACGATCCGAATCCATCCGGCACGCGAGGGATCCGCGCCGGTCTCGATCTTTATCCTGTCGGCCGCCGCGTCGCGCGCGTTCATCAACAGGTTGACCATCACCTGCTCGAGCCCAGTCTGATCGCCCATCACGCGCGGGATAGTGCGGTCCAGCGCAAGCTCGACTCGCGCGGCGCCAATGCGGGCTTCGCCGAAAACCAGGGCCACGATCTCTTCGATCGACCCGTTGATGTCCACCGGGGCGCGCGAGGGCGGGCGCTGTCGCGCCAGCGCCAACAAATTGCGCGAGATGCGGCTCGCGCGTTCGACGTTGCGCTGCAGAACGCACAGATCGTCGCGGGTTTCTGACGGAAGATTGTTCGACGCCGCGAGCATCAACTCGATTCGCGACGAGATCACCGCGAGGGGGTTGTTGAGTTCGTGTGCAATCGCGGCCGCCACCGCGCCCAGGGCGTGCAGAGTTTCGTTGCGCCGCGCTTCGCGCTCCATCACCCGCCGCGCGCTGATATCCGACACGAAGGCAACGACACGATTAGTGTTTTCGAAAACGATATGGCTCAGGCTGACTTCGGCGGTAAATTCGGTGCCGTCCTTGCGCGCGCCGATAATCTCCATCCCGGCTCCCATCCTGCGCGAACGCGGCGCGGCGAAGAACGCCTCGCGATGGCCGGCGTGGCGATCGCGCAGACGGCTGGGGACCAGCAACTCGACCGGCTGACCGACGACTTCCGCGTCCTTGTAGCCGAACATTTCGAGCGCACGCGGATTCATCTGGCGAATCGATCCGTCGGAGTTCAGTTGAACGATCCCTTCGACCGCCGACTCGAAGAACGCACGCGCGCGCGAGGCTGCTTCACGCTCAGCCCGGACCGTCTCGTGCAACCGGCGCGAATAACGGCTGGCAACCAGGTAAAGAATCACTCCCGTAACGCAGGTGAAGACGAAGCGATTAACCCCGATCGAATGAGGCGGCAACTGTTCCAGGATCAGGTTGGCAAACCCGAGCCACAGGATACCGGCCGCGAAATAGAGCGCGGCGATCCTGAACGGAGAGCCCAGCAGACTCTTCGACGACGGGTTAAAGTCGTTGCGCATGTACAGTTGCAACCGTTGAATCCGCGCTATCGCCTCGAGCGGAACGCGCGAGAATCCAGACGCACGACTGTAACGCCAGGACGCGCCAGTTGGTAGCCCGGAGCGGCAAGAATTCGAGCGCAAATTTCGAGCGAAAATCTCCGGTAAAATTGCGCGGAGGTTCGAGCGGGTGCCGGTCAGCGGCTTCGCGCGGGAATCGGCTCCCTGGCAGGCGCCCGATCGTTGGCGGAGTGTGCGGAAGCAGAATGTGCGGCAGATGATGGCGCGGAGGCCGCGAGCCTCAGATCGGACGATTCGCGCCGCCACAATCAAGACGCTCGAGCTCTCCGAGCCATCCAACCGTACCGGTGCCATCGAAAGCACCAGTGATACACGCGCGCCATCACGCCGCATCCAGATGGTCTCGAACGGGGGAATTTTCTCGCCGCGCATCGCGCGAGCATAGAGGCGCCGCACGATGCCCAAAATTGTTGCGGTAGCTCATCGGATGCAGCGCCGGGCAATTGCCCGCCAGTCTTGGCAGATGCTGATTGTGACGCATTGAAGCCACAGATCGTGGAGTTTCTCCCCGCTTTCCATGCGGAAACTCGTTCGTTTGCTCAGAGTTTCATCTGGCACAGGCCGTGCTTTTCCGAAATAGAAATAGCCATTACCAGTACCTCGCCGGCGCCCTAGTGATTGCGGGATCATTGCGAAATCAGCGCAAGCCCCCCGCATCAAGAGGCATAGAGATGTGGAGGACGAGAGCCGATGAATCTTGAAACTGAGAAGCGCGAACCGCATCCTACGCGGCCCGGTAACCCTGTCCATGCTGAGTGCGATCGGCCCGACCCATGGCTAAATGTTGGGTTCGCGCCTGATTTCCTGGTACCTGCTCAATTTTTCGATTTGACGCGGCGGCGCAGCAGTTTCGATGGTGAAACGCGGCTCGTGTACGCAGTGCTTGAGGACGCAGTGCGATGCTACGTCAAACACGCTCGTGCAACCCACGGGATGCGCCGCGCGCTGTTTGACGAGGTCCAGGGATGGTTCCATGCGCACGTGACGGTGCCGGGGCCGTTTTCGTTCGCCTATGTCTGCGATGTAATCGGAGTGGATCCGGACCACCTGCGCTCGCAGCTTGCCTCGCTCGGACCCGAAGATCTGCCGACCAAACAAATGCGCTCGGTCGGGCGACGCCATGTAGTCCGATCGGGCCGGCGGAGTTCGGGCCGCAGCCGGTCGCGCGCACGCACGCGTGCGGCTGTCGCCGAATAACCGCAACCGTGCGGGCCACGCGTTCGCTGAAGTTTGAACAATTCATCAGACGACGCTGCGCATCTATGCCCAATCGTTGCGCAATCGAAAAAAAATAATCTGACCCTGCATTCGTTTCGGTCTATGCTCGCTATAGACAGGAGATACTTGCGGAGGGTCGATTGTTCATGCGAAAAATCTCTGTCGCACTCCCGATTTTGGTGATGCTGGGTGCGATGACATTGCTATTGCCCGCGTGCGCATCGCAGCAGGCCGAAAACACCACCAACGCCGTCACGAATACGACCGCCGATACCGCCAGCTCGCTGTTCAGCGGAATCGAATCGGTGATCTTGTTTCCATTTCGGTTACTCGGAGATCTGTTCTCTTAAGGGAGATTTGATTTTTCTTGAAACCGATCTCGGCTAGCTTCGTAAGGCCGCATCGCTGCCGATCGCCGCACGATTTCGTTTGAGCGCGCCGCATCGATATTGCTAAATCAGACCGGACCGGACCAGGCGACCGAGTTTATAGCGCGCCGCTGGTCCGACTTGGACAGGGAGAAACGACGTGGTCCAAACCACCGAAGCACAGCACGCAGCGGCGGGAACAACGCTCACGATGATTCGTGGCGGTTCGGGCAAGCCGCTCTTGATTTTCCACGACGAGCTTGGTTATCCGGGCTGGACCGCATGGAACGAAAGCCTGGCGCACGACCGCACTCTGCTGATTCCGCTGCAACCCGGCTATGGCAAGACGCCGCGACAGGAATGGATTCGCAGCTATCGCGATCTGGCGGGCTTTTATGCGCAGGTCCTGCGCGAGCTCAAGCTCGAACCGATCGACGTGATCGGATTCTCGGCCGGGGGATATATCGCAGCCGAGATGGCGGCTTCCGACCCGCGGATTTTTTCGCGGATGATCCTGGTCGCTCCGATGGGCATCAAGCCGGCCGAGGGCGAAATCCTCGATTTTTTTGCGATGACTATCCGGCGCCATCTGCGCGCGACCGTCGCTAATCCCGCGGGCACGCCGGAGTTCACGAAAATCTACGGCGGCGAAATGACACCGGAGCAGTTCGAGCTGTTCGAGGATGCCCGTTCCGAGAGCGCGCGGATTGGATGGGAGCCGTACATGCACAATCCCAGCCTGCCGAATCTGCTGCGCGGGGTCAAAATCCCGACGATGCTCGTGTGGGGGACGCACGACGGAGTCGTGCCGCGCGGATGTATCGAAGGCTACCGCTCCGCGATCGCGAGCGCCCAGGTTGCGCTGATCGAGGGCGCGGGGCATCGCCCGGAAATTGAAAACTCAATCGAATTCGAGCGAGTAGTCACTCGATTTCTCGCCGCGTAGCCGTCGTAATTCATCGCCGCAAGCATAAGCCAGGGGAGCTGCGAATATGAAAATCGGATATTTCACCGAACGCCCGGCGCGCTGGGTTCCTGAAGAGGCGATCCTGAAAAACCAAGCCTACTTCGCGGTCTCGAACAAATACTTCGATCGCGAACAGGCTTCGATCGACTACAATTACTATCTCGATGAGAATTGCTATGCCGAGGAACTCGGCTACGACATCGTCGCGCTCAACGAGCATCACGGCAACCCCTTTTGCATGGGCAGCGTGATGAACGTGGAGGCGGCGATCCTCGCGCGCATCACCAAGAAGGTAAAGATCTGCCTGATCGGTAATCCCTTGCCGGTGATCAAGCATCCGCTGCGGATGGCCGAAGAGCTGGCCGAGATCGACCTGATCTCGCGCGGACGGATGATCACCGGATGGGTTCGCGGCGCGGGCAGCGAGCAGTTCTTCAATAACGCCAATCCCGCCTACAATCGCGAGCTGTTCAACGAAGCGCACGACTTTATCGTGCAGGCATGGACGCGGCCCGGTCCCTGGCGCTACGAAGGCAAGCATTTCCATTATCGCCACGTGAATCCATGGGCGCTGCCGTATCAGAAGCCGCATCCGCCTTTTTGGATTCCCGGCGTGATCAGCCCGGAGACCGCGAAATGGTGCGCCGAGCATCGCTATCCGTACATCGGACTCGGCACCGCACTCGGACCGACCTGCGACTTGTGGGATTTCTACGCCGACGAAGCGCGCAAGCAGGGTTATCAGGCGGGGCCTGAGAATTTCGGCTACGTCATTCCGACTTTCGTCGCCGAGACCGACGAGCGTGCGCAGGAGCTCGGACGCGGCTTCGTCTTTGGCGGCGGACAGAACGCGTTCTCGCGCACCGAGCATACCTTGCCGCCCGGCTATAACTCGAAGGAGGCGACCCGGCGCCTTGCCAAGCAGCCTCAAGGAAGCTGGCTCGGAGTCAGCGGCGACAAGCTGCGCGGTCATAGCGAAGAAACCGAGCGAGTCGATTACGATGAGGTGCGGCGCAAGCTCGCGGCGGGATTGCAGAAGGCGCAGCGCTCGCTGACGATCGTGATCGGCAGCCCGAAGACGGTCATCCCGAAATTCAAAACGATTTTGAATGTGCTGCGCCCCGGCGCGCTGATCATCTTCAGCGTACAAGGCCCGGTCGCCAACGCGGATCGCCAAACCAGCATGCGCTTAATCGCGCAGGAGGTAGTTCCCGCGCTCCGCGAATACGCCCGCGAAATCGATCTGCCCGACGCGTTCGAGCGCATCCCCGGCTCAGTAGAGCTCCAATCAGGTACCAGCCGAACCCCAGTAGCCGACAGAGGCCCGCTGAAGGAGCTAGGAATCTTGTAGGCGATGCGTCATCGAGGCGAGACATAGTTCGACGCTTTCGCCTTCTCGCGAAACATCGTCGGCGCTCTACAGTAGTCGGCGTCGGCGGTTTCCTGGGCCTGTCATTTCGAGCCTTGGGCGAGAAATCCCGTAACGCCCGTGCTCGGCACCAACGCCAAGTGCGGCGACCTCCGCTCGGGAATTCTCCCTGCGGTCGAAATGACGGACAGCAAGTCTCAGTGGGCGAAAAAACTAATGAGCGCCAAGGGTTGCTTGCATCACAATCCGCCAAGCCCCAAGTAATCAGCATCAGCACCGTCCATAGTTCCCCTTCCCATGCGGGAAGGGGACCGTGGGTTAGGTCGGACGATGGGGCAGCCGCGCAGGGGCGCTCTGCCGCCCAGAAATCGATCCGATCGCAGGTGCCGGCAAAACCTTGAATCATGGCGCCGGACCTAATAGGCGTTAGTGTTGCTATGAACGACCTCGACACATTCCGTAAAGAGACTCGCGCGTGGCTGGAATCCAATTGCCCGCCCGAGATGCGCAAACCGCTTCAGTCTGAGGACGACACCTCTTGGGGCGGGCGCAAAGTTAAATTCAAATCCGAGGCGCAGCGCCTGTGGCTCGAACGGATGGCCGCCAAGGGATGGACCGTGCCCGAATGGCCGCGCGAGTACGGCGGCGGCGGACTCTCTCGCGACGAGACGAAGATTTTGCGCCAGGAAATGCGCGCGCTCGGATGCCGCTCGCCGCTCGACAGCTTCGGCATCTGGATGCTTGGTCCCGCGCTGCTCAAGTACGGCTCCGAGGAACAGAAGCGCGAGCATCTGCCGAAAATCGCGCGCGGCGAAATCAGATGGTGCCAGGGCTATTCCGAGCCCGGTTCCGGTTCCGACCTGGCTTCGCTCCAGACCCGGGCCGAAGACAAGGGCGATCACTACGTTATCAACGGCTCGAAAATCTGGACCTCATACGCCGACAAAGCCGACTGGATTTTCTGCCTCGTGCGCACCGACCCCGCGGCGCCCAAGCACGAGGGGATCAGTTTCATCCTCTTCGACATGGAAAGTGCTGGCGTCTCGACCAAACCGATCACGCTGATCTCCGGCGCGTCACCCTTTTGCCAGACGTTCTTCGATGACGTCCTGGTGCCGAAGGCGAACCTGGTCGGCAAGCTCAACAAGGGATGGGAGATCGCCAAGTACCTGCTGACGCACGAGCGCGACATGATCGGCGGGATGGGCCAGACCTCTGAAAGCCGCTCGCTCGGCCAGGTCGCCAGCGAATCGGTGGGCGTCGAAAACGGGATGCTTTCGGACCCTCTGCTGCGCAGCCAGATCGCGGCTTGGGAAATCGACGCGTGGGCGTTCCGGCTCACGATGGAGCGCGTCGGAGACATGGCGAAAGCCGGGCAGGCGCATCCTGCCGTTTCTTCGCTGCTCAAATACTACGGAACTGAACTAAACAAGCGGCGGCTCGAGCTGACGATGTCAGCGGGCGGCGCCAACGCGCTGGAATGGGAAGGCGAGCGCTCGCACAACGGCGCCACCGCGCGCGCGTGGCTGCGCTCGAAGGCAAACTCGATCGAAGGCGGGACCAGCGAGGTCCAGCTCAACATCATCGCCAAGCGCATTCTGGGATTGCCCGACGCGTGAGTAAACACGGTGACACCAACCTCGCGACACCGCGACAATAAGAAATCGGATCTTCTGAAATGGCATTAGTTCTGACTGACGAACAAACGATGCTCCGTGACAACACGCGGGGCTTCCTTTCCAAGAACGCGCCGGTGGCCCATCTGCGCGAACTCCGCGACAGCCATGACGTGACCGGTTTTTCGCGCGACGTGTGGAAAGAGATGGTCAAGATGGGATTGGCAGGCATCCTGGTGCCCACTGAATACGGCGGGTTGGGACTGGGGTACGTGGAAGCGGGAATCGTGATGGAAGAGCTCGGCCGCACGCTCACTCCTTCGCCATTTCTCTCGACCGCGGTTGTGGCCGCGAGCGCAATTGCGCACGCCGGGAGCGACAAGCAGAAGCGCCAGCATCTCGCCGGCATCGTCGGCGGCGAATTGATCGCGACACTGGCCGTCGATGAAACGGCGAAGCATCGCCCCGAGAAGATTGCGCTGCGGGCCACGCGCTCGGGAAATAATTTTGTTCTCGACGGCGAAAAGATCCTGGTCCTCGACGGACATGTCGCCGATTTGTTGATCGTCGCCGCGCGAACTTCGGGAGCGCCCGGCGAGCGCAAGGGAATCACGCTCTTCCTCACCGATCCGACAACCAACGGCGTCACCGCCGAGCGCACCCCGACGGTGGATAGCCACAACGCCGCGCGAATCAGGTTCGATCACGTGAGCGTCGGCGCCGACGCGGTGCTGGGCGAAATCGACGCGGGATGGAAACCGCTCGAAGGCGTGCTCAACGCGGGCCGCGCCGCGGTCGCGGCCGAACTGGCGGGACTTGCCGACCAGGCGTTCGCGCTGACGCTCGCCTACCTCAAAGAGCGCAAGCAATTCGGCAAGGTGATCGGCCAATTCCAGGCACTGCAGCATCGCGCCGCGATCCTCTACTGCGATCTAGAACTCACGCGCGCGGCGGTACTGAAGGCGCTGCAGACTCTCGACGAGTCGTTCGACACTGCCGGAGCGATCGTCTCGGTCGCCAAGGCAAAGGCCGGCGCCACCGCGACCCTCGCAGTACAGGAAGGCGTTCAGATGCACGGCGGAATCGGCATGACCGATGAATTTGACATCGGGCTATTCATGAAGCGCGCGCGCGTCGGGCAGGAACTGTTCGGCGATGCAAACTTCCACGCCGATCGTCTGGCGCGGATGAATCGCTACTGATGGACGCGGGATTTCAGTCCCGCGGCTTCCTGGACAGCGCCGAGCTCTACGACGCGATCTATCATTTCAAGAATTACGCGCGCGAATCCGAGCATCTGCGCGGCGTGATTGACAAGGCGGTTCCCGGAGCGCGCACGCTGCTGGACGTCGCCTGCGGCACCGGGGCGCATTCGCAACATCTCAAGAATCATTACGCGGTGGACGGTGTCGATCTCAACCAGGATTATCTTCGCGCCGCGCGGCTGAAAAATCCCGTGGGCAATTACTCGCGCGGCGACATGGCCGGCTTCGACCTCGGCCGGACCTACGACGCGGTGGTCTGCCTATTCAGCGCGATCGGTTACGTCGGAACGGTCGAGCGCCTGAACCTGGCGGTCGCCGCGATGGCGCGGCATGTGAACCCCGGCGGAGTTCTGATCATCGAGCCTTGGCTAACCCCTGACGCATGGAAGCCGGGGAGCCAATTTATTCACACCGGACAACTGCCGGACGGATTGGTTTGCAGGATGAGTTACAGTGGCCGGGAGGGAAAGTTATCCGCGCTGCAACTGCACTACCTGCGCGGCAGCGCACGAGGTATCGAGCATTTCAGCGAGCGCATGGAGCTGACGCTCTTCACCCGCGGCGAGATGACTTGTGCGTTCGACAACGCCGCGATGCAGGTGGCTTACGACGAGGAAGGCCTGATAGGCCGCGGTCTCTACCTCGCGAGCCATCAAAACCTGAAGAGCAATTAGATCGCGATCGATTCCGCCGGCGGCGCGAATTGCTCCCGCTCGCGTTCGAGCGAGCGCATCCCGATCATCGCGATCGCGCAGATCGCAAGTATCACCAGGAACGCGGTGATCGCGATCTGGTAGCTGCCGGTCACGTCGAAGATTCGTCCGGTGATGATTGGGCTGGCGAACGCGCCGAAGGTGTAAAACACGCCGGTGATTCCGAGCACAGAGCCCAGGCGTTTTACGCCGAGCGATTCGATCATCACCAACGGCATCTGCACGGCGAACGCTCCCGCCGCGAATCCTCCCGCGACGATATTCAGCGCAAGCGCCGGCAGATGCGACGCGCCGAGCAACCCGAGCATTCCGAGCGAGGCGAACGCGAAAGTACCGACCATCGCGTTGCGCGCTCCGGTTCGGTCGACCAGCGGACCGCCGAGCAGCGTGCCGGCTGTCGTTCCAATCAGGTAGAGGCTGACCGCGGTCGCGGCGCGTGTGGGGGTGTAACCGATTCCGGTCAGGTACGCAATAAAGTGCGCGCCCATCCCGGTCGTCAGTCCCGCCAGCGCCTGCACGACGCAAATCAGCCAGAACGAGCGCGTGCGTCGCGCCTGCGCCAGCTCAAGGCCGGGCAGAACCATCGGCGGCGCGGCGGTCCGTGCGTGCGCGGCGGCGTCGCCCTTGCCGCGCGCGATATTGCGCGCGTCGGCGGACTTCATGGTCTGAACAAAAATCAGAATCGCGGGAACCACGATAACCAGGATCGGAAGCGCGAGTGTCAGGTATCCGAAGCGCCATCCGCTGTGCCCGATCGCATAGGTCGCGGTCATCGTGATAGCCGCGCCGCCGAGTGTCGCGCCGGAAAATGCGAGTCCCATTGCGAGTCCGCGCCGTTCCTGGAACCATCCTGCGATTAGCAGTGAAGCCGGAATAGTGGTCGAGGCGCCAACGCTGATTCCAAACAGTCCGTTGATCGCAAGAAACTCGCCGAAGGTTGTGGCGCGGCTCAGAGCGAGCCACAGCAGACCCGTGACCGCGGCGCCCACGATCATCATTTTTTTGGGATTCACGCGATCGGCAATGAGTCCGATGAGCGGGCCCGCGGCGCCGCCGGTGATCCATCCGATGGAAACCGCGACCGAGAGTTTCGCGCGTGACCATCCGAAGGTTTTCAGAACCGGCACGAAAAAGACGGCGCCGCAGTTGATTCCGCCCCAGATGAAAAACATCGTGACGAAAATCGCGCCCACGATGATCCATCCCTGCCGTTCCTGATTAGTCATGCGGCTCTCCGCGCGACCGGGCGATCGCGCAGCGGATAGTAGCATGCGTCCAAAAAAGCGCCAGCACACGTGGGATCGCGAAGCGCCGCGTCATGCACCCGCGGCTCGGCGATCAGAGCATCGCTTCGATCAGGCTCGGCCCTGGTTCCTTGAGCGCGCGCTCGAGATGCTTCACCAGATCGTCGGCGGTCTCGACCCTGACGCCCGGCACACCGAGACCGCGCGCGAGATCGGTCCATCGAATTTCAGGCGGATGAAGTTCGGTCAGGCTGCGCGCCTGCCGCCCGGGTTCCGTGTTGCCCGCGCGCGCGGCTTCGATCTGCAAAATCCGGTACGCGCGGTTCGAGCAGACGATTGTCGTGACGTTCAGATTCTCACGCGCTTGCGTCCACAGCGACTGAATGGTGTACATCCCGCCGCCATCGGCTTGCAGAGCGATTACCCGCCGATCGGGGCACGCGACCGCTGCTCCAGTCGCTGTGGGGAGCCCCTGCCCTATCGCGCCTCCAGTCAGCGCCAGGCACGAATGCGGACGCGCGCCGGCAGCCATCGCGCCGTACGGACCGCCGGAGGTCGCGCTTTCATCGACGACGATCGCACCTTCGGGCTGAAGGGCGGCGACCGCGGTGCCGAGACTCGCAGGATCGAGCTTTCCGCCCGGCAAACCAGGACGCTTCGCCTCGGGCGCCGACGCGCCGGACGCGGCGCCGAGCGCGCGAGCGAGATTCTCCAGCGCGCCTGCGATATCCTCTTCAGGCCGCGCGAGCGTCTCGAGTGCGCAGCCTTCGGGGACGAGCCGGCTGGGGATACCTTGATAGCCGAAAAACGCCACCGGATCTTTCGCGCCAGCGAGCACGATAAATTCGTTTCCGGTTAGCGCCTTTATCGCTTGCTCCGGAAAATACGGCAGACGTTCGGGTGACGGGATTCCCGCGCCGCGCTCGATTCGCGCGCTGAAGGTTTCTGTCATCAACTTGCACCCGCTCCCCGCGGCAACGCGCGCCGCCGCGCGCAAACCCTTCTCGGACAGCGCAGCGCCACCGAGCAGAATCGTCAGCGGCCGCTTGCGCCGCAGAAACTCCGCGATTCGCTCGATCGTCTGTCCGGCTACTGCCTCGCGCTGGACGGGAACCCGCGGCGCCGCCGCGCCCGCGGCGGGATCCCATTGGCAATCGGAAGGAACGATGAGCGTCGCGACCTGTCCCGGCGGCTTGAGCGACGCCGCGATCGCGTCGGCCATATCGCCCGCCAGCGCGAGTGCCGTTTTGACCGAACGAACCCATCCGGACATCGGCGTGGCGAGCGACACGATATCGCTCGCCAACGGAGCGTCGGCAAACGCGTGCCAAGTCGCATGGTCGCCGACCACGTTCACCAGCGGAGAATTCGCCCGCCGCGCGTTGTGGAGATTCGCAAGCCCGTTGGCGAGTCCCGGGCCGAGGTGCAGCAGCGTCATCGCGGGCCTGCCGCTCATCCGCGAATATCCGTCGGCCGCGCCGGTGCATACGCCCTCGAACAGCGCCAGCACCGCGCGCATCCCGGGCGCGGAGTCGAGTGCGGCGACCAACGGCATCTCGGTGGTCCCGGGATTGGCGAAACACACTTCGACGCGGGCGGCGACCGCCGTGCGAATCAGGCTCTCGGCGCCATTCATCACTCCTCGCTCCTTCTCGAGTCGGAACCGAGCGCGACGCGTCTTACGTCGGCGGTATCGCTGCCCGGATGGCCCACCTGATGCGCGGGCGCGGGCGCTTCGACCACGCGATTCGAGAGCCGCCCGAGGCCGGTAATCTCGACCTCGACCAGGTCGCCGACGTTCATTGGACGGGAATTTTTCGGTGTGCCGGAAAGAATCACGTCACCGGGAAGTAAACTTATATATCTGCACAGGTCGGCAAGGATATAGTCAATTGGAAATAGCATTTCAGAGACCGGGCCATCCTGTACTATCTTGCCATTGATATAGGCATGCACTGACGATTTGCGAACATCGACACCACTGACTATTCCGGGTCCGATCGGACAAAAGCCGTCCTGTCCCTTCACCCGCAGCATCGAGCCGGCGTCGGTGCCGCGAAAATCGTGGCAGCCGACATCGTTGGCGGGCGCGAAGCCGGCGATATAGTCCCAAGCTTCGTCGCGGCCGACGTTGCGCATCGGCTTGCCGATAATCACCGCGACTTCGCCTTCGTAGTTAAGATATTTCGTGCCGGCTGGACGGCTGAGAGCGCCGCGATGAGAATTGAGCGCGCTCACGGGCTTCTGGAAATAGGTCGGAGTCTCGATCGCGGGTGCGCGGAACTCTACTCGGCGCGATTCATAGTTTAAGTGAATGCAGAGAATTTTGGACGGATTGCACGGTGGCAGATAGGTCGCCTCGGCCTCGGGGAGCGAGCGCCCGTCGCCCAGGATCAGACGATCACTGTCGGGCCGCACCCATTTCGGTTGTCCTTCGTGCAATATGCGGCGCCATTCCTGGCGTGGACCGTCGAGTACGCTCATCTTGTTCTCCCCTGCTCTTTTCTGCTTCGCCTGCCTGCTTCGCGGCAGATCAAATCGTCATTCAATAATCAGTCGAGGTCAAACCAAACCTGCATCGCGCCGACACTCGCATGATGCTCCGCAACTCAGGCCAAAGAGCCTTTCATCGCGGCGATATTCTTGACATCGCAATAGAAGTCGAAGCTCCAGTTGCCGCCCTCGCGTCCGATCCCCGAGTCGCGGCTGCCGCCGAATGGCGCCGCCAGTTCGCGCACGAAGAAGCAATTGATCCACACCGTGCCCGCTACGACGCGGCGAGCGATCCGCATCGCGCGCTCGCGGTCGCGGCTGAAGATCATCGCGGCCAGTCCGTAGCGCGTGCCGTTGGCCAGGCGCAGCATCTCGTCGTCGTCGCGAAAGGTCTGCCATGTGAGGACGGGGCCGAAGACCTCGCGCTGGACGATTTCACTCTCCTGCGTTACGCCGGCGAGCAGCGTCGGCTCGAAATATAGTTCGCCCGCGCGATCCCGATGACCACCCCAGAGCGGCTTTACGCCGCTTTTCAGCGCGCGCTCGACGAATCCCTCGACGCGGCGGTAATGCTCGGGCGTAATGAGCGGGCCGACGCGCGTGGTTTTTTCACGAGGGTCGCCGACCGTCATGTGCCCGGCGGCAGTACGAAGCCGGGCTTGAAATTCGTCGGCAATTTTTGCGTCCGCGAGAATTCGGGTTCCCGCAAGACATACCTGTCCCGCGCCGATGTACTGTCCGGCCGCGGTCTGCGCAGCGGCGTCCAAGTCCGCGTCGGCGCACACGATGAACGGCGACTTTCCTCCGAGCTCGAAGCTTACCGGAGTCAGCGAGCGCGCTGCGGACATTCCGATCAGCCTTGCGGTGTCGGTTGATCCGGTGAAGCTCAACCGATCTATATCCGGATGCGCCGCGAGCGCGGCGCCGGCTTCTTCGCCGATACCTTGCACGACATTGAGGACACCCGGCGGGACTCCGGCCTCGCTCGCGAGGTCCGCCATCATCGAGCAGGTGAGCGGAGCCCATTCAGGCGGCTTCACCACCGCCGTGTTTCCCGCGGCCAGCGCTGGCCCGACCTTCCATGTGGTCAGCATGAAGGGAGCGTTCCACGGCGTGATGAGCGCGGCGACGCCGGCAGGATCGAAGCGGATGTGATTGACGACGTCAGGCGAATCGATCTCCTGATGACCGAGGCGCATCGCCCAGTCGGCGAAGAACTCGATATTCAGCGCGGCGCGAGGCATGACGCGCGCGAGGTTGCCCATCAGCAGCGAGCCGTTGTCGGCAGTCTCAACGGCGGAGAGCTCGCGTGCGTGATCGCGAATCACCCGCGCGAAGCGCTTCAGGATCGGCAGGCGTCCTTCGGGGCCGAGCGCGGCCCAACCGGGAAATGCGCGCCGCGCCGCCGCGACGGCCGAATCGACTTCGCCCGTGCCGGCGGCGCTCACCGAGGCGAGGTGCGAGCCGTCGATCGGTGAGCAGGTATCAAACGTGCGCTTCGATTCAACGCGTTTGCCGCCGATATAGCTTGCAGTCGATATATCCACTCCAGCGATCTTAGTATTTGCCATAGAACCCGACTCTCCGATTGGCTTCGATATCCACACTCAGCCGATTCATAACTCACTCAACGGCTAGCTATCGCTTGATGGCGGTCGAATATGAGTCCGCGACAACTTTGACGGCCTACACCGCTCAAATTCCTTCCGGGCTCATTTCCTTCCAGAAGAAGTCTTGCTCGGAAATTCTTTGCCGGGAAGGTTCTGGACCTGCGGCGCTTCCGGCTTTGAATCCGCGCTCGAACGGATACCGAGGATCCCGTCGACGAGGCGATCGGCCCGTTCGCGCGACGCTATCCGATGCGCGATCTGGTAATTGCGCGCACCCGAGGCCAGGTAGAAGCGTTCGTAGAGTTCGTTGCGGCTCGCGAGCGCGCTGCCGACAAAATCCCATCCGAGACGGAAGATACGCGCGCGCTCCTCGGCGCAAACCTCGCCGGCGCCGCGCAAATAGCGCGCGGCAAGATCGTGAAGTTCCGGATCGGCTAGCTGCGCGCGGGTGGGCGCTGCGAGCAGATTGTGCGAACCGACGAGCGTAATTATTTCCGCGACGCGCGGGAACCAACTCGGCAGCGCCGCGCGCAGCGCCGTCATCGGCGGACCCGCTGGAAACCAGACTCCCATCCCATAATCAAAAGCGCCCGCCTCTGCCGCCGCTATCGCTGACCGCGCGAATTCCGCGTAGGTCCAAATCTCGCCCAGCATCTGCGTGGTCGCGGGCGAGCCGTCGTTTATCGCCTCGGCCATCCGGCTGGCGAGCCCGTAGGCGAATTCGAGCTTGGTCTGCGCGCGAATCATCGTCTGCTGCATCACGTTCGGATACCAACCGGTGTTCATCACGGAGTTGTAGGCGGTCCGATTTCCGGCGATGAACACCCGATCGTGCGCCACTTCGACATCGTCAAAGATCACGAACGCATCCTGCTCGTCGAAGCGGCTCGACAGTGGATGGTCGAGCGGACTCCGGGTGATCGCGCAACTATCGCGGCAGATGAACTTGAGCCCGGGCGTACTCATCGGGATGCAAAAAGAAAGCGCATAATCATCGGCGCCTTCGGGCAGCGGAACGGCGGGATAGACCGCGATTTCGTCGGCGAACGGCGCCAGCGTTGCGAGGATTCGCGCGCCGCGGACCACGATGCCGCCGCTGGTATCGGCAATCTTGCGCAGTGCGACTTCGTTGCCGGCTTGCGGCACGTCGCCCTGAGCCTTGTCGATCGTGGGATGGATGAGGGTATGCGTGAGCACCAAATCATTGCGCGCGAGGAGCCTCTGGTACGCAACCAGGTTCGCCGCGCCGCGCTCGTTGCCATCGACTGACCATTCGTCGGGTCGTCCGGCGAATCCGGCGAAGGTCACATTCATGTAGTCGGGGCTGCGGCCCATCAGGCCCACGGTAAACTCGGCCGCGCGCTGGAGGCATCGATGCCGCTGCTCCAGATCGGCGCGCGAGCGCGGAATCATGTGGCTTACATTTATCGCTTCGCCGGTTTCGGGATCGGGAACCAGGCAATCGGCCGCCGCCTGATGCTGCAAGTCGAACAACTGCGCGAGCGTGTGCGCCGCGCCGGTGAATGCGGGATGCGCCGCGATGTCGGTGACCTTCTCATCGCCGACCCAGATGTGGCGGGGCGTCTTGAGGCCGGCCAGATATTCAGCTCCCGTTCGTGCGGGCATCGGTCGTCTCTCCGGACTATCGGTTGCGGGCTATCAATTTTCCCGATCCTCCGGCAACGCGCCGGGCGCGCGTCGCGTGGGGCTGCTTTACGGGCGTAGCTCGACTCGGGCGCAGTCCCATCAACTGCAGCTCGAGCGTGGTGCGAACGCGAGAACGGGAATCAGCCGAGCCCGGCCTTCTGCTGCCGAGCCATTGTTGAAGCCGCTGAAAAAACAGCCCGAAAAGGTTTTCCGCGAGCTGCCATGACGCCACGTCGGCGCGAATCTCTCCGCGCGCTTTCGCACGTTCGATCAACCCGGTCATCGCAGTGAACAGCTTCCGGACAAAATCCGCCACGCCGTGGCGGGCATCTTCGGCGAAGGGCAATTCCTTGACGAAGATTCGCGCCAGAGCGGGATTGGCGGCATGATGCGCGATCATCGCGGAGAAGACATGCATGATCTGCTCGAGCAGCGTCCGCGCGGGAACAGTCGCGACCGCGCGATCGACGGCGGCGCCAACCTCCTCACGGAAAATCAGGACGAGCAGGTCTTCTTTCGATCCGGCATAGAGAAACAGCGTGCCCGCTCCGATATCGGCGGCGGATGCAATCGCGCGGGTGGTGGTCGCGTCGAAGCCGCGGCGGCTGAAGAGAATTCGCGCCGCGCGCTTGATGCGCTCGAGCTTGGCGCGCTTGCCACGCTCGCGGCGGCCGGGGGAAAGAATCGAGGGTATCTCGGCAGCAGAATTCATTACTGAGCACGCTCATTATTGAGCGCGCTCAATTCGTAGCGCGGATCTGGGTTCACGGTCAAGCGTTCAGCGAACGGCGGCCGATCATAAGATTCGTCGAAGTCGTCTATTCCCCGCGCGAGCCGGCCCTCGGAGTCGCGACAGGCGCCGAAACTCACGAGCCAGGGTCACAGGGCGTGCCACAGGACAGTAAGGACTCCCGGTTCTCCGGCCAACTCGCCGACTATTGCCGGAGTGTGCCGATCCTCGCCCTGATGAACTTCACGCAGCTCGAATGCATACCGACGATGGCCGGCGGCGCCTTCCAGAAAAACCCGGCTTGCAATGATCGACAGGCCCGCGTCGTGTAGCTTTCCGCGTATTTGAGCTTCGTCCGAACCGCTCGCGTCGAGCTCGATCGAAAAACGCGCACGGCTTTCCCGCTGTAAACCGCTTTCGAACCATTTCAAAATCCACAACGCGAAAAGGGCAATCCCGGTCGCGACCAATCCCAACCCGATCTGCCCGCCGCCGAAGCATAGGCCGATCACCGTCACGATCCACAATGTGGCGGCTGTCGTAACGCCCACGATGATAGTGTCGCGGCGCAGGATTGCTCCTCCACCGATGAAGCCCACGCCGGTAAGAATGCCAAGCGGCAGGCGCATCAGATCGTTCATGACGAATGAACCCGGCGGTCTTCCCGCCATGGGAAGCAGGAGATTCACCTGAAGCATGGCAACGGATGCTGCCAGCCCCACCAGGAGCATCGTGCGCATCCCCGCGGGCTTTCCATGCTCACTGCGATCGTAGCCGATGAGGATACAGGCAACGACCGTGAGCGCGAGCCGCACTGCGATATCCGTCCAATGCAACGGCGCATACATCGCAGTCATCGTTTTATTCCTTGGGACAAAGGGTCAGGTGATGAAGTGAAGACGATTGGAATCATCGCCGCTAATCTGATGGCTTCACTGACGCAGCCAGGCTCGTGCTTGATTAATCATACGCCGCAAGTATCGGGAGCGCTGCATATGATTTCAAGGAGTAATCCACGCCGCTCGATACTACCGGCAAGCGGCGGTGGTTATCGGCCCCGAGGCCTACTGCGGAAGCGGAAAGCACGGCATCGCCTTGACCAGCACGTACTCGTACGCATGGTCGTTCCAATTGAACTGGCCGGTGGGCGCGCCGAAATAAGTAGTCAGTGACGCGCGATGGTCCTGCTGCGACCACGATTCATTTTTCTCCGGAGCATACGCCATATAGACGCTCGCGGCGGGCGGAATCGCGGGAGCAAGCGGAGGATTAAATCCCATCTGGAGAAAATGCACCGCGGGGCGCCATCCATCGGAGGCGGTCTCGTCGTCGGCGATCGGCGCCCACTGCACTTGGTCGAGGCCGGTGTCAGGACGAAGCTCGCGATATTCCGGCTGTCCATTGGCGCCGATGCGCAGCTCGATAACGCCCGGAGGCTTGTGCTTCAGCAGGGAGCATCCGCCGCTAGAGGTATCGTCATCGGGTTGATTCGGATCGTCGGACTTCGGACGTTCGGCAACTCGCATGACGCTGGCCGTGGTCTGAATCATGCCGGAGGCGGTAGTTTCCGCACCCTCGACCATCAGCGGATACAGCTGCGCCATGCCCAGAAAGCATCCTGACATGATTAGCGATGCGGCCGCAGCCGCGAGAAGAATCGCGATACGCGAGAAAGAATGCGCGGCGCGAGCGAGTCCCTCCACCATAGCCCGTCCACCCGGCGTGGAGCATATCACGCCGTCGGGGCCGATACTTCGCGGGCGAGAGCTTTCGGGAGTCGATTTGACAGCCAGGAAAGTGGGCCGTAGGATTCGCGGCAGAGCGGGCGTAATTCAGTGGTAGAATGCCAGCTTCCCAAGCTGGACGTCGCCGGTTCGACCCCGGTCGCCCGCTCCATCAGACCTCTGCCCGCACCGGCTTATCGTTTTATTCGATGACCGCGTGCAAGCGCTCCATGCGCTCGAGCGCTGATCCACACGATGTCCAGAGCAAGCACGAGGCTTCGGAGCATCAGGCCCGCCGATGCGATCTGCCAGTTGCGTTTGCCAAGATCGAGATCGCCGTAGCGCTCATCCCACTCTCGTCGTGCCTGGAGGTAGAACTCGTTCGCCATCTGTTGCTCCCGTCCGCCGAATTCCAGGCGTCGATGGTCTAGAGCCTCAGCGAACGGCGGGGCGAGGCGACTGTGAGAAATGAGCTGACGGCGACCGTCCATCAGCGTGCGCAGGTTCACGATCGAGTTGATTCGCGTAATTTGCGCGTGCAATGGGGTCGTCCCCACCGACTGCCCCAGGGTGTTTCTGCCTTAGAAGCGCTACCGCGTGGCGATAGCAACCGCTAAGGTCGAGGAGCGAGCGAGTTTGTCGCCAAGTGCTGTCGGTCTGAGGAATTTCAGATATGAAAAATGAGGGCTACTGGTCGGCTTTGGAAGAGCCGTGGCGGGTGGCCATAGGATTGGCTTGGGAAGCATACGTCGGCGGCAACGTCGGAATCGGAGCCGTTCTCACGGACCCGCGCGGACGTGTCGTCACGGTTGGACGAAATCGCGTGGCCGACGAGGAAGCACCGGCGGGCAGGATGCGCTCTACGTCTATCGCTCACGCCGAGCTCGACGTGCTCGCGCAATTGCCGCCGGGGAACTATCGGGATTACGCACTGTGGACCACGCTAGAACCATGCGTGCTGTGTTCTGTGGCGATCGTAATCAGCAATATCGGGAGCGTAACCTTCGCCGCGAGAGACCGGCTCTGGGATGAGATCTCTCGGCTCACAGAGCTTAACGAGTTCGTTGCAAGCCGATGGCCTGCACGCAGTGGGCCGCTGAACGGTCCCGTTTCCGGGTTCTGTGAACTGCTTCCCTTGCTTTGGTTCGCAGAGCACAAGCCGAATGGCAGCGTGATTCAAAGATACCAGAGTCACCACCCGCAACTACTCGCGCTTGCCAAAGATCTTCTGAATGATGGCCAATCCGCCGACTTGAAGTTCTACGCGCTGAATGCGGCGCTCGATCGCCTTTGGACAGCTCTTGAGGCCATCGGCAACTCGGATGAGAATCCTCTTGCGTGAGAATTATCCCATTGCCCTCGCAGCACTCGCGGTTCGTGCGAGAATGCGATAGGTGCGTGGCGGCACCTACTTCTTCTACCCTCGATCAGGGCGCCCAAGTTCAGGGCCGAAATCCGCTGATAGACGCCGAGAATCGCCCTCAGTGCGAATTAGAATACTGGCTGACGATCTTCAGGAAGGGAGCAACATTTACCGGCTTTTTGAGGACTGCATTCACGCCGTTAAGCTGATTGGCCGGGGCTTCGGCGCCGGAGGTTATAACTACCGGAACCTCTCGAATAGTCCGGTTGTTTTCTCGCCATTTCAGAAAACCAGGGCCATCGAGGACGGGCATCGCCATGTCCAGCAGTATAATCGCGGGGAGGTAGCCGATGTGGTTCAGGAGCTCGATTCCGGCTTCGCCATTATTGGCTTCGATCACGGAATATCCTTCTCTGCGAAGCACTTCAGACATGACTTTACGGCAATCGGCGTCGTCGTCTATTACGAGAACAACTTTTCGTTCATCGGCGATTGATTTAGCCATCATAGGACTCTCGACATTCCGATGTACGAAATAAGCAAGTATCAGGCCGAATACCTTATGGTTATGTGAGGAACATTTTTCGGCAAAAATCATCTGATAAATTCTCAGGTTTTTGCCCTTCACAAACTGTCTGGAAAAGCCGGACGAAGGGGCATACGCTGAGTGGGGACGAGCAGTCGCGATAGTGCGCGAACTCGAACGATCGTGACACAACAATTCAAAACTGCGGCTATTTTTATTACCATCGCGGTAGTGGCGATTTTGGGCGCCGCAATTACTTACCTTCTTGGGACGATCGTGATCAGCATCAATCACGATGTCGTCGCTCATCACGCGCGAATCGAAGATCTCCAGGGAACCCTCTCGGCCCTCAAAGATGCTGAAACCGGCCAGCGCGGCTATCTGCTGACTGGAGACGATAAATATCTCACTCCGTACGATAGCGGAATTGCAAAAGTTCAAACCAACCTGAATCGGCTTTCTGAACAGAGCAGAGCCAGAAATATCTCTGTGAGCGATTTCGCCGCGCTCGATACTCTGGCGAATCAGAAGCTCGATGAACTAAAGAAGACCATCGCGATCAGACGCACCCAAGGGCTGGATGCCGCGCTGGTCGTGGTGAATACGAATCGCGGAAAGTATCTGATGGACCGGGCGCGCACGAAGATCGCGCTTATGGCTTCGCAGGAGGATTCGGCAATCACCGCGTTGTCTGTCCGGGCGCAATCGTTGGAACTATACCGCGATATTCTGTTTGCGCTCCTGACGATGCTCACGCTCGGTGTTCTCGGATGGGCGTACCTCCAAACCAAGGCGGAAATGGATCGAAGAGTGAATGCCTCGCGCGAGACGCAGCGGCAAAACGAACTGTTCGAGGTCACGCTTGCGAGCATCGGCGACGCCGTAATCGTCACCGACACCCGCGCACAGATTACCTTCATGAACCAGCCTGCCGAGCAGTTGACCGGATGGCGAAAATCCGAGGCTCTGAATCAACCGTGCATCGATATTTTCAAGATCATCAATGAAGAATCCCGCGCCAGCGTCGAGAGCCCGGTCGAAAAAGTTTTTCGGCTGGGCGCGATTGTTGGGCTGGCCAATCATACTCTGCTGATTCGCAAAGACGGCAGCGAAATACCAATCGACGATAGCGGGTCTCCGATTAGAGATTTCGACGGCTCGGTTCGCGGCGCGGTTTTAATTTTTCGCGACTTCTCGGCGCACCGGGCCGCGGAAGCAAAACTGCGCGAGACCAATGCCGCGCTGGAAACCGCGAATCGCGCGAAAGATCAATTCATGGCCGCCTTGTCGCATGAACTGCGAACTCCGCTGACGCCTGTGCTCGCGACGCTGATGACCTGGGAAGTCAGCGATGATTTGCCGCCTGCGCTGCAACCCGGAGTCGAGATGCTGCGCCGAAATGTCGAGCTGGAGGCTCGGATCGTTGACGATCTGCTCGACCTAACCCGCATCGCCAAGGGCAAGGTCTCGCTCAATCCCGAAGTGATCGACACGCACGATCTGATTCGGAACGTGGTCGCGATTTGTCGCAGCGATCTGAACGCCAAGCGCCTGACAGTATCCAAAGATCTGGGCGCGAGCCGTTATCATGTGAATGCCGATTCCGCCCGGCTGCAACAGGTGTTCGGCAATATCCTCAGCAATGCGATCAAGTTTGTCGAATTAAACGGGCATATCAAGATACGCACCGTGAACGATCCGGACGGCAAACTTGAGATTTCCTTCACCGACGACGGTATCGGAATGACCGATGATGTGCTGGCTCGCATCTTCGTTCCATTCGATCAGGGGACTGACGAAGTAACCCGCCGCTACGGGGGCTTGGGCCTCGGCATGGCAATTTCGAAATCCCTGATCGAGGCACAGGACGGCGTTATCAGGGCAACCAGCGCGGGCCTGCACATGGGATCAACTTTTAGCGTGACGTTGCCCGCGCTCGATTCCGTAGTCCATGAAACCTCGCTGCGTTCGCAGGCGAAGATGTCCGATGGCGATGGAGCCGGGAATGAGTTCAGTATCCTGTTCGTCGAGGATCATCAGGATACCGCAGAGGTGATGACCGGAATCCTGCGCGCACACGGATATAAAGTTCATACTTGCGCGACGGTTGCGGAAGCGACGAGGCTCGCCCGGGAACTGCAATTCGATCTTCTTTTGAGCGACGTCGGACTGCCCGATGGCACCGGAATCGATCTGATTCGCGCGATCAGATTGCATAGTTCGGTTCCGGCGATTGCGCTGACCGGCTTTGGGATGGATCAGGACATTTCGAGCTTCAGGGAAGCCGGCTTCAACGAACATCTGACCAAGCCGGTCAATCTGCAGCGCTTGATGATCGCGATCTCCGAGCTGACCGCGACCCACCAGGCGGTCGAAGGCGAGTAACACTAACCCGCACGCGCTCAGGCCCCGCCGCCAATCGCGGCTTCTTTGGACCGCGGGAAACTCAAGACGAACGTCGTTCCTCGCGGCGTTCGGTTAGCCGCGCGAATCTGTCCTCCGATTCGTGTCATAACGTCACGCGCCATCGAAAGACCAAGTCCGCTTCCAAACTCTTTGGTGGTAAAGAAGGGATCAAAAACTTTCGCCAGAATATCAGCGGAAATTCCTGTGCCTTCGTCCGAGATCGCGAGCTCGACCGCCGACCGGGTTTCCTTTGCTTCGATCAGGATGCTACCGCCGTCCGCCATCGAGTCGCGGGCATTGATCAGGAGATTTGCGATCACGTGCTTAAGCTGATTCGGCGGGGCAGCGGTCTTGCGCATCGAATCCGGTAGGCGCTTCTCGATTTTGACCGAGCCACCTCTTTGGGTCGGGCGCTTCTGGATCAAGAAGTCCACCATTTCGATCGAGTCATGAATCAATTTCAACAAATCAACCGATTCAATCTTCTCCTGCTGACTCACATTCACGAAGTCGCAAATTCCACGTACCCGGTCGGACGCAGACGCGATTGAACGCTTCAATGCGTTAACTTCGGGAATCAAGTCCGCGCCGGCTTTCGATTCGATCAATGACAACCGCAGGGCCGCGGCGTTCAGGCTGTTGTTCAGATCATGCGCGAGCCCTGTCGCCATCTCGCCGATCGATCGCAGGCGCTCGCTTCGGAAGAGTTCATCTCTAAGCTGAAGGACTCCCACCAGCGCCTGGATTTGTTGCGTGGTCTCGACTCCGATCCCGGCGACATGCGGGATACCATCGAGATCGAGCAGAAATCTAAGGACGAAAAGAAACTTGCCCCGTTCAATTTGATCGGTGGAAACCAGTGGCTGGCCGTTGGACAGAACCTGTGAATCCTTGCGCCAGTAAACCTGCCCAACGGCCGGAAATAATTCTTCGTCGCTGGACCCTATCCATCGGTCACGCTCAATCTGGAGCTCTGAGACCAGATTCTCGTTGACGAATACGTACCGCCCCTGAGAGTCCTTGACCCAAATGCGGGCTGGGGCGTCCTCCATAAGGCGTGAGAATATGTATTCCGGATCACGAATCGACAATGTGTTGGGCGGCGCCACTCTAGTGCGCGCATCGTATTCGTTGCTTACTAATATGTACAGGATGGCGTCCGCCCTCGAATCGGGCGGCATTTTCTGCGATATAAATATTCGGGACAAGGAGAAGACCAGCGATGAGTCCGCGTCATGTGCTTGTGATCGGAGCCGGTATCGGCGGCATGTGCGCCGCACGGGTGCTGTCCGGCCACTTCGATCGAGTCACGATTATCGAGCGCGACACGCTCGCCGACGAGCCGATGCATCGCAAGGGCGTCCCGCAGAGCCGCCATCCTCATGGCCTGCTCGACCGCGGCCGCCGCGAGCTGAACGTCTTGTTCCCCGGCCTCGACGACACCCTGCACGCGCGCGGCGGTCTCGACCTCGACGCGGGGCTCGACCTCGCAACGCTGCAGCCGGAAGGATGGGCGCGGCGCCGGAACACCGGGCATCAGATGCTGTTTGCGAGCCGCCTGCTGATCGAGTCGGTAATTCGCGATCGCGTCAAAGCGATCGCAAAGGTCAAATTTCTCGAGGCGACCGAGGTCACGGGCCTGACCGCCGCGCCGGCCTATCCCAAGCGTGTGACCGGCGTCGCGGCGCGCAACTTGAGCGACAACTCGGCCGGCCATATAGATGCGGATCTGGTGGTCGATTGCAGCGGCCGCGGCTCGCGCGCGCCGGCGTGGCTCGAGCAGTTGGGGTTTGCGCCCGCCGAACGCGAGGTCGTCGATGCCGACGCGGGTTACAGCACTTGCTGGTATCAGGCGCCGCCGGCCGGCAAGCGCCCGTCGAGCTGGTGGTGGAAAGGAATTTTCTTGAATCCATCGGCGCATCCGACGCGGCCCGAGGATTACTATTTCGCATTGACGCTGCCGATCGAGGGCGACCGCTTTCTGCTGACGCTGGCCTCCTGGGGCGGACGCGTGCTACCCGCCGATCACGAATCTTTCGCCACGCTGTGCGCGAAGCTGCGCTCGCCAATCGTCGCCGAGGCGCTTGCGATCTCGAAACCAATCTCGGCGATTTTCCATCGCCGGGGCATGCAAAATATCTGGAATCATTACGAGCGATGGAGCGGGCCTGCCGGATTCGTAAGCATCGCCGACGCGGTATGCGCGTTCAATCCGGTTTATGCGCAAGGGATGACGAGCGCGTCGGTCTGCTCGCAGATTCTCGGACAAGCGGTAGCGGAGCTTGATCTTTCCGACCCCGGGTTTCCGGCCGCGTTTTTCAAGCGTCAGGCTGAATTCGTGCGGCAGCCTTGGGCGCTGTCGGTCGCGCGCGATCGCCAGGCTCTGGAACAGGGCGCGGCCAAGTCCGAAGGGGAAATCAGCGGTGAGATGTGGGAACGCATCATGCGCGAGGGCGCGGGCGTGCCGGTTATCGCCGAAGCGATCTTCGATGTAATCAATCTGAATCGTCCGCCCGAGTCGCTCTTGAAAGACTCGGCGTTCGTTGCCGCGGTGACCGAGATCATGCAGCGGCCGCCCCGTCCCCCGACTCCGGACCGGGACATCACACCCTATCCGCCCGCAACCATTGTTAATTGAGGAGAACGAATGGACACGATTAGACCAAACCGCCTTCACGCGGGAATCTTTCTCGCGCCGTTTCACCCGACCAACGAGGATCCAACCCTGGCGCTGCGCCGCGATATCGACTTGATCGCGCATCTCGATCGAATCGGTTTCGACGAAGCCTGGATCGGCGAGCATCACTCGGCCGGTTACGAAATTATCGCGTCGCCGGAATTGATGATCGCGGCGGCTGCCGAGCGCACCGAGCGCATCCGCATCGGCACCGGCGTCATCTCGCTCCCGTATCATCATCCGCTGATGGTCGCGAATCGTATCATCCAGCTTGACCACATGACGCGCGGACGCGCGATGTTCGGCGTGGGACCGGGCCTGTTGCCCTCGGATGCGGAGATGCTCGGCGTGCCGGTGCCCAAGCAGCGCGACCGCATGGCCGAGTCGCTGAGCGTGATCCTGCGCTTGCTCGCGGGCGAAGTAATCACAGAGCAGACCGAGTGGTACACGCTCAAGGAAGCGCGCTGCCAGCTATTGCCCTACTCGCGTCCGCGGCCCGAATTCGCGGTGGCGAGCACGTTTACCCCGTCGGGCGGCAAGCTCGCGGGACGCTATGGAATCGGAATGCTATGCGTCGCGGCGACGCAGGCGGGCGCGTATGACGCACTCGGGACCAACTGGCAGGTTGCGTGCGAGATCGCAAAGGAGAATGGCCGCGAGATGGATCGCGGGCTGTTGCGCCTGGTTGTGCCAATGCATATCGCCGAGACTCGCGAGCAGGCAGTGCGCGACGTCAAGTTCGGCCTGACCAAGTGGGTGGACTACTTCAGCCGGATCAATCCTACCGCCAGCGGCGAAGATCTGAGCGCCGCCGATCCGGCCGAGGGGATGGTCAAGTCGGGACGCGCGGTCGTCGGCACACCGGACGATGCGATCGCGATGGTCGAGAAGCTCGAGAAGCAGTCGGGCGGCTTCGGATGCCTGCTGATGCTCGCGCACAACTGGGCGAACTTCGAGGCGACCAAAAAATCCTATGAGCTGTTCGCGCGGCACGTTTTGCCAAAATTCAACGGCTCCAACCTGGGACGCGTCGCATCGCTCCAGTGGTACACCGAGCACAATCACGAATTGATCGGTAAGGCGATGCAGGCGGCTTCCGAGACGGTGCAGAAGTTCATGGCGGAACAGGCGGCCAAGAAGAAAAAATAATTATCGTGGCCGAAGTCCGCCGAGAGCGCCCGAGAAATTCGACAAGTTCAAAAGGACTCGCAATGGCAACACCATCGTGGCCGAAGGGCCGCCTCGTCAAGATCGCGCTGCGCGGCAAGCAGCCGCCGATTAATCTGGCCATCCATGAAACCGGCACCGGTCCGGCAGTCGTCTTCTGCCACGGATTTCCGGAGCTGGCTTACTCGTGGCGCTACCAGCTTCCGGCGATCGCTGCCGCGGGGTTCCGCGCGATCGCGCCCGATCAGCGCGGCTACGCGGAATCGAGCGCACCGGCCGCCGTCTCCGACTACGGCCTTGCCGAGCTGACCGGCGATCTGGTCGGCCTGCTCGACGCATTGGAGATCGAGAAGGCGGTCTTCGTCGGCCACGACTGGGGCGGCTTTGTGGCATGGGCGATGCCGGTGCTGCACCCGGAGCGCACCGCCGGTGTGATCGGCGTTTGCACGCCGTATATAGCGATACCGCCGACCGATGTCATGCGCGCGATGGTGGGCGGGAAGGACGAGCGCCATTACATCTTATGGTTCCAGGAGCCCGGCCGCGCCGAAGCGGTGATGGATAGCAAAGCGCGATTGATTTTCGATCGCCTGATGAGAGCGCCGCAGAGCCCGGAGGAATCGGCGAAACGATTCATGGCCTCGGGCGAGTTCGACATGAATCCGTTTCGGCGAATCGAAGAGCTTGCGCCCGACAGTCCTCCGATCGTCACGCCCGAGGAACTTGAGGTCTATGTCGCGGCGTACGAGAAAACCGGCTTTCGCGGCGGTATCAACTGGTATCGGAATATCGACCGTAACGCGCGCGAGCTTCCCGCAATCGGAACCGAAAAGCTGTCGCTGCCGACCCTGATGATCACTGCCGAGTGGGACGCCGCGTTGCCGCCGCGCTTGGCCGAAGGAATGCCGAAGCTCTGCTCGGACCTCGAGACAGTGCAAATCGATCGCGCGGGCCACTGGGTCCAGCAGGAGTTCCCGAACGAGGTGAATCGCGCAATCACCGGATGGCTCAGCCGCCGCATAAAATAGCGACGCTGCTACCGCCCCAGGAATTTGGGTTTGCGCTTTTCCATGAAGGCGCGGCCTTCCGCGTAGTCCGTGCTTTCAAAACATGCCGCGACCGCGCCCTCGAGCGCCTCGAGCTTGCGCCGCGCGGGATCCTTAAGCGCCTCTCGCACCGCCATTTTGGCGGCGCGGATCGTCAAAGGCGCGTTCTCCCCGATCGTCCGCGCATAGCCGCGCAGGGTTTCTTCGAGCTCGGCTGCGGCGACCACGCGGTTCACCAGGCCCATCCTGAGCGCCTCTTGCGCGTCGAATTGGCGCCCAGTGAACAGAATCTCGTTGGTGTAGGCCGGACCCACGATGTCCACCAGCCGGCGCACGCCCTCGAAGCCATAACCGAGGCCGAGGCGCGCGGCAGGAATTCCGAAACGCGCGTCATCGGAACAAATGCGAAGATCACACGACAGCGCCACCGCGAGTCCGCCGCCCAGACAAAAGCCCCGGATCATCGCGATCGACGGCTTCTTGAGGCTCGCCAGCGCCGCGGTTCCAGCTCCGCTACGCGAGCTGTAACGCTCATTCGCCTCGCGGTTCGCGCGCTGGTCTTCGAACTGTGAGATATCCGCGCCCGAGACGAACGCCTTCTCGCCCGCTCCCGTCATCACGACCACACGCACGTCAGGATCCGCCTCGAACCCGCTCAGCACGCGGGGAATCGCTTCCCACATCTCGGTCGAGACGGCGTTGCGCCGCTCGGGATTGTTGAAAATCAGCCATCCGATTGGCGCGTCTTTTTTTCCAATCAACTTTTGCGTTTCGGTGCTCATCCTCTGCGTCCTCAAATCGCGTGCTGGTTGCGAAGCTCAGCGATCTCCGCGTCGTTGTAGCCAAGCTCGTGAAGAATCTCGTCCGTATGCTCTCCCGCTTCCGGCGTTGCAGCCTTAAGCGCGCTGTCGGTGCGCGAAAGCGTGAACGGCTGTCCGACCAGCTTGATCGTGCCGAGCTTCGGATGCTCGACGCTCTGCGCGATACCGAGATGCTGGACCTGAGGGTCGGCGAACACCTGATCGACGGTGTTGATCGGTCCGCACGGCACGCCGGCGTCGTTCAACGCCACGATCCAGTATTCCGACGGTTTGGTTTTGGTGACCGCCGCAATCTCTGCGTTCAGCGCCGCGCGGTTTCTCGATCGGTTGGCAGGATCAGCGAAGCGCGGATCGCTCGTCCATCGCGGCGTCTCCATCACGCGCGCAAGGCCCGCGAACATCGCCTGGCCGACAGCCGCGATATTGATCCGCCCGTCGATCGTCTCAAACACTCCGGTGGGAATCGCGGTCGGATGATCGTTGCCGGCTTGCTGCGGCACGCGCCCGTCCATCAGCCATCGCGTCGCCTGGAAATCCAGAATCGCGATTTGCGCCTGCAAGAGTGAGGTTTGCACCCATTGCCCAAGGCCCGAGACCTCGCGCTCGAGCAGCGCTACCAGGATGCCCATCGCGCAGTAGAGACCTGAGGTCGTATCCGCAATCGCGATTCCGGCGCGCACGGGACCTTGCCCCGGAAGCCCAGTCAGCGACATCAACCCGCCCATCCCTTGTGCGATTTGATCCACTCCCGGACGCCCGGCGTACGGTCCATCCTGGCCGAAACCCGAGATACTGCCGTACACGAGGCGCGGATTGATTTTGCTCAAAGTCTCGTAGTCGATACCGAGGCGATGCTTGACGTCGGGGCGGAAGTTCTCGACCACCACGTCGGCGCTTTCAATCAGCTTGAACAGAATCACCCTGCCCGCTTCGGATTTCAGATTGACGGTCAGGCTGCGCTTGTTGCGATGCAGATTCTGGAAGTCAGAGCTATGCCGCGCCCATCCGAATCCGTCGGATTCGGGCATCTCCACTTTGATTACCTGTGCGCCCCAATCGGCGAGCTGGCGAACGCAGGTTGGACCCGAGCGCACGCGCGTTAGATCGATCACCTTGAATCGTTGCAGTGGCAGAGCTGTAGCCATTTCCCACCCGTCAGGTTAGAGCGCGAAGTCCCGGACCTTCCGGATCGTTCCACGATCCCGAACATTTTTCCATCGGCACGGCATCGTGATCCTGATATCCTGATTGCTCGGGGGTGGCTGCAGGGGGCCCTTTGCTACTTCGCGCATCTCCCGCTACCCTGCTTCCAAGCAATCGAGGGGTATCTCAACTTTCGCATTTAGCGCGCACAGGAGGATTTTAGAACGATGAAATCGATCATTCGCACCATGACTCTGGTAGCCGCGATTGCTCTCGCAGTCGCGTCGATCGGATCGCCGGCCCGCGCCGAGGAAGCAAATCCGCCGAATTCGAAGAAGCTGACGGTGCGCACCGGTTATTTGACCTGCCACGTCGCCGCCGGATGGGGCTTTATCTTCGGGTCGTCGCGCGACCTCAAGTGTGCATATGCGATGCAGCCCGGATACACAGAGTATTACACCGGATCTATCTCGAAGTTCGGCGCGGATATCGGCTACCTGCAGTCGGGGGTAATCCTGTGGTCTGTCGCCGCCCCGACCAATAATCTCGGACAGGGCGCGCTGGCCGGGCACTACGCGGGTGCGACCGCCAGCCTGGCGCTCGGAGTCGGTGCCGGAGCCAATGTGCTGCTGGGAGGATTCAAGAACTCGATCGCACTTCAGCCGATATCGGTCGAAGGACAGAACGGGTTGAACATCGCGGCCGGGGTCGCTCAACTGACGCTGAAGTTCGACGGCGCCAAAAAGGCCAAGTCTGACTAACGTCGGAATCTGAATCGGATTTCTACCGAAGGGCCGTCCGCGACAACCGGACGGCTCTTCTTCTTTTTATGCGCAGGTTGGCGCGCCAATCGGGCTGCGCTACGCTTGCATCTGATGCGTCCGTCCTATTCTTCAACTCCAAAACTTTCGCGTAACTAGCCGCCTCGCGATGCCTACCGCGAATCGCCCCGCGCCCGTGATCGCAATTCTGACCGACTTCGGTTATCGCGACCATTACGCCGGCGTGATGAAAGGCGTGATCGCGAAGATCGCGCCACGCGCCCAGGTGATCGATCTTACGCACGGCATCCCGGCGCAATCGATCGCGGGGGGCGCAATCGCGCTCGCGCAGAGCTGGCGATACTTTCCCGCGCAGACGATTTTCCTCGCGGTCGTAGATCCGGGAGTCGGCACCGCGCGCAAGCCGGTCGCGATCGAGACTCGCGCGGGCGCGCGCTTCGCCGGCCCCGACAACGGGCTGCTGGCGCTCGCAGCCGAGCAGGCGGGGATCGGCAGAATCGTGGAACTCAGGTCGCCGCGCTACCGGCTTGGCGATATCAGCTCGACCTTCCACGGCCGCGACATCTTTGCGCCGGCGGCGGCATGGCTCGCGCGCGGAGCGTCGATTCGCGCGCTTGGCCCCGCTGTCGAAAGGCTGGCCCCGCTCGCGCTCCCCGCGGCTTCCATCAGCGCCGGCAGAATTCGCGGCGAGGTGATCTACGTTGACGGATTCGGCAACCTGATCACGAACATCAGCCCCGCAATCCTCGCGCGGCTGGGCGCTTCCTTTCGCGGAAAACGGCTTTCAGTTAGGATCGGTTCGAGCGCGGCGATCAAAATTTATCGCGCCTATGGGGACGCGCCGGCGGACAGCCCTCTGGCAACAATTGGCAGCTTCAATCTTCTCGAGATAGCGGTGCGCGACGCGAGCGCCGCGCTGCGCTATCGTGCCGCTGCGGGTGCTAACGTTGTCGTAGGTGCCGCGCGCGCATGACACAAACGTAAAACGTACAAAACTGAAGCATGGATGAAATCGCAGCACATAGGAGCGCGCCCGGCGTCCTGACGGAGATTCCGCGCTACGTCACCGACGTTCCGCCGGCGACCGGACCGAGAGCGCGTGGGCTGCGCGCGACGTTTCCCGAAGGAATTCCGCCGCTCAACTTAGCGCTGTTCGCGATCACGATGCTCACGACCACGATGGCCGGGGCATACATGGCCGGCGCCGATCTTTCGATACGTCATCCGGTCGGCAGCCTGGCCGGGCTCGCGACGGGTCTGTCGTTCTCGCTCCCGTTGATGGCAATTCTTCTCGCGCACGAGATGGGCCATTATCTGACCGCGCGGCGCAACGATGTGAACACCAGCCTGCCCTACTTCATTCCGGCGCCGCTGCCTTCAGTTTTCTTCATCGGAACCTTCGGCGCGTTCATCCGCATTCGCCAGATGCCGCCGACGCGGCGCGTGATGTTCGACATCGGCGCGGCCGGTCCATGGGCCGGCATGATGGTCGCGCTGCCGTGCGTGCTGATCGGACTGCATCTCTCTGATATCCAGCCGCTCGCGCAGGGCGCCGGCGGGCTCGAACTTGGCAACTCGCTGTTGTTCTACGGGCTCTCGCGCTGGATGCTGGGCGTCAATCCGAGCTTGATCAACGTCAACCTGCATCCGATCGCGTTCGCCGGATGGCTCGGAATCCTGGTCACTACGCTCAACCTTCTGCCGGTCGGCCAATTCGACGGCGGCCACGTTTTGTACGCGCTCACTCCGCGGCATCACCGTAAAATCTCGACCATCTTCGTCCTCGGATGCGTGCTGATGGTGGTGATACCGCTCGCACTCGGCAGGAGTTTTTGGTGGGGATGGTTGTTGTGGGCGGTGCTCGCGGTCGCACTCGGATTGGGGCATCCGTCGACGGTCGATCGCAACGCTCCCCTTAGTCCCGACCGCACCGTCGCCGCGTGGCTGACGGTTGCGCTGTTCATCGTGACTTTTATGCCGAATCCGATTTCGATTAGCGGACCGAGCGACAACGCTCCGCCGCCCGAGCAGTCGAAGACTTACGACGTTATGAATCACGCGCCCGCCCGCGCGATGCACCTGCCGGCGGGGATCCGACTCTGACGGCGCGCGCACCAATCGATCAAGGAGGGACCCAAGTTTGTCTGACGCTTCGGAACATGCGCGGCCCAGTTGGGACCAGTACTTCATGACGATCACGCGCGAGGTCGCGGAGCGCTCGACCTGCCTGCGTGCGAAAGTCGGCGCGGTAATCGTTCGCAACCGCAGCATCCTTGCGACCGGTTACAACGGGTCGCCCGCGGGCTTGCCGCATTGCACCGAGGTCGGATGCCTGATTTATGAGTCGCGCAATCCGGACGGCGAAGTCGAGCAGAACTGCTTCCGCACCATCCATGCCGAGATCAACGCGATCACGCAGGCGGCGCGCAACGGCGCCGCGATCCAGGACGCCGACATCTATGTGACCCATACTCCCTGCATCCACTGCCTGAAGGTGCTCATCAACACCGGCATCCGCACCGTCTACTATGGCAAACCCTACAAGCTCGCGACCGTCAGCGAGATTCTAAGCCACGCGAAAATCAAGCTGGTCGCAGTCGAGCCGGAGAAATCCGCATGAGCGCCCATCCGCGATGCGGCATCTGCGCGCTTATCGATCGAATCAAGGCGCGCAAATTCGACGACTTCGTTGCCGAGCTCGCGAACTGTTACGTGATCCTGGGCGATGCGCAGTTCTATCGCGGGTACTGCGTGATGCTGGCGAAGACGCACGCGAGCGAAATCTTTCTGATGCCGCCCGACGAGGCGCGCATGCTGTTCGAGGAGCTGCGCCTGGTTGCGGAAGCGATCGCGTCGGTCACCAAGCCGTGGAAATTAAATTACGAATGCCTCGGCAACGCCGAGCCTCATGTGCATTGGCATATATTTCCTCGCTACGAGAGCGATGAGCTGCGCCGCAGTCCGGTCTGGGTGCGGCCCGAGGCCGAACGCAAAGCCACTCTGCCACAGGCCGACCGAACCTCGTTGATAGAATCGCTGCGCGAACAGATTGCCGCCCGATTTCCTGATGCGCGCATCGAGAAGAACTGAACCATCCGCATCGTGGCGCGCGGTGCTGGTCGCGATAGCAATCGCGATGCTGGCGCTCGCAGGATGTGCGCATCGCGCGGCGCTGCCGGAGACCGGGTCGCCCGACGCCGCGTTGTATCAATCGCGATGCGGTCAATGTCATACGCCGTACAATCCGCGCACGATGACCTCTGCGATGTGGGCAGTGCAGGTCGACGCGATGCAGGTGAAGATGCGGCAGTTAGGCGTTGCGCCGCTAACCGACCAGCAGCGCCGGACGATCCTCGACTACCTGACCCGCAACGCCGGAACCGAGTAGCATAAGCGGTGCGCGGCGCTTTTTTGTACCCGCGATTTAGGCTATCGGTTGAAACGGTGATGCGATGGCCGACGAAATTGTAAACCTCTACTACGATTACAAAAGTCCGTTCACGTACCTGGCGATGCAGCCGATGTACGACCTCGAAAAGGCCTACCGGATCGCGCTTCGCTGCATCCCGCTGGAGCTGAACATCAAGGGTGCTTTCGGCGGCACGCTCGATCAGCGCGACGAACGCAACTGGCGCAAGGTCCGCTACCTCTACCTCGACGCGCGGCGCTACGCGAACGCGCGCGGACTCGTCCTGCGCGGACCGCAAAAGATTTTCGACTCGCGCCTTTCGCTGATGAGCGGCATGTGGGCTGATCGGCACGGCAAGTTCCGCCCCTACTCCGACCGAGTATTCGAGCGCTTCTTCAAACGCGAGCTCGATATCGAGGACGGCTCCGCCCTGGCCAAGGTGATGGCGGAAGTCGGCCTCGACGCCGCGGGTTTCGCGAAGTACGTCCTCGGCGACGGGCCGCGCGAGCTGCAGGCCGCCGCCGAGGAAGCCGAACGCGAGGGAGTCTTTGGCGTCCCAACAATGATCGTTGCGGGCGAACCGTTCTGGGGCAACGACCGCGTCGAATGGATCGCGAAGAAGCTCGACGCGATGAGCCTGAGGCGCTCCGGCTGAATCGTCCGCGCCGAAAGGAAATCATGAAACCAATACCAATCGGCACCATCGGTACTTTCTCCCGGCTAATCGGCCCCGAGCATCTGGCGAGCCGGATCGAGTCCACACTCGCGCCGGTCCTGTCCACACCCTCGCTGGTCTCGATGATGGAGCTGGCCGCGATGGATGCGATGCGGGGATATCTTGAGCCGGGCGAAAGCTCGGTCGGGATGTCTATCGATGTGCAGCATCTGGCGGCGACTCCGCCGGGCCATCGCGTCCGCGCGGAAGCCGAGGTTATCACTTGCCAGGGGCGCCGGCTCGAATTCAACGTCCGCGCTTTCGACGAGACCGAGCAGATCGGCTCGGGGACTCATCGCCGTGCGGCAATCGACGCGGCCAAGTTCAGCGAGCGGCTCAAGGCCAAGCAGAAATCCTGAATGCGATCCGCACGAGGACTCCGATGAGCGATAATACTTTTTCTGGCGACGAAAGATATGTCGGCCGCGACTACGGCGGTGTCAGCTACGACATCACGCCCAAAACCGTCGCGACGTACATCGCCGGAACCGGCGACGATAATCCGTGGTACCGCGATCGTTCGCCGCTTGGCGGACCGGTCGCTCCGGCGCTGATCCTGCACTCCGCTGTATACAAGACTTTGCAATGGTATTTGCCGAATATATACGGCAACCTGCACGCTCGGCAGGAATGGGAAATATTCGGGCCGGTGATGGTCGGCGAGCGACTGACTACTCGCTCGTTAATCGTTGACCGTTACACCAAGCGCGACCGCGAATACGTAGTCAACGAAGTACTTGTCAGCAACGCGGCCGGACAGATTGTCTCGCGCAGTAGAACGCATCAGAGCTTCCTGCTCCCCGGGCAAACAAAGAAAGAGTCCTTCGTCGTCGATAAGTCGCGCGAAAAAGACTCCAAACGCTCGTTCCATATCGGAGAGCGCGGCGGCGAAGCGATCGCGGCTCCGATGCGCACTATTACCGAGGAAATGTGCCTCGCGTTTTCTGGACCGGCTCTCAACTATCACAACGATCGCCAGAAGGCGGTGGAGCTTGGCTTCCCGGAAATCGTGGTCCAGGGAATGCTCTCGGTGTGCCTGGTCTCCGAGTTAATGACGCGCCGATTCGGCGTCGGGTTTCTGTACGGCGGAAGGATGGATCTGCGCCTGGTCAACGTCTTGTGGGGCAACGACACGACCGGCCCGCGCGGCGCAATCATCGAACGCAAACCCGAGGGGAAGCGCACGCGCGCCGAAGTCGAAGTCTGGTGCGACAAGTCCGACGGCACCAAAACAATAGTAGGTTCCGCCAGCGCCCTGGAACTCTAATTAGTTAATTCCCTTGTCCAAGCAGAAAGGAAGAAAGGCCAAGCGTAAAGGCAAGCACTATGCGCTGCGATCAGATCCCAAAAGGCCTTTCGCTACCCGCACTCGCATCGATCTTCGCCGTGGTCGGCGCTCTATCCGGATGCGCGGTGCGCCGATGCGAGACAGCGCAGGTGCTGTGCCGCTCAGAATGTCAGCGCCAATACCAAATCTGTCAGTTGCACGGCAACGAGGAATACTACTGCCGCAACCTGATAGGTAATTGCATAGTCCAGTGCGACAACACGCGCGCCGCATGCTCATGATCGGCCGATAGCCAGCCCTGCGGCCGCAATAGTCAAAACAATAGTCAGTTACGCCGCGGTGAGAGCCTCGATCCCGGCGACTTGTTTCGGGATCGCGGCGGTCATTACCTCATACCCGCCCGCGGTGACGAGCACGTCGTCTTCGATCCGGATGCCGACGCCGCGCATCGGCGCGGGCGCTGAGCCGTCCTCGGCGTCGATATAGATCCCGGGCTCAACCGTCAGCACCATCCCGGGTTCGAGTCCGCGCGACTCGCCTCCGACGCGGTACAGGCCGACGTCGTGAACGTCCATCCCGAGCCAGTGGCTGGTGCGATGCATGTAATAACGGCGGTACGATCCCGATTCGATAATTTCCTCGGCGGTTCCCTTGACCAACCCGAGCGAGCGCATCCCGTCAACCAGCACGCGCAGTGCCGCCTCGTGAGGATCGTCGAAGCGCGCACCTGGTTTCACCTGGTCGATCGCCCGCGCTTGCGCAACGAGTACGATCTCGTAGAGTTCCTTCTGCAGCGCGGTGAATCGCGCGCCGATCGGAAAGGTACGGGTGACATCGGAAGCGTAGAAATCGTACTCGCATCCGGCGTCGATTAGCAGCAGCTCACCGGTGCGCATCTCGCGGCGGTTCTGGATGTGATGCAGGATCGCGGCGTTGGGTCCGGAGGCGACTATCGACGGGTAGCTTGGGCCGGTGGCGCCGCGCGAGCGAAACGCGTAGTCGACTTCGGCTTCGATCTGCCATTCGCGCATCCCGCCGCGCGCCATGCGCATCGCGCGCTCGTGCGCATGGCCCGAGATCTCGATCGCGCGGCGCATCAGATCGAGCTCGGCCGGTTCCTTGTGTAACCGCGCTTCGTGGATGATCTCGCGCGGATCGTAAATCGCGTATGGGCCCGAACCCAGCCGCGGACGCATCGCGCTGGAGTGCTGCGCGAGCTTCATCACCCGCGGGTCGAGGTTCTCGTTGCGTCCGATCGGATAGTGTAGCCGCTCGGTCTTTTCCAGATAGCGCGGGAGGATCTTCTCGAGCTCATCGGCGGCGTAGGCTTTGTCGGCGCCGTAATCGATCATCGCGCCTTCGACCCCCGCCCGTTTGCCGGTCCAAGTCTCGCGGTCCTTGTCACGCGGCCGCACGAACATCACGAACTCGCCGTCGGGATGCCCGGGCGAGAACACTGCGACCGACTCGGGTTCCTCGAAGCCCGTCAGGTAGTAGAAATCATTGTCCTGTCGGTAGATGAATTCGACATCACCCGACCGATATGCGGCCGGCGCGCTCGGCAGGACCGCGGTCGCGCCCGCGCCGATCGCATCAAGGAAGCGGCGGCGCCGTGCGGAAAACATTTCAGAATTTCCGTTCATGCTCATCGCTTATAATTACGCCACTTCGCGCGCCGCCAGACCAGCGGTTACGGCAGGCCGGCGCCGGGTACATCCACCTTTGTGATTTCGATCTTCGCGCTCGCTTTGGCGCGGCATTCGTCCGGATTCGATGAGGCCGAGGTCAGCACGAACAGCGTCTTGCGATCGGGGCCGCCCAGCATGCAGGCGAACGCGTCGGACGCGACTTTGATTCGCTCGGTGACCTCACCGCCTTCTTTCACGCGAATGACTTCCGATTGCGTGGGACTGGCGACCCAAATCGCGCCTTCCGCATCGAGCGCGATTCCGTCGGGAACATTTTTTTCCAGATCGGCCCACATTCTCCGATTTGCAAGCGACCCATCCGCCGCGATATCGAACGCAGTCAGACGCCGCCCGAACGATTCGCCGACAATGAGCGTCTTACCCCCGGGCGTGATCACCGTGCCATTGGGGAACATCAGATCGTCGGCGACCGCACGCGCTTTTCCTTCCGGCGTAACCATGATCAGCACCGTACTGCGCGGCTTTTCGCCCTTGTGAAGATCGTAGCCGAAGTTGCCGACGTATGCGCGGCCCTTAGCGTCAACCACCATGTCGTTACAGTGAAACGGCGCGAGCGCCGACAGATCGGCGTGGACTTTCAGCGGGCCGCCGCCACGCTCCATGCGCATCAGTTTGCGATCGGTCATGGAGACGACGAGCATCGCGCCGTCAGGAAGCCATCCGAGGCCCGAAGGATTGTTCGGCACCTCGCACACGACGCTAGCGCCTCCTTCGAGGTCCACCGTCATCACATGGTCGGCGTGCATGTCGGAAAAGTAGAGTTTCCCGTCATGCCAGCGAGGCCCCTCGCCGAATCTGAGTCCGTCCAGCAGAGTCGTAAGCGTGCGCATCGCCGCCTCCTTGGTCGCAGTCGGCGCTCAGTCGAGCGCGCCCTTTTTGTGCAGCGCCGCGATTTCCGCTTCGCCGTAGCCGAGCGTGGCGAGCACCTGATCGGTATGCTGTCCGAGGCACGGTGCCGGACTTTTTACTTCGCACGGCGTCTCGCTCATCCGCCACGGGATTCCCGCGTGGCGCCGCACGCCGACTTCAGGATGCTCGAGCTCGACCCAGTATTTGCGCGCTGCGAGATTCGGATCCTCGCACAGATATTTGCTGTCGGCGCATGCACCCGCGGCAACGCCCGCGGCCTGGAGAGTATCGACGACGTGGGCGACGCGGCGCTTGGAAGTCCATTCGGTGAGTATCGCTTCGAGCGAGGCTTCGTTTTGCTTGCGCGCGGCGAAGGTTTTGAAGCGCAAGTCCGTGGCGAGTTCGGGCTTGCCGATTGCGCGCGCAAGCCGCGCCCATTCGTTGTCGGTGGCGCACACAATCGACACCCACTGGTCGATCGTCACGTCCATAATTTTTTCCGGCAAGTCCTGGCAGCGGAAGATTCCATGCGGCGCCATGAACGGATCAACATTTCCGCTGCGCACCGGCTCGCGATCGTTCATCGTGTATTCGAGGATTCCCTCCGCCAGCACGTCCATCGCGCATTCCCACTGGCTCATGTCGATGTACTGACCCTCGCCGGTCCTTTGGCGATGATACAACGCGGTGAGAATCGCGAACGCGGCGTGCACGCCGGCGTTGGGATCGGCGTAACTGAACCCGGCGTGCATCGGAGGAAACCCCTTGTATCCGGTGAGCGAGGAAAGTCCCGAGAGCGGAACCTGGGCGGGTCCGTAGGCGACGTACTCGCGATACGGTCCGGTGTCGCCGTAGCCGTTGAGCGAGATCATCACGATATCGGGGCGGACTTTTTTGACCTCGTCGTGGCCGAAACCCATCTTGTCGATCACGCCGGCCGCGAAATTATTGATCACGACGTCGGACTGCTTGATCAAGCGCCACGCAATTTCCTTCGCCTCGGGATGCTTGAAATTCAGCGACAGCGATTTCTTGCCCTGGTTGTATTGATTGAAGTAGCCGGACTTGTTGAGTCCGTCGAAAACTCCATCGGGCCACGGCGGCAGCAGCCGCGTGACGCAGGGCCGGGTTTTGGTTTCGATGCGCACGACCTCGGCGCCCATGTGCGCGAGCTGCAAAGTGCAATACGGGCCGGCCCAGACCCAGGTGAAGTCGCAAATTTTGATTCCCGAAAGCGGTGGCTTGGGCATCGTTAGATCACACCTTTGTTTTTGAGTTCGCCGATTCGGGCCGCGGAGAGGCCGAGCTGCTTGCCGAAGATCTCATCGTTATGCTGCCCGAGCGTCGGCGCGGGCGTTCGGATTTCCCACGGTGTGCGCGAATACTTGAGCGGAGCGCCGGGGTACTTGTGCGTGCCCGCGACCGGCTGCGCGATCTCGACAAAAAACCCTCGCGCGCGCAGATGCTCATTGCTCAGCAGATCGCCCATCGTCGAGACCGGAGCGAACGGCACCCGCTTGGCCTGCGCCTTGCGGTACAGATCAAGCACGGTCTGGTGGCTGACCCATTCTTCAAGAAATACTTTAAGTGCGTCCCAGTTGACTGCGCGTTTGATACGGTCGCCGAAAATTTCTTCGTTGGCCCATTCCGGATTGCCCATGATCTCGACGAAGCCGCGCCACTGATGCTCCTCGATGCAGCAAAGATAGATGTAGCCGTCCTTGCACTGCATCGTTTCGACCGGTTGGAGCGGCTTCTGGCCTAACCGCGTCGCGATCGTCTTCATGTACGGCCAGTACTCGAGGGTCATCTCGAGCATCGACGCAAGCGCTTCCTGCACCGAGACCTCGACATGCTGTCCACTCTCGCCGCGCGCGTGCGCGAACACCGCGCCCATCGTGGCGGCGGCGGCATGAGTGCCGCCCTGGTAACCGGCCTGCGAGCCGAAGGTCTTGAGTGGAGGAAGGTCAGCATGCTCGGGGCTGCCGTTAAGCACACACACTCCGCCCGCGGCCCAGATCGTCAAATCCTCGGCGCGAAAATTCCGGTACGGACCCGAGAGTCCAAACGGCGCGATCGAGGTCATCACCAGATTCGGATTTACCCGCCGCATGCGATCCCAGGTGAGTCCGACGCGATCCATCTCAGGCGGTGTGACGTTGTGAACCAGCACGTCAGCGCCTTTAGCAAGTTGCTCGAGAAGCTGCATCCCCGCGGGCTTCGAGATATCGAGCGTGATGCCTTTCTTGTTGGTGTTCAGATAGAGAAAGAGCCCGCTCTTTTCGGGATGCGCGTCGTCTTTCGGAAACGGTCCGCGGGTGCGTGCATGATCGCCGGCGCCGGGCCGCTCGATCTTGATGACGTCGGCGCCCATGTCCGCCATCAGTTTGCTGCAATACGGAGCCGAGACCAATTCGCCCAGTTCGATAATTTTGAGATCTGATAATGCGCCCGCCATCGGCACTCCATTTGGGAAATTTGGATTTCCAACTACTCGGGAAATACCTGCTTGAACGGTTTGACCTCGACGCGCGCGAAGACACCGCCGAGCAAATAGGGATCGCTGTTCGCAAGCGCGCGCGCTTCAGCCTCGGTGCCGAGATCGACGACGATCAAGCTGCCGCTGCCGTCGGTGAACGGGCCCGCGATAATCACGTTGCCGCGCTTGACGAACGGACGAAGGTTTTCGAGATGCGCGGGTCGCAGCTTCGGCCGCAGCGCCGCGCCGCCCGGGCCGTCATGGCCGATTATCACGAACAGCATCGATAAACCTCAGGCGGAGCGCGCGCAGATCCGCTTCTCCGCGAAGTGTTATTTAGCATGCGCAAGCGCGCCGGAAAACGGCGAGCAACGGTGACGCGCCTCGGGCACATATCCGCGGCGGCGGCTCGCATGGAGCTGATCGCGGTGGTATTCCTGCCGCACCTGCAAGGGCGATCAGGCCTTTCGATCAAAAATATACAGAGGAACCTGGTTCGCGAGCTTTGGATCGATCGCAAGAACCCGGCGTGCAGTCTCGACCTTAATTGCGCCCGGATTGATTCCGGATTTGCGTAGAGCGGCGGCCACCGCCTCGACGTCTTCGGCTTCCAGCCATAGGGCGTACATGCCTTCGCCGTTGGTTGCGATTTGCGCTGTGACCGATTTTCCCGCGGCCAGACGAATCTCGGCGCCGCCCACCTTTACGGTTGCTATGTTGCCGTCGGCGCCGCGCAATACTGCGAAGCCGAAGTTCCTTTGGTAGATAGATTCCGCGCCGGCCAAGTCGGTTGTCGCCACGTCGAGGCGATCGAGTCTTTTGATCATGCTCATGAGAATTAGTTCCCGCTTGAGTCTAGCGCGATTCGTGAGGCCTCTAATACCGCGCAAACGAGCATGCGACCAAACCCCTGCCCCTTCCCGCACGGTAAGGGAACCAGACGCCGAAGGCACCGAAATTCTCTCTCCGTGCGGCGAGGGTGGCAGCGAAGCGCCGGAAGGGGTCGAAAGCGGCGGGGCCGGATGAATCTTCATCCGGCCCCGCGCGCAAATCTAACTATCGTTAGCTTGTCAGCTCTTCGGCTTCAGCGTGAAAGCGACGTTCGCGGTTGCGCCGTCTTTTACATCGGCCTTCTGATCCTGCGTGCCGAGCTTTTCCTGCCACACTTCGACGGTGTAGTTGCCCGCGGGCACATCCTTGATCGTGAAGTTGCCGCTGTCATCGGTCACGGCGTAGTACGGGGTGTCGGTCGCGACCCACCATCCCTTCATCCAGCCGTGCGCGTCGCAGGTGACCTTGATCACCTCGGGCTTGTCGACCTTTTCCTCGATCTTCTTCTTGAACTTGGGCTGCGCCATGTTGAAGGAAGGATTGGCCTTCGAGTAGGTGTGGATGTTGTGCAGGATTCCGTCGGAGTTGATGATATCGACGGTCGATCCGGCCGGGAACGCGAGCACGTGCGGCACGTAATCGCATCCCTTTTGATCGAATTCGACGTTCTGCGGCTTGAGGTCGCCCTTGGCGCCCTTGACGATCACGACTGCGTTGGCGATTCCTCCGCCCGCGCCGACGATCAGCGATTCATCGAAGTGCGGCTTGAGTCCGCATACGTCCTTGTCCTTGGTGATGTCGACTTTTTTGGGCGCGGGCGCGGCGCCGTCATATTTGACGGTGCCGGAGATCGTTCCGCCCGCGGCGGCGGCGGGATAGCTAGTGATCCCGACGGCGACGATCGCCGCACAGGTTGCAACGAAAATCGAAACCTTGTTCATCTACCTTCCTCCTGGAAAGTTCTCACGACTCCTGTTCCTCAGGAACCTTTCTTTTTGCCTACTTTGACCGGTTTCGCCGGGGCGACGTCCGCGACCTGCGCAGACAAATTCTGACCCGGATGGGTTCCGAACCAGAAGATGTAGTCGCGAAGCGCCTTGATCTGCTTCGGCTCGTTGCCCTTCAGGATATCGTCTGGACCGCCCGGATAAAATGACGGCATCTTGGTGCCGGGCTGGACCGCCTGCGGATTCTTCAGCCACAGGAGTATCCACTGGGGATTGAGCCGATCATGCGCCAGCGCAAGATCGGGCGCCCATCCTGAAGGCGGACCTTCGGGCTTCTTGTCGCCCTGCTGATGGCAACTGAAGCAGTTGAAATAATCCTTGGTCATCATCTTCTGGCCCGCCTGCAGCAAATCGGCCGGTAGCAGGTTGGCGTTCAGGAATTCGTACGGCACCTGCACGTCGGAGAGCGAGCCGAAGTAATTCACGACGGTATCGTCTTCCTCGTTGGTGAAGTGGAACGTCGGCATCCGGATTTTCAGCCAGGGACGAATCGGGGTCGGGCCCTGTAGGAAGCTGAACAGCCAATCAGGCTGCACCTTGAGCCCTTCGCCGTTGAGAATTGGCGGGGCAAGGCTTATCGCGTCTTCCGAGTAGAAGCGCCGTATGTATCCGCCGCGATTCTCGATTATGTGGCATCCCACGCAATTGTAGTAATTCACCAGGTCGCGGCCCGCGACTATGTTTTTCTGCGTAGCGGTTTCGGCCGCGCGGTAGCGTTCGGGCACCTTGGCGTCAGTGCGGCTGGCCAGGAACACGCGCAGCGTTTCGATATCCGCGTCCTGGAAATCGAAGTTGGGCATCAACTGCTCGACGTCTTTGGTCGCGTAGATCCGCGGATCTTGCAGCTTATGCAAGGTCCACGCATTCCAATTCGGCGGTATATCGGTGCGGTCGCCGAAGAACAGCTCATCGACGTGCTTGGATCCAAACGTGGTCAGCTCGACGCCGATGCGCGATTCGTGATCCATGCCCTCGATCTCGTGGCAGCCAAAGCATCCGTACTTGCGCACCAGAGCCTTGCCGGCCTTGATATTTTCGGGATCCTTAAGGGCGGTCTCGACGCCCGGGTCTTCCTGCTTTTTGCCGTGAGTCATTAGGAAGGCGGTCAACACCTCGGCTTCGTGGTCTGTCAGGCGCAGCGACGGCATCGCGGTGTGCGGTGAGAAATCGCGCGGATTCTTGAGCCACGCGTAAATCCATCGCGGATTGGTCTTCTCCGCAATCTTCGACAGGTTAGGCGCAAAATCCTTGGCCGTGCGGGTCGCGGCCGGGACGAAGTGCGCATCGTTACCGACCGGAGAACCGATCTGATCGGGCTCGACCGAATGGCAGCCCTTGCAACCAACCGATTCGAACAGCCCCTTGCCCTCTTCTACGAACGCGGGATTCGCGATATCCGATTCGAGGGTTGGCGGCTCCGGATGCGCGCCGAGCCATTCAGTTGAATTCTTGGCCGAGCTCGACAGGATAAACGACGCGATTTGCGTCGCCTGCTCGCGCGTGAACATGAAGTTAGGCATCCGGGTGTGCGGATGAATCAGATGCGGATTGGTGATCCATCGGATGGTCCACGACGGATCGAGCTTCGCCGACGCGAGCTTCAGGTACGGGCCGATTTTGGGCAGGTCTTCGTAACCCGCCGCCAGATGGCAACCGGTGCATCCCATCTGCTGGAACAGGCGTTCGCCCTGGACCCAGCTGATCGCAATCTGCTTATCGTCCCTGTTGCGCAGCGAGCCGACATCGACGTGACACTTGATGCATCGCGATTGCATCTGGTCGCCGGTGAGAAGCGGATGCTCCCAGAAGGCGACGTCGCCATGCGCCATCGCGATCGAATTGACCGCGGGTCCCTGCCCTTCGTGGCACGGAGTGCATCCGAGCTTATCGGTGGGATGCTTGCCGATGATCGCGTCGAAATTGGAATGGGTGCGGAACGGCTGCTTGGCGTTCTCGAAGCCCTTCTTGTCGATACCCATGTGGCACGACTGGCAACGGTCGACGCGGGCAACCGCCTCGTCGAAAGCGTTGCGATCGAAGTCGTCGATCGCGGTCTGCTGAATCTTGGGTATCTTCGGATAGCGCAGGATTACCCGGCCCGCGAACTTTATCGGAATCATGTACCCATCGGCCTTATCGCTAAGGTCGTCGCGGGCCTTGGTCATGCTTTTGAGCTTGTCCGTAATCGTATCGACCTGCGAATTGATCGCCTCGATCTGATCCTTGACTTTCTGGTAGCGCGCCTTGGCTTCATCGGCGGTTTTGGTCTCGTCGGCGAGATCCTTGCCCAAATGGCTGATCTGATTCTGGTACTTAGCCGGATCCTGATGGGTCTGGATCGCGTGATTGTAGTCGTACCAGCTTTCGGTCAGATAGGACTTGGTGAAGCTTGCGGCCTGAAACGTTTCATCGGCGGTGACCTTCAGGCCCACCAGCCGCGCCCTCAAGCCGGATAGTTTGTCAGCGGTTTCGCCCGAGTTGATCTCGCGCTGGTCGGTGGCCAGATCCTTGATCAGCTTTACGTACTCGGGATTCGCATCGAGCTTTTTCTGCTCGCCGGCCGCATCGAGCATGTACTTGTCGTACGCGAGCCGGTCGAATTCGACCTGGTACTCTTTCCACGGCCGGCGCGAGATATTGTCGTCCCAAATCGACCACACCGCGACCACGAGCAGCAGCGCAACCATCAGGACAAACAGTGCGCTGTACGACTTGCCTTCCTCAGTGGGATCAAGCCCCGGTCTGCCAGCCATCTATCCTACCTACCCGCCCTCGAATCAGTTGATCGCGCCGCATGCCGCAGCCGCTTGGTTCTTCGCACTCAGGAATCCGCGGAAAAACTCTCAGCGAGATAGCCAACCAGAAACACCAGGATTCCAATCGCGGTCAATTTATACTCGTTGCCCATTCCGTGCGCCTGCGTGACCCCCACGAACAGCGCGAATCCCACATCGGCGCATCCGAGCGCCTCCAGAGCTTTGCCCAGGATGTACATGCGGTTCCGCCACGCCTAAATATTTATCCAGGGAGTAACGAGGATGTACTTAATGTTGAGCGCGTGGCGCAGCATCATCTTGATGAACACGCCCATCATCGCGATCAGCAGAAAGCCGGTGATTCCGAACCGCACCGGTCCCCATTTCTCGAGCAACTCGCGGCCTCCGCCTTGAAACGCCGACCATGGATCGTTGGCGGGTCGCGCGCGAACCCATAAATAAAAGACGATATATCCGATCACGAAATATCCAAGGATCAGCGACAGACCGAAGATCGCCGAAGCCAGGTAGTCGCGGAAACCGAACCAGTACGGCAAATCGACGTTGGCGAGCGCCTCGACCATGTGCGGATCCCATACCTGGCCGGGCCAGAACCAGTTCCATCCGGGGCCGCGGAAGAAAGTCCCGATGATGATGAATGAGACCCAGAGCACGTGGAAACCCAAAAAGAAGGTCAGGATTTCGAACATCCGCTCGCGGAAAGTGTAGTAGCCGTTACCCTTCGGATTGATGTCGAGATACGGAATCAGCATCAGGCCAACGATAATAAAGCTCGGCAGCACGACCCCCGCGTACCAGGGATCGAAGAAGACCAGCATCTCCTGCAGGCCCAGGAAGTACCACGGCGCCTTGGACGGATTGGGCGTGCGGGTCGGATTGGATGGCTCCTCGAGCGGGGCGTTGATCGTGAGCGACCAGATGGTCAGCACGACGATCACCAAGAGCGTCATCAGGAACTCGCTGCGCACCAAAAATGGCCAGGTGTGCAGTTTATCTTCGACGCCGCCGCCGGCCTTCTTGATCGGCACTTCGATCCGCTTGCCGCCGGGCGCGCCACCGCCTGCCGGTGCACGCGCGGGAGCACCCGCGCCACCGGCGGCCGCCATCGTCATCATCGGAGGACCGCTACCCGTATTTCCTTCGTGGCTCGCCATGACTAAACCCTTATCGATTCCATCGGCGATCGTTCCCGCCCCGCCTTGCGCACCCGGACCGGCCGACCCGCACCGGCTTAAGCCGCACGCGGATCGGCGTCATCGTCATCTTTCCACGGCGCCGGCGCTGCTGCACGCCAGATGAGCCACAGCGCGATAGCCATTCCGACCGGCACCGAGAGCACGCGCACAATACCCATGTGCGCGATATAGGAAATCAGGTCGCCCATCTTAAGTCTTCTCTCAATAGTCTAGAGCGGGCCTGACATTCCGTCCCGCCGGATCCGCCAGAAATGCACCGCCATAAAGATGCTCGCGACCAGCGGAAAAAAGATGCAGTGCAGGATATAAAACCGAAGCAGCGTGTGCGGCCCGATTTCGGCGCCGCCGAAAATAAATGCGCGCGCGTCATAGATCGGGTTGACGCCCAAAACCTCGTGGAATGGGCCGCCATGACCCAATAGCGGTGTGGCGCGGGCCATGTTCGAGCCGACGGTGACCGCCCAGATCGAGAGCTGATCCCACGGCAGCAGGTATCCGGTGAACGAGAGCAAGAGCGTCAGCACCAGCAGGATCACGCCGACCACCCAGTTGAACTCGCGCGGCGGCTTGTACGATCCGGTCATAAAGACGCGGAACATATGCAGCCACACCGCGATCACCATCCCGTGCGCGGCCCATCGATGCATGTTGCGCATCAGCATCCCGAACGGCATGTCGAATTCGAGATACTTCATGTCCGCGTATGCGTATTCCGCGGTCGGCCGGTAATAGAACATCAGGTACACGCCGGTGATGACCGTGACCAGGAACAGCAGAAACGTGATTCCGCCCATGCACCAGGTGAAGCGCAAACGGACCGCATGTTTTTGTACTTTCGACGGATGCAGATGCAGCCAGACGTTGCCCGAAACCATCAAGATTCGATTGCGCGGCGTGTCTTCGTAACCGTGACGGAAGATCGACTGCCACGCTTGAGAATCGGTTATCTGGCGCCTGACCTCTTTCAAGTCCAACTTCGCCATCTGAGCCACTTCTCGGGCACTTAAGCCCGCCTCCCCATAAACCCGAGGCTTACCCTAAATCCAGACGCGCGTGAGGCTACCTAATTACGATGCGCCTCTGCAAGAAGAAATGCTGATTTGTCCGCGAGCATTGCAAACTCTAATATCCCGCCTACTTGTCCGCGCGGCTGCGCCGCGAGAACATCGGAACAATCAGTCCATAGATGAACATCGCGATTGCGATCGCCACCACCAGCACGCCCATCCCGGTCAACAGTCCCGTCGCCATCAGGACCAGCCCGACGACCAGCAGCGGAATCGCAAACGCAATCGGATTAAACGGATCGCCGCGGGCAGCCTTCACCTGCGAGTCGCGCGCGAGGTCGGCCTGCTCGGCTTCCTCGTTGCTTTCCTTTAATAACGAGACCGCGTAGTCCGTCATCTCCTGCCGATTCGGCATCGCGCGCAGCCGCTCGGAGAGCTCGCGCGCGAGGTCCTCGACCGCGCGATCGTTAGCCGTCCCCTGCGGTTGCGCAGGCGCCTCGGCCTCTGCCGCGGCGTCCGCTTCGGATTTGAGAGTGGGATCGGTTTCGTCAGTCATATGAATAGCCGCCGATGATCAGCGAGCCACACGTATCGCACCAATGGGCAAAGTGTCAAAGACCCGGCACGCCTGAAACAGGCGCGTCCAATCGCCGCGCCGGAAGATTGGAAGTTCGCCGGCGGCAATGATAGTGATCGTTACACAACGGAGGTAACCCTGATGGGCCTGCCCAACGGTATTCATCATCTCGCCATCTGCACCAAGGACATCAAGCGGCAGATCGAGTTCTTCACCGATGTAATCGGGATGGAACTGGTCGCGCTTTATTGGATGCATGGCGTGGACAACACCTTTCATGGGTTCCTGCGGATGAGCGCCAGCTCCTCGATCGCGTTCGTGCAGCATCCCGAGATCGCGGAGATCGAGCCGATCAAGGGCGTCTCGCATGCTGGGCACACCACGGGTAACGTCGCGCCGGGAGTGATGCAGCACGTCGCGCTCAACGTCGATACCGAGGCCGACCTGCTGGCGATTCGCGATCGCGTGCGCGCGCATGGAGTTTGGATCCTGGGACCGCTCGACCACGGCCTGTGCAAATCGATTTACTTCGCGGGGCCCGAGGGCCTGATGCTGGAATTCGCCACCTCAGAAGGAAAAGCGATCGATGCGGAAGCGTGGATCGATCCCGAAGTTGCGGACCTGGCCGGAATCAACGCCCAGGAACTCGAGCGCTACAAACATCCGGCATCGTTCGCATCGAAGGGCGGCAAAGTCGCGCAGCCGGCGCCCGATCCGTCGAAGCCGCTGATGGACTATCCGCTCGATGCGCAGATCTGGACGATGAGCGACGAGCAGGTTCTGCGCACGATGAGCGAAACGACGCCTCCGGTCGAGCCAAAAACCCGCGCCGCGTAGCACGGCGCGATAGCACTCGACTCGGTGATCCTGGCAGAGTAATCAGGATCGCATGCGCAAGGCGATTCGCCCGTTCCACTACGCGCTTGGCATTCACGGACTCGCACTCTTGCGGACCTATGCGTGGGACGAGGCGCTGGCGCTGACCATCGCGGCGAAGACGGCCGCCTTCGCCGCCAAGATGGACGGCCATCCGGCCAGCCTGCCGATCGAAATCAACGAGACCGATGTGCGCGAGGGGTACGCCGCATGGTCGGCGACGTACGACCAGCCCGGGAATCCGCTCCTGTCGGCCGAAGAGTCGGTGGTTCATGCGATGATCGATTCGGTTGCGGCGGGCCGCGCGCTGGACGCGGCGTGCGGCACGGGACGGCATACGAAATACCTGGTCGAAAAAGGATTCGAGACGACTGGACTCGACTGCTCGCCCGAGATGCTCGAGCGGGCGCGCGCAAAAGTACCGCAAGCGCGCCTCGAGAGCGGCGATCTCACGGCGATTCCGTTCGCGACTGGAAGCTTCGACCTTGCGCTGTGCGCGCTCGCGCTCGATCACGCCGACGATCTGCGCACACCGGTCGCGGAGTTGGCGCGCGTCGTGCGCCCGGGGGGATCGGTGATCATCTCGACGTTTCATCCGATAAACCGGCAATTCGGCGGCGGCGGCTTCTATCGCGACGCCGATGGTGGGCGCGGGATCGTACGGGGACCCGTGCAGAAGGTCTCGGACTACATCATGGCTGCAGTTCGCGCAGGCCTCACGATCCGCGAGTGCGTCGAGCCGGTCTGGGGGGAGCGCGAAATCGCGATGCTCACGTCGTCGGCAAACGATCCGGAAATTTTCCGCATCGCGATCCTGGGCACTCCCTGCGCGCTGGTCCTGAATCTCGCCAAGCGTGAAGCCTAGCCGCGGAGCAATCGCCCGCAGGGACGCCCGCGATGCGCGAGCTTGCGCCAGATGCGGGCCGACGGGCCTTCGACCCCTATTGACAAACGCCGAAGCCGGGCTAAGCGGTTTTGCGGGCGATTATCAGGTCGTGGACGGAGAAGCGCGCGACCGGCGCTAACTTCTCGACCGTGATGTTCGAGCCGTGCAGGACGTCACGCGCGCGCAGGCGGGTGGTCCATCCAAGCAGCTTGGTCAATGGATTTATCAGCGTGTTGAGAAAATACAGGATCGGATTCGGACTCGCGAAATGATTGACCACCACGATCCGTCCGCCCGGCTTACACACCCGGACCATCTCATCCATCATCCGGACCGGATCGGGCACGACGGTGATCACATGAAACGAAACCACTTCGTCGAAACTATTGTCGGCGAATTCAAGGTTAAGGGCGTCGCCTTGCTTGACCTCGATATGACGCCATCCGTTCTCGCGGATTTTCTCGCGCGCATGCTTGAGCATCGCCTCGGACGGATCGATCCCGATCAATTGGACATAAGCCGGGAACGCGTCCAGCGACATCCCGGTGCCGACTCCGACTTCGAGTACGTGTTGGCCGGGCCGCAGATTGAGCGACTCGACGACCTCGTGCTCGTGATCGAGGAAGGCGCGGACGAAGAACGTGTCGTAGAATTTCGCGAAGTCCGAATAGATGCGGCTCTCGTGCGGCTCGGCCATTACAAAACCCTCTTGTCTAGACCGAGGCGCAGCGGAATGCGGAATCCGAACGCGATGGCCTTGCTCTCGTTGATCCGAAGAAACGAGAATTGATGCGGACCGCTAGGCGGCCGCATTGACTCCCCGAAGCTGACGCTTCACGGAAGCGATATCGCGGCGGCGAAAGCGCCATTGCCGCCCCTTCTTGAACGCCGGAATAATGTTTCGGCGCGCAAATTCGTTGACAGTGTCGGGACTGAGGTCGAGCAGGAACGCGACCTCCCGAGAATTAAGTAGTACGTCGTCTTTATCGGCCATCTTAGTCCAACAAGACGCCTTTCAGGATTAGGATTGGAACGGGCCTTTGTATCGCAGCTCGGTTGATGAAGTCAAGTTTACGCTCCGGCGGCCGCAACTGCTACGGCTCGGTTAAAGATGCATCTCCCACAATAGGCCAAGATGAGCTATCACACGCTAATCGTGTTTAATTTACGCACAGAAATCAGATAATCGTACCATGCGCGTGTCACCACGATACACGAAAAAAGTCCGGTCAGGACTCCGACGCACAGAGTTATCGCAAATCCTTTGACCGGGCCGGTGCCGAACTGGAACAGGATCAGTCCCGCGACGAAAGTCGAAATATTCGAGTCGCGGATCGCCGACCACGCGCGCTGATAGCCAAGCTTGACCGCTTCGCGAGTGGTCTTGCCGTTGCGCAATTCCTCACGCATGCGTTCGTTCACCAGCACGTTCGCATCGACAGACATTCCGAGCGTCAGCACGATTCCCGCAATCCCGGGCAGTGTGAGCGTCGCCTGCATCGCAGCCATCACGCAAACCAGCAGCAGGATATTCAGCGACAGGCCGAAGTCGGCCAGGACTCCCGCACCGCTGTAATAGATCGCCATGAAGATCAGCACCGCGGCGGCGCCGATCACAAAGCTCATCGTGCCCTGGCGAATAGAATCGCGTCCGAGCGATGGTCCCACCGTCCGCTCTTCTTCGATCTCGACCGGCGCGGGCAGCCTGCCTGATTTGAGCACGATCTCGAGATCGTGCGCCTCTTCAAACGAGAAGCGGCCCGTTATCTGGACGTGGCCGCCGGGGATTCGCTCTTTGATTACCGGAGCGGAATAGACGGTGTTATCCAGCACGATCGCCAACTGGCGGCCGACGTTCTCCGCGGTGATTGTGTCGAAAATCTGCGCGCCGCGCGCGTCGAGATCGACTGCGACGTAGGGGCCTTCGAGCCGCCCGCCCGGACGCACCTGCGCGTCGGTCACCACGTCGCCGCTGACCAGCACGGGAGTCTCGACCAGGTAAGGAGTTTTGCCACCGCGATCGACAGGTCCGTACAGGATTTCGTCGCCGGGAGGCGCACCGTTCTGGATCGCGTCCTGCACGCTGTGAGTGTTATCGATCAGCTTGAACTCGAGCACCGCGGTCTTGCCGATCAACTCTTTGGCGCGTTCCGGATCCTGGATCCCGGGCAACTGCACGAGGATCCCGTCCTCGCCTTCTTTCTGCACGGTGGTTTCGCGCACGCCGAGCTGATCGATTCGATTGCGGATAGTTTCGAGCGCCTGCTCCATCGCATTGGACCGGATCTGCTGCAAATCACGCGGACGGAAAGCCAGGCTGTAGGTCGGCCCGCTCGCGCCGGATAGGCTCGACACCACCAGATCGGGAAACGATTTTGACATCAGATCGAGGAACGGAGTCCGCTCGTCGCCGCTCTTGAGTTTCACGATCTGGTTGCCGTCCTTGTCTTGCGAGATGTCGGCGAAATCGAGTTTGTTCTCTTTGAGCTCGCGCTTGATATCGTCGGCGCGCCGGTTGAGCTGAGTCTTTACCGCGTCGTCCAGCTTCACCTGCATCAACAAATGCGTTCCGCCCTGGAGATCGAGTCCGAGCTGAATCTTCGTGCCGCCCAGCCATCCGGCCCACCAGTCTGGAAGCCCGACATTGAAGCTTGGCAGCATGATCACCAAGGCGACCACGACCAGCACTGCCGCCAGGTACAGGCGCATCAGGCCGCTGCCCCCGGTGAAGTGCATGTAAAGAAAAGCGACGCAGATCGCGAGCAGTATCAGGATCGGTGCGAAAGATTGTGCTTCCACTGAATTGACTTATCACCTTGCAGGTGAAGCGTCCGCGCGCGGCGCTTCACTTAGTATTTTTTTTGACCTGTCTATTTTTTTTCGGGTTTGCCGAAACTCGAAAGCGCCGCGATTTGCGAGCGGTCAACCTTGACGCGCACGTTGGGTGCGACCTCCAGCGTTGCGATCTTCTCGCCCAGCTCGTGAATCCGCCCAATAATGCCGCCCGTGGTCACGACTTCATCGTTGCGCTTGAGCTCCTTGAGCATCCGGTCGTGCGCCTTGGCTTTCTGCGTCTGCGGACGAATCAGCAGGAAGTAGAAAATTCCAAACAGCAGCGCGAGCGGGATCACCGTGGTCAGGAAGACCTGCTGGCTCGGATTCGATCCGGCCGCGGCGGTCTGCGCGTAAGCGATTCCCTCGAAAAACATCAATCCTCATCCATCGGCGGTGCCAGCGGTCTCGCCCGCGGCCAAGCCGGCATTGGCCGAATTTGCGTAAGCAGCGAAGGTCCGAGATGCGATAGCAGCTTGGGCCCCCTGCATCAAGCGCGCGTAGAAGTGGAGATTATGCTCCGTTAGCGCGCGCGCCGCGAGTATCTCACCCGACATATACAGATGACGCAAATAGGCGCGCGAAAGCGTCCGGCACGGGCGGCATCCGCAGGCGGCGTCCAGAGGACGGCTGTCGCGCGCGTAGGCCGCACGCTTGATCGAGAGCGGTCCCGCGCTGGTGAAGGCAGAGCCGTTGCGCGCGTTGCGCGTCGGCAGCACACAATCGAACATGTCGAAGCCCATCCCAATCGCCGCGAGAAGATCGGCCGGAGTTCCCACGCCCATCAGGTAGCGCGGCAGCCCGGCAGGCAGCATCGAGGCGGTCAGCGCCGCCATCTCGTACATCGCGTCTTTGGGCTCGCCGACCGACAATCCGCCAGCCGCGTAGCCGTCAAACCCGAGCGAAGTGATTTGCTCTGCGCTCGTCCTGCGCAGGTCGGCATAGACACCCCCCTGCACGATTCCAAACAGCGCCTGCGTCGTACTCCGGCGCGCGCGAATTCCGCGCTCGGCCCACCGCGCCGTCAACTCGAGCGACTTGCCCGCGCGATCGTGCGTGGCAGGGAACGGAGTACATTCGTCGAGCGACATCATGATGTCGGAGCCTAAAGCCTCTTGCAGCGCGACCGCGTTCTCGGGCGTGAGCGCCACCGCGGCGCCATCGAGATGCGATCGGAAGCGGATACCGCCTTCGTCGATCGAGTTGATCTTCGCAAGGCTCATCGCCTGAAAGCCGCCCGAGTCGGTCAGAATCGCGCCGGGGAATCCCATGAAACGCGCGACGCCACCCATCTCGTGAACCAACTCCGGACCGGGGCGCACCAGCAGATGATAGGCGTTGGCGAGAACCAGGCGGAATCCCATCCCCCACAACTCGTCGGGCGCCATCGCCTTGACAGCGGCGCGCGTTCCGACCGGCATGAATGCGGGCGTCGCGATCGCGCCGTGACCGGTGACGATCTGCCCGGCGCGCGCGAGACCGTCAGACGCGGAGAGGTTAAACCGGATCGGGGTGTCCATCAGACGATAAGCATCGCGTCGCCGTAGCTCAGAAGCCGGTAGCGGCGGCGAGTCGCCTCGGCGTATGCCTCGAGAATCGTGTCGCGGCCCGCCAGTGCCATCACCAGCGCAAGCACCGTCGTGCGCGGCATATGGAAGTTCGTGATCATCGCGTCCACCAGCTTGAAGCGAAAGCCGGGAAAGATGAAGAGCCCGGTCGTGCCCTCGGGATCGGCGGTGATTGCCCATGATTCGAGCGCGCGCACGCTGGAGGTGCCGACCGCGACGACTCTGCCGCCGATACGCCGCGTATGCTCGATCGCGTCGCGTGCGGCGGCGTCGATCGTGAACCATTCGGCCTCCATCGAATGCGCCTCGACCGATTCCGCATGCACCGGAGCGAAAGTGCCGGGTCCGATATGCAGCGTGATCCGCGCGACGCGAATCCCCGCGGCGCCCAGATCGGCGAACACGCGATCGGTGAAATGCAGCCCCGCGGTCGGCGCGGCGATCGCGCCCGGCGTGTGCGCATACACGGTCTGATAGTCGTCCAGATCGGCCGCGCCGACCTCGCGCCGGATATAATGCGGCAGCGCGAGCATCCCGCTTGCGTTCAGCACATCTTCGAGCGGCGAGCCGTCCTCGGTGACGATTATTGGGCGATGCTCCCGCGAGATCGCGGCGACGCGCAACACGCGTCCGTCCGCGAGCGTCAGGTGCGCGCCCTCCTCCAGCCCGCGATGAACGCGCGCGAGCGCGAGCCATCCGCCCGTGGGATTTTTCACAGGCCGCACGAACAGCAGCTCGACGCGGCCGCCCGATTCCTTGCGCGCGTAGAGCCGCGCAGGCAGCACGCGAGTGTCGTTCAGAACGATCAGATCACCCTCGCGAAGATTTTCGGCGAGCTTGTAGAAGCGCGAATGGATAAGCGTCCTGGCGCGGCGATTCACGACGAGCATCCGCGCCTGATCGCGTTCGGCCAGAGGATGCTGCGCGATCAGTTCAGGCGGGAGGTCGTAGTCTAAATCGGAGAGCTTCATTCCGTGATGACGCGGAGGTCCAAACTTAACATCCTGCGCCGGACCACAACAGGCCTCCGGGAAAATCGGGAAAAGTCGCTTCGATCGCCTGACCGAAGCCAGTAACTACCTGATTTCAAAGGAAACCGTGGCTCCGTTTGGTAAATTTGATGGGCGCGCTTTTTCTCCGCGGGTTTCCCGCCGACGGTTTCCAAAGCGCTTTCGGATGTGCCGGCATGCTCACGGCCTGATTCTGACACAGCGCTCGCATCCGCATAAGGCTGAACAGTTCAGCCATGAACAAATCTGGCAAAAACCCTAACAGCCATTAGGGAGCGCGGCGCTTCGCCGAAATCCTTCCGGAGGGAGAATCGATGATTCGATCTCGATCCTCAAAAAAGAGAAAGGGCGCCGAGCTTTTATAGCTCGACGCCCTTTGGCCAGGTCTCGAAGTACCCTTCACCAGGATAACGGGGGCGCTATATTCCCGGCGACCAACATGGGATTCTCCCGAACCTGAACATCGCGAAATTATCGTCGCGGTACCGGACCGTCAAGACAGATCGCGCGGCGATGCGGAAAAGTCGCGCAATGGCGATACGCGCGCGTTACTTTGTTACGCGGCGGTCCAGGTGAGGCCTATTTCTTCAGCCCCAGCACCATACCCTCAACCTTGATCGGTATCTGAAAAGCGACCTCCCGCGGCAGTTTGCAGATCGTGTCGTTGCATTCCTGAAATTTGAGCGTGCCGGCGAGCGTGTAGTCGCCAGGTTTCAGCCGCCGCGCAACCAAAATCGTACCCTTCCCGCGGATCGAACCTTCATATACCGGCAGGGTCTCGCCCAATACCTTGAATTCCACTGGTTTCGCGGGAGGCAAAGAGAAGGACTGCTCGCCGACCGCATCACCGGCGAACTTGACGTTCGTGGCGATATAATTCTCGGGTAGCGGTTCTCCATAGATGTGCCACCCAGGCGCGATCGTGATGTCAACCGCCACGCCCAATTCCTGGCCGGGCGCAGCCTTGTCGTTCGACAGAGAGATCTTTGCGCGCACATCTTCAGCGCCTACGATCACCGATCCCGCGCCGGTCGCCACGTTAAAGTCGGTCAGCAAAATCTCCGAGGCGGTCGGCCGAGTCTGATAGTCAGGAAGAAAGTGCTTGTCGATCACGGACGCATCCGGCGCAAGAACGTAGTCGCCCGGAAATGGTATTCCGTAAAACATGTTGCCTTCGGGCATGTTGGTATTGAGAATTTCAAACTTCCGGATCACGACGCTGCCCTGATCGGACAGCAGCGGATAGGTGACGTGATGGGCGTCGGCGAACCGCCTCAGCGTTGACACAGGATCATAACTGACCGCCGCGATGCCGAGACCCGCTTTGCGCAATTCGGGCATCGATTCCTGCAGCTCGACGAGCTGCGTTCGGCAATAGGGTCACCAATCCGCGCTGCGCGTGAAGACCAGGAGCATCCCGGCTTTGCCCATCAGATCGTGCAGCGTCCAATTTTTGCCGTTCTGATCGGAAAGCGAAAAATCCGGGACTCTGGTTCCGATCGCGGGGCCGGTCTTGGGATCATTGTTCTGCACCGCAACGAATTTCTGAAACTCGGCAGGATCGATTTTCTCTCCGGCTCCCATCTTGCGAAGGATGCCGTTGATCAGTTCGGAATTGTTCATCGGTGGTTCCTTGGGTGCGGTTGAACTCTGCGCGAGTACCGAAGCAGCGAAGCACAGTAAAATCGCCGTCGCGAGAGTCAGTCCCGACAGCGCGAGCCTGGGATACCGGCGGCAGTTTTGGTTTCGACTCCCGATTCGCAATCGCATATTCAGGGGCGCCGAGTTCTCAAGCGCAGAAAACTCGGACGACCGATATCTCTCACCATGATTGCGGAGCCGAGAGACGTCAAATGGAATTTCGCTGCCGCATCATCATACTCCGGCGACCGTTAGTTAAACCGCAGGATTATTTTTCCGAAATGTTCGGAGGCCTGCATCATGCGATGCGCGGCTGAGGCTTCAGAAGCTGGCAGGGTTTTGTAGATTGGGGGACGCAGGCGGCCCGCGGTCAATGCGTCGCCGAAGCGCGCGAGGAACGCGGCTACTATCGCGGCTTTCTCGGCGGCGGGCCGGGTGCGCAGCGTCGATCCGATAACCCGGAGATGCCGGCGCAGAACCGCGGCCAGATCGATTTCCGACTTGGTGCCGGTCATCAGGCCGATCAGCACCAAGCGGCCGCCCTGGGCCAGCGCCTCGAGGTTCTGGCTAAAATACGACGCGCCGATACTGTCGAGGATCACATCGGCGCCGCGTCCGCTCGATGCGGCCTTCACCGCGGGCACGAACGACCCGCGCTTGTAGTTTATCGCCACGTCGGCGCCGAACTTGAGGCACTGCTCGCATTTGGCGTCGCTGCCAGCGGTCACGATCGAGCGCGCTTTGGCCTCGCGCAAAAGCTGGATCGACGCGGTCCCGACGCCGCTGCCGCCGCCGTGAATGAGAACGTTGTCGCCGGTCTTCACTGCGGCGATCTCGAACAGATTCAGGAACGCGGTCAGATAGACCTCGGGAATTCCGGCGGCTTCTTCATCGCTGAGCGACGCGGGAATTTTCATTGCCGATCCCGCATGCGCGACCGCCAGCCCGGCGTAGCCACCGCCCGGCAGCAGCGCCATCGCGCGGTCGCCGATTTTCCACCCATTCGCGTTTTTGCCGGCAGCGACGACCTCGCCCGCGCATTCGAGGCCCAAGATCTCCGAAGCTCCCGGCGGCGGCGGATAGAAGCCCTGCCGCTGCATCAGGTCGGCGCGATTCAACCCGGCGCATCGCACACGAATCAAAATCTCGTCGTCTTTGGGCGCGGGATCAGGAGCCTCGCCGAGTTTCAGAACCGATTCATCGCCCGGTCGATCGATAAGGATTGCCTTCATGAAGATAGAACCTGCACCAGCGATGGCGTTTAGTCAAAAGCGTCATGCGATTGCGGGCGGCGGAGTATGCAATCGCAATTGTGTGCGCGAATGCCCGGGATCCTTCGACTGCGGCCGCGGCGGCCTCGCTCAGAGTTTGTGAGTGAATTGGCTTTGTAAAAAATGGACCCCTGAAATCATTCGGCTTTTTCCCCGTCCGAGGTGCTTCGCGGCAATTCACTCACAGACTCTCAGGATGACGG
>JBOHWH010000106.1:0-35059 GCA_050736695.1 Binataceae bacterium (SeqCode) | reverse complement strand
ATTCTGCGACGCTGATGAACAAGGGCCTCGAGGTGATCGAGGCACGCTGGCTGTTCGACGTCACGCGCGCTCAGGTCTCGGTCGTGATTCATCCGCAGAGCGTGATTCATTCGATGGTCGAGATGATCGACGGCTCGGTAATTGCCGAGATGGCGGTGCCCGACATGGCGATTCCGGTCGCGTACGCTCTGGCCTATCCGGAACGGCTGGCGCTGCCGCATTTGAAGACGCTGTCGCTGGTCGAATGCTCGCGACTGACCTTCGAAGAGCCTGACCTCGGCCGCTTTCCGTGTCTGCGCCTGGCTTTCGAGGCGCTGTCGGCAGGAGCCGCGATGCCCGCCTGCCTGAACGCCGCGAATGAGGAATTAGTCGCGGGCTTCCTTGCCGGGCGTGTCCGCTTCGTCGAGATCCCGCGCCATATCGAAGCGATCATGGCGCGGCATCCGAATCCGCCCGCGCGCACGCTGGAAGATCTGCTCGAAACCGATTCCTGGGCGCGTGCGCAGGCGCGCGAGCTTATCGACCGGCGCACCGCGGCCTGATCGGTGAAGGATCCGACGCCGATGGTTGCAGTCCGGGGAACGATGGCCGAAGCGGGCGGAGCGTTCGGTATCGCGATACCGCCGGCGGCGTGTCCGCTCGATGAGGCATACGCCTTCTGCGGAAAGCTGGCGCGATCGCATTACGAAAACTTCACCGTCGCGTCGTGGCTGATGCCGCGCGCAATGCGCAAGCATATGCACGCGATCTACGCGTACGCGCGGACTGCCGACGATTTCGCCGACGAAGAGCATGACCTCGCAAAGCTCGACGGATGGGAGCGCGAACTCGATCTCGCATACGCCGGCACGCCGCGGCATCCGGTGTTCGTCGCCATAGCCGACACCGCGGTCAAATTCGCGATTCCCAAAGAGCCGTTCGCGGATCTGCTGGTCGCGTTCCGCTCCGACGTAAACTTCAAAGGCTTCGAGACCTTTGACGACCTGCTCGGCTACTGCCGCTACTCGGCCAATCCGGTTGGACGCCTGGTGCTGTATTTGTTCGGCTACGCTGACGCCGAAAGGCAGCGGCTGTCGGATCTGGTTTGCAGCGGCTTGCAGCTCGCGAATTTCTGGCAGGACGTTTCAGTCGATCTGGAAAATGGGCGGATATATTTTCCGCGCCGCGATCTGGCCGCGCACGAACTCGCGGAGCAGGATTTGCGTCACGGCGTTGCGACCAAGCGCTTCATCGATCTGATGAAGCACGAGGCCGGGATTGCGCGCGCGATGCTGCGCGAGGGTGGAGCGGGCCTCGCGCAAATCGTTGATCGGCGCCTGCGCCGCGACATCGTGATGTTCGCCGGCGGCGGCCTTGCGATTCTGCGTGCAATCGAAAACTCCGGTTACGACGTGCTGCGCGGCCGGCCCAAACTAGACAAGTTCGACTATGTGAAGCTCGGATGGAATGCGGTACGAGGCCGGCTCGATGGCTGAAAATCGTGCGATACCCGCTGAGCGCGGCGGTGCCGATACGCAGCTTTTGGAGGACTACGAGCGTTGCGCCGAGATTACCCGGCGATCGAGCTCGAATTTTTATTACGCGTTCATGCTGCTGCCGATCGCTCGGCGGCGCGCGCTGCACGCAGTCTATGCATTCTGCCGTTTCGTCGATGATGTCGCCGACGACGAATCGATTCGTGAGCCTGCCATTCTGTTGCAACGCTGGCGCGACGAACTCGATCGCGCGTACGCTGGAACGCCGACTCGCGCGATTTCGCGCGCGCTGGCCGACGCGATTGGGCGATTTGCGATTCCGCGCGCGCACTTCGACGAGTTTATCGCCGGCATGGAGATGGATCTCTCACGCAAGCGCTACGCTACCTTCGCGGAGCTCCGGCTCTACTGCTATCGCGCTGCCTCGGTGGTCGGGCTCATGTGTATCGAGGTCTTCGGCTACAGCAATCCCGCAGCGAAGGTTTACGCCGAAAACCTGGGTATCGCGTTTCAGCTCACCAATATCCTGCGCGATGTCAGGGAAGATGCCGGCCGCGGCCGAATCTACCTGCCGCTCGAGGACCTCGAGCGCTTCGGCGTGACCGAGGACGAAATTCTGGGTGGGGTTTACAACGACGCGTTCGTCCGCCTGATGGAGTTCGAGGCCAATCGCGCGCGCGAGTACTATGACGCTGCCGAGCGCACGCTGCCCGATGAAGATCGATCGACGCTGCTGACCGCCGAGGCGATGCGATTGATCTACGGCTCTCTGCTGCGCCTGATTGTCAGCTCAAACTATCGTGTGCTCGACCGGCGCCTTAGCCTGTCCGCTCCGCGCAAGCTCTACCTGGTTGGACGCGCGTGGGCGAGTTCGCGACTGGGCACGCTGCGCGGCTAGAATCACCCGGTAGATGATCGAATCCAAAGATGTCGTCGTGATCGGTGCAGGCTTTGCCGGACTGAGCGCCGGTGTTGCGCTCGCTGAGCGCGGCTTTCGCGTTGCCGTGCTCGAACGCAAACCCGCGCTCGGCGGACGCGCTTACTCCTTCGAGGATCCCGACACCGGCGACTTCGTCGATAACGGGCAGCACGTCCTGATGGGCTGCTACATCCAGGCGCTCGACTTCCTGCGCAAAATTGGTTCGGGCGACAAGCTGGTGTTCCATCGCGATCTCCAAATCGACATGCTGGCCGCCCCCGGCCGTAGCGGCACGCTTCGCACCGCGCGGCTCCCGGGTCCTCTGCACATGAGCGCCGCGCTGATGCGCTACCGGCTGCTCAGCCTCCGCGAGCGGCTGGATGTCGTGCGCGGGGGGCTTAAGATGCTCGCGATGCGTCGGCGGGAACATCCAGCGCTCGAGCAGATGACCGTCGCCGATCTGATGACGGTGCTCGGCCAGAGCGACAACGCGCGCCGTTCGTTCTGGTACCCGCTTTCGATCGCGACTTTGAATGACGAGCCCCAGGTGTCATCCGCCGCGCTGCTGGCCGAGGTTTTGAAGCGGGCGTTCTTCTCGCGCCGCCGCGACTCCGCGTTCGTCTATTCGCGCGTCGGCCTCTCCGATCTCTACTGCACCGGCGCGCGCGAACTTATCGAGCGCGTGGGCGGAGTGGTCGCGACGCGATCGATCGTCGAAGCAATCGAAACCGGCGAGGATGGACTGGCCGCTCGCGTGCGCCTGCGCGACGGACGCCGGCTCGGCTCGGCAAATTTTATTTCCGCCGCCGCACCGCACCATCTGCTGCGGATGCTGCCCGAGGGCACGGTCGCCGATCCGTTTTTCGCGCGGCTGGCCGGGCTTGGAACCTCACCGATAATCTGCGCGCACGTATGGCTCGATCGCGAGGTGACACACTCTGCGTTCGTCGGATTTATCGGCACGCCGACGCAGTGGATGTTCAACAAGCGCAGAATCTTCGAGCGCCACGGCGAACGCCACCCGGGCTATCTGAGCTTCGTGATCAGCGGAGCGCGCAAGCTCGTCGATCAATCGAACGAGGAAATTCTCGACCTCGTGATGAACGATCTTTGCGCGATGATCCCGGCTGCGCGCAACGCGAGAGTCGTCAAGGCAATCGTGCTCAAGGAAAAACAGGCCACGATGGCGCCGGCGCCGCGCTCTTATCAATTGCGTCCCACCGCCGCGACGCCGATCGCGAATCTGTTTCTGGCCGGAGATTGGGTGCAGACCGGACTTCCCGCGACGATCGAAAGCGCGGTGATATCAGGACGCGCCGCCGCCGCCGCTGTGATCGCTCGCACCCAATCCGCCGCGGGTAATGCCTGATGACGCCGCGGATCGCGTTGGTTACCGGCGCAAACGGCTTCGTGGGATGCCACGTGGTGCGCGCGCTGCTCGCGCGCGGGGATCGAGTGCGCGCGCTGGTGCGCGAAAATGCCGACACCGCCGCGCTCGCCGGACTTGAGGTCGAGCTCGCGCGAGGCGACCTGCGCGATCGCGGCGCGGTCGCGCGCGCCGTGACGGATTGCGACGAGGTCTATCACGTGGCCGCCGATTACCGATTGTGGGTGCCCGATCCGTCCGCGATGTACGCGAGCAATGTCGATGGCACGCGCAACGTGATCGAAACAGCGTACGCGGCGAGGGCGAAGCGAATCGTCTATACCAGCACCGTCGGCACGCTCGGAATTCCGCACGGCGGTATCGGCACCGAAGATACTCCCGTTACGCTCGCCGATATGCCGGGACCCTACAAGCGCTCGAAGTTCATGGCCGAGCAAGTCGCGCTCGAAGCGGCGCGCGCCGGAGCGCCGGTCGTGATCGTAAATCCCTCGACGCCAGTCGGCGCGCTCGATCTGAAGCCGACTCCCACCGGCCGCATCATCCGCGATTTCTTGAAGCGCCGGATGCCCGCCTACCTGGATACAGGGCTGAACCTCGTCGATGTTGAAGACTGTGCGCGCGGCCATCTGCTCGCGGCGGAGCGCGGCCGAATCGGCGCGAAATATATCCTGGGCGGTGAGAATCTGACGCTCAAGGAGATGCTCGAGCATCTGGCGCGTCTGTCCGGCCTGCGCGCGCCGCGGGTGCGGATTCCGTACGCGGTCGCGTATGGATTTGCGCTCGGCGCAGAGGCCGTCGCGCGTTCGCTGACGCATCGCGCGCCGCGCGCGAGTCTCACCGAGGTCCGGATGGCGCGCAAGCGGATGTTTTTCGATTCGTCGAAGGCGAGCCGCGAACTCGGCTACGAGCCCGGTCCGGTCGATGTGGCACTCGCGCGCGCGATCGAGTTCTTCCGCAAGACCGGCGCGGTCAAGGACGCGGCGTAGGCGGCGCGATGCATCTGCTGGCCGGCACAATCGAGCTGCGCCCGTTCGTATTCATTTTTCTGGCGAGCTTTCTGTTTATCTCGATCGTCAACTTCGGCGTGCGCACGACGATCCTGTTCACAATCCTGACCTACATTGTCGCGCTCGCCTGCGAATGGTCGTCGGTGCACAACGGATTTCCCTTCGGGCTGTATCACTATCTCGACGCGACCCGCGGACGCGAGCTGTGGATCATCGGGGTGCCGTTCATGGATTCGCTGTCGTTCACGTTTCTGGGTTTCGCCAGCTACACCGTCGCGCTGCTCTTGTGCTCGCCGCTCTATCGCTCCGGCTGGGATTTGCGGATTCTCGACACCTGGAAAATCCGGCGCGCGCCGCGCGTGTGGTTGATGGCGGCGCTGTTCATGGTGATGATCGATATGATCGTCGATCCGCTGAGTGTGCTCGGCGACAAGTGGTTTCTCGGAAAGATTTTCTGGTACGACCCGCCGGGGCCGCATTTCGGCGTGCCGATCAGTAACTACCTCGGATGGTATTTTGTCGCGGCGATCACGATCCCGATTTTCCTGGTGCTCGATGCGACGTTGAATCGCGGCGCGCAAAAGCCTTTCGGCGTTCTCGAAGCGCTACCCTCGCGCGCAATGCTCGGTCCCGCGCTCTATCTCGGAATCGTCGGATTCGGAATCACGATGCTGTTCAAAATTGGCGCGGCGAATATCGGATGGGCGGGCCTGTTCATCTACCTGCCGTTCCTGGCGCTCGGGATTCATATCCTGACGCGCGCCGATTGCTACGGCGGCGCCGCCGCGGTCGAGCGCCATCTCGCCGACTTTCCCTACGAACGCAAGCTCAAAATTTGGGATAAGCGAGAGACTCGCCGGCGTGCGGGTTAACGGCGCGAACCGCGTGCGGGCGCGCCGCGCGTCGCAACCGCTTCCAGGGCGAACGCGAGCGTGCGCGTCGCGCGGCCGAGACTTTGCATCATCCGGGGCAGGCGCATGATCACGCCGGGATTGCGCAGCAGGAAATTGGTCGCCGCAAGCGGCCGCACATTGCCGTTTTCGTCAGCCATCTCGGCGCCGGCCACGTCGTCATCGACGGAGTCCATCACTGCTCGCAGCACGGCGAACCGAAATCCGCGGGCGTGAGCCTCGAGTGCGACCGCGGCGGTTTCCATATCGACCGCGATCGCCCCTGTGCTGAGCTTCGCGGCGCGTTTGTCGGCGCCAGTTCCAAGCACGCGATGAGAGGTCAGGAGCGCGCCGGTTGAATAGCTGATTCCGGCGGCGCGCAGGTAACGCCCAAGCTCGCTGAGCGTCGCATCGCCGATAGTTGCGACGTGCTCAGCGGCAGCGGCCCCGGCATGACTGCTCAGTATTCGATCGGCCAGGATCAAATCGCCCGCGCGCAATCCCTTCGAGAGCGCACCGACGACGCCCGCGGCCAGCACGATCTCGGGGTCGGGAAAAAGATCGAACGCTCGGCGCGCGGCAATCTGCGTGCGCGCAAATCCAATTCCGGTTGCGACCGCGACAATCTCCGTCGCTCCAATTTGCGCTCGAAACCCGCGCAAATGCGGATCGCCGATCGTCCGGCGAGATTTCGTGCGCCGTTTAAGCAGCGCCAACTCTCGCGCGAATGCGTAAAAGACAAGAATCAAAGAGATGTCCCGTGTCGCGCCGTGGCCCTTGAGCGAGCCTGCGGATAGAAGCAAAATTGCGCGGTAATGTCCCCCGGTCAAGTATCGCCGAGCGCTCCCGGCCCGCCCCCGATTGGCAAGCGTACGTGAAGCAGCTTATCGTTAATGGTGACGACTTCGGTCTGTCGGCCGAGGTCAACGCCGGTATCGTGCAGGCGTATCGCGAGGGGATTCTCACCAGCGCGAGCCTGATGGTCGCCGAACCCGCAAACGCCGCGGCCGCAACTCTGGCGCGCGAGAACCCGAACCTGGATGTCGGTTTGCACGTCGTCGTATGCCGCGGGCGCAGCGTTCTGGCGCCGGAAAAACTTGGCGGCGCGGTTAATGCAGCGGGCCGCTTTCCGGAGAGCCCGGTGTGGGCAGGGATGCGATGGTTCTTCGATTCGAAACTGCGCTCCGCCCTGGCCGCCGAGATTCGCGCGCAAATCGAAAAGCATCTCGAACTCGTCGGCCGCCTCGATCATATCGATGGCCATCTGAATTTCCACGTCCATCCGGTAATCGCCGATATCGTGATTGAGCTCGCCGCCGAGTACAAAGTCGGATGCATCCGGCTGCCGAGCGAACAAGTCTTTAGCACGCTGCGCCTGCGCCGCGACAACGCCGTGCGCAAGCTGTACGAGGCGATGATATTCCGCTCGCTCTCGCGGCGTGCGCGCAGGATGATTCACGCGCGCGGAATCAAATCCACCGATTGGCTCTTCGGACTTCACCAGAGCGGCCACCTGAGCGAGGAATATATTCTCGGGGTAATCGAGCGTCTGAGCGACGGCACCACCGAGCTGTACTTTCATCCGGCCGCCGATATCGGAGGCACACCGCCTGCGCCCGCGGCGCAGCTCGAGGTAGAGATCCTGACCAGCCCGAAAGTGCGCGCGGCGCTCGATACGCGCGGCGTTCGGCTGATCACGTTCCGGGAACTCGCGCGCGGCGACGCGTGAGTGACGACTCGGCCTGCGAGGCGCGACAGTTTTCCCTCGCGCCTCAGAAAAGTTTGACGTACTGTAAACGATCGCAGGTATAGGCCTCGCACAGGAAGGAAATTTCCAATGCACGATCAGGAAGGCGCGCCGCACACTCCGTCGATCCAGGATTACCGGCTGCCGAAAAACGTTACGCCGCGGCGATACGAGCTCAAGCTCGAACCTGACCTGAAGGCCTTCGTCTTCAAGGGCGATGAGACCGTTGCGATCACGGTCAATGAAGCGACTCGCGTGATCGTGCTCAACGCGCTCGAGCTCGAAATCGACGCGGCCAGCGCCGGGCGCGGCGGGAAGTCGCTCAAGGCTACGGTCGAGCTCGAACCCAAGCGGGAGAGGGCGCATCTACGCTTCGGCCAGGATCTCGCGCCCGGCGAGTGGACGCTCAAGATCGCGTTTCGCGGCGTGCTGAATGACAAGCTGCACGGCTTCTACCGCAGCCAATACCTCGACGCGGATGGCCGCGCGCACGTGGTCGCCTCGACGCAATTCGAATCAACCGACGCGCGCCGCGCATTCCCATGCTGGGACGAGCCCGAGCTCAAGGCGAGTTACAAGGTCACGCTCGTAATCGATGAGAAGCTAACCGCGATCTCCAACGGCGGGCAGGAAAGCGAGCGCCGGCTTTCGGGCGGTAAGAAAGAGATCGTTTTCAAAGAGACGATCAAGATGTCCACCTACCTGGTGGCGTTTATTATCGGCGAGTTTGAGGCAACCGCCCCTATCGACGCCGGCACGCCGCTGCGCATCGTGCACGTTCCGGGCAAGGCGGGGCTTACGAGCTGGGCGGAACAGATCGGAGCCTTCTCGCTCAAGTATTTCGCCGATTATTACGGACTCAAGTACCCCGGCGACAAGCTCGATCTGATCGCGATTCCCGATTTCGCCTCCGGCGCGATGGAAAACCTCGGCGCGATCACATTTCGCGAGACTGCGCTCCTGGCCGACGAGAAGACGGCCTCGCGCGCGGAGCTCGAGCGCATCGCCGACGTCGTGTCGCACGAGAACGCGCACATGTGGTTCGGCGACCTGGTCACGATGCGATGGTGGAACGGGATCTGGCTGAACGAAGCGTTTGCGACCTTCATGGAGATGCTCGCGGTCAACGCGTGGAAGCCGGAGTGGAAAAGATGGGACAGCTTTTCGGTCTCGCGCGCGGCGGCGATGGCGATCGACGGGCTGCGCAGCACGCGTCCGATCGAATTTCCCGTGCTGAGTCCCGAAGAATGCCGCGCGATGTTCGATATCCTGACTTACGAGAAGGGCGCAGCCGTGCTCCGGATGCTCGAACAATATCTGCACCCGGAAGTTTTTCGCGACGGTATTCGTCTCTACCTGAAGAAACATCAGTTCGACAACACCGAGACCAGCGATTTGTGGGATGCGCTCGAGGAGGCGTCCAAAGAGCCGGTGCGCAAGATGATGGATTCCTGGATCTTCCAGCCGGGTTTTCCGATCGTCGAGGCCGCGTTTGAAAAAAGCGGCACCGCGCTCAAGCTCTCGCAGCGCCGCTTCTACTATCTGCGCGAAGAATCGAGCCAGCTCTGGCATGTGCCGGTGATGATCCGCGCGAAAATCGGCCAGGGCGTCATCACGAAAAAAGTCCTGCTTACCGAACGCGAGACGGCCGTCGAGCTGGGCGGAAAGATCGAGTGGGCTCTGCTCAATGAGGGCGGGCACGGATTTTATCGCGTGCACTACACGCCCGAGACGCTGGCCGCGTTGCCGCGCAAGCCCGGCGAGCTTGCGCCGATCGAACGCTTCGGTCTGGTCAGCGATACGTGGGCAGCGACCGTTGCCGGAATGGGTCCGCTCAGCGAGTTCCTTGCGATGGCGCGCCTGTTCAGCGGCGAGACCGATCTAAACGTATGGCGTGCGATGCTCGGCGCATTTAATTATCTCGATATGGTCGCGCCGGATACCGACCGTCCCGCGCTCGCGGCTGCCGTGCGCAAAATCGTGGGACCCGCGGCGGAGCGTCTTGGATGGGAAGCGAAGCCGGACGAGAGCGAGCTTACCCGTCAGCTTCGCGGAGTTCTAATCGGAGCGCTCGGGACCATCGGAGAGGACAAAGAAATCCAGCGGCACGCGGTGCAGCTTTATGCGCGCTTCGAAGATAATCCGGAAGCCGCGGATCGCGATCTGGCGCCGGCGCTGGTCGCGATTCTGGCGCATTGCGGCGACGCGAAGCGCTACGACGAGTTTTCACGCAAGTTCAAATCGGCACGCACCCCGCAGGAAGAGCAGCGCTACCTGTTCTCGTTGACGAACTTCCGCGAGCCCAAGCTGCTCGGGCAGACGATGGCGATGTCGCTCGACGGGCAGGTGCGCACGCAGAATGCGCCCTACCTGATGCACTCGCTGCTGCTCAACCCGGCCTCACGCTACGAGGCGTGGGATTTCATCCGGCGTAACTGGGAGGAGATGGCGAAGAAATATCCCGACAACGCGCTGCCGCGGATGTGCGAGGCGGTCGTCGCGCTGCTCGATTGCGAGGATGAGGTGAAAGCATTCTTCGCGACGCACCGCGTGCGCTTGGGCGCAAAGATAATCGATCAACACCTGGAGCGCCTGAGCGTCGCGGTAGGTTTCAGAAATCGCGAACGCGCAAACCTGGCCGCCACGCTAAACGGCTGATTCGCTCGTTGGCGCGCGTCGAAGATAGCGGAATAAGCATTTTCAGCCTCGCGTCACGGCGGTTGCAAAGATAGCAATCGCCACGATGCTTCGCCCTCTCCCGCCGGGAGAAGGTATCCAGGCAAAAAAAGCGCACGCGGCGCGCGCGTCACGCGAGCAGGCCTTTGCCGGGGACGTGATTTATCTCGAGGCGGATGCCGTCCGGATCCTCGAATAGCACCGAGTAGTATCCCGGCGCCCAAGTGCCTTCGCCGGGAGGATGTACGATTTTTGCGCCGAGGGTTTTCAGAAACTCGTACGCTTCGTCGATGTCCTTGCGCTCGCGCGCGCGAAAACATGCGTGATGAAGCCCCACGCGGCGTTGCGCGAAATGCTCGGCCCGGTATTCGTGGTCGGCGCGCACGATACCCATCGCGGTCCGTCCGCCGACGCAGTACAAAGTCTCGTTGGTGCTAATCATCGGCTTGAGTCCCAAAAACGGCAACAACTTTTCGTAGAACGCCTTGCATCGCTCGAAGTTGCTGACCGTCAGCATCACGTGCGCCATCCCGTTTACTTCCATCGCGAGCGCCTCCTGAAACTGTGAGCGAAAATCCGATCCTCAAAGTTCGCGCAGCCACTCATGTCCGGGATGCGACTCTGCGAGTGCGTCGTGGAGCCATCGCCGCGCATCGACATTTAGATGAGGCCGCACATTGCGGAAATCTTCGCGATCCTTGTCTTGCATCAGCTTGGCCTTGAACAGCAGCACGACCTCGGGCGCGAGATACGGCAGTCCCCACAGTGGATGAAAACCGAGTTGCTTGAGCGGCAGGCGCACCGCGGAATTGCGCCGGTAAATCCAGTCGCGTTCGTCGGACTCCGCGAGCATGATTTGAAACCAGTAGCGATGTCCCGAGTCGATGTGCGCGGCGTCGATCTCCGCGAGGATCGGATCGCCGGGTCGATATGCGTTGAGCTGATGCACCGGCAGCTCGAGGACTTTGCCCGCGGGCCAACGCGCGACGGTCCCGCGGTTCATGTGTCTCTCGGGATGCGGAAAAACAGCGCGCAAATCGAAATCCATGGAAGTGCGCAGCGCGGCCTGATCGCTGCGCAGGATCAGCGTATCGATATCGTTGTGCGCGCGCGTCACACGGCCGAGGTGCAGATCGATCGCCCATCCTCCGGCGACGAACCACGGGATGCGCCGGTTGGTCAGCGCTCGCGCGACTTCAAGTAACGCTTTAGGTTCCGTCATCGCCGATTCACCGCGTGCGGTGATCGCGCAAGTCAGTGCGCGGCATGCATCCGGCGTCCGTCGGGTTGCTGATGCCCCAAAATCGTATGCGGACGGTACGGCTTCTCGAGCGCCGCGATTTCTTCCGGGCGGAGCTTGATCTCGACCGCGTCGATCGCCTCTTTCAGATGCTTCATCTTAGTGGCGCCGATAATCGGAGCGGTGACGCCGGGTGCGTGAAGGATCCAGGCGCAAGCGATTTGAGAGGGCGTCACGCCGCGCGATTTCGCGAGCTTCTCGACCTCGCCCAGCACCTCGAAGTCGGCTTCGCTGAAATACATCATCTTGGCGAAGTCATCGGATTTGGCGCGAGTGGTCTCGCCGCCTTTTTGAGCGTTGCGATTTCCGGCCAGAAATCCGCGCGCGAGCGGACTCCACGGAATCAGCCCGACGCCCTGATCGATGCACAACGGATTCATCTCGCGCTCTTCCTCGCGATAGACCAGGTTGTAATGATTCTGCATCGAGACGAATCGATGCCATCCGTTGCGCGCTTGCAGGTTGAGCGCCTTCTGAAACTGCCACGCCGCCATCGAACTCGCGCCCAGATAACGGACCTTGCCCGCGCGCACGAGCGAGTCCAGCGCCTCGAGGGTTTCTTCCAGCGGCGTCGCAAAATCGTAGCGATGGATCTGGTACAGGTCGATGTAATCCATGTTGAGGCGGCGCAGCGACGCGTCGCATGATTCGAGAATATGCTTGCGCGACAGGCCGCTGCGATTGGGCCCCGGCGCCATTTCTCCATGCACCTTGGTCGCGAGCACGATATCCTCGCGCTTGGCCATCTCGCCGAGCCATTTCCCGGTGATCTCCTCGCTGACGCCGATTGAGTAAACGTTGGCGGTGTCGAAGAAGTTGATTCCAGCTTCCAGCGCGGCGGCGAAATGCTCGCGCGCTTCATCGACGGTAAGCACCCAATCGCGCCATTTCTTGGAGCCGTAGCTCATGCATCCGAGACAGATGCGCGACACTGTGAGACCGGTCCTGCCGAGTTTTGCGTGCTGCATGGTTCCATTCGGAGAGAGGAATCTCCCCGCCTTTCAGATTGAATATGAATTGCGGCGCAACGCTCAAAGTCCAGCGCATCGCGATGCTTGTCAATAGAAGCGCGTGCGAAAATCTTCTGGCGCGAACACCGCCTGCAAGGTTGTCGGCCGCAATGACGAGCGTCAGGGCGGCGCGGGTTTGGCCACCGCGCGCCGATGCCCGCGCAAATCGTAGCCGTGTTCGTGAGAGAAGCGCTCGCGGATGACAGCCAGCAACACGCCGTCCACGATCGCGACAACGATAATCATAACCAGGGTCAAGTTGCGCATCAGTTGCCGCCAGTTTCGCTTGCGCATCGAATCGCACCAGCAATCGAACTATAGCATCGCAAGCGCGCACTCGGGAGCTATTTCACTTGGGTTACAGACCGATTAGCATTGCCAGCGAGCGGCCAAGCCCGCGAGCATGGACTGAGCGCGGTTTGTGCCGCTCAGGGAATTTCGTAAGTCTGCCGAAGGCACCAAAAAGGGGGCGTTCGCGCTTCGGTGCCGATGGAGGCGAGTATGCGAGTCTTATTCGTGCATCCGAGTCCTCTGATGTACAGCGAGATTTACCTGCGGCTGGAACCGCTGGGGATGGAGCGGGTGGCAGCAGCAGTTCGGGCCGCCGGACATGACGTCCGGATTCTCGATCTCCAGATTTTTCAGCATCGCGATCTCTACAAAGAGTTCGACGATTTCCAGCCCCGCGCGATCGGCCTTTCGCTCAACTACCTGGCCAACGTGCCTGAGGTGGTCGATCTGACCAAGGCGATCAAGCAGCGCGATCCCAACTGCTTCGTATTCGTCGGCGGCCACAGCGGATCGTTCGTGGCGAGCGATCTCCTGGAGCACGCCGAGGGCGCAATCGATTGCGTGTTACGCGGCGAAGGCGAAGCCAGCGCGCAGATTCTGATGGAAGCGATCGACAGCGGCACCGACGCGGTGGCGAAAGTGCCGGGCGCGGTGACCGAGCACGGAACCGGTCCGGCGCCGATTATGATCGACGACCTGGACAAGTATTTCCCGGCGCGGGATCTCGGACGCCGGCGCAATAAATACTTTATCGGCGTGCTCGATCCGTGCGCCTCGATCGAGTTCACGCGCGGATGCCCGTGGGATTGTTCGTTCTGCAGCGCATGGACTTTCTACGGACGCAGCTACCGGAAATCGACGGCGGAAGCCGCCGCCGAGGACATGCTCTCGATCAAAGAACCCAACGTCTTTATTGTTGACGACGTCGCGTTCATTCATCCGGAGCACGGCTACGCGATCGGGCACGAACTCGAAAAGCGCAGGATCAAAAAAAAGTACTACCTCGAAACGCGCGCCGATGTTCTGATCCGTAACCAGGAAGTCTTTGCGTATTGGCGCCGGCTCGGGCTCGAGTACATGTTCTTGGGCCTCGAAGCGATCGACGAAGAAGGGTTGAAGGCGCATCGCAAGCGCTCATCGCTCGATACCAACAACAAAGCGCTCGAAGTGGCGCGCAAGATCGGGGTCACGGTCGCGATCAATCTGATTGCCGATCCCGATTGGGACGAGCGCCGCTTCGAAATTGTCCGCGAATGGGCGATGAGCATTCCGGAGATCGTGCATCTGACCGTCGCGACGCCCTATCCCGGCACCGAGCTTTGGCTGACAGAGGCGCGCAAGCTCACCACGCTCGACTACAGGCTCTACGATATTCAGCACGCAGTCCTGCCCACCGGGCTGCCGCTGCAGCAATACTACGAGGAGCTGGTCAAGACCCAAGGCGTGCTGAACCGCAAGCATCTGGGCTTCAGCGCGCTCAAGGATGTCGCTTCGATCGCGGGGAAGTTGCTGATGCAGGGGCAGACGAATTTCGTGAAGATGCTGTGGAAATTCAACAAGGTCTATAACCCGGATCGCCAGTTCCGGGAGCATCACCGCCCGGTCCACTATCTGATGAAGCCGCCGGCGGCTGCGACGGGCAAGCGTCCCGACCCCGCGCAGCTTTACATCCATCCCGCGCAAAAGACGGTGCACGGCCCGCGCCCCGCGGAGACGCCGGCGGGCGGCCGCTGACCTTAGTCGCGGGAAAATTTCGTTGGACGCTTGGCGATGAACGCCGAGATTCCTTCGCCCGTCCCTGGTCCTGGATCGTGCAGTGAGCCATTCGGCCTCGCACCAATGCCATCAATCTCGATTTGGCGCGCGAGTTCGGCGGCGCGATTCGAATCTGCGCCGAAGATCCCGCGACCTGCGCGGTGGTGGGAGGCGGGGGAGATAAACGCCACGTCGGCAACGAAGCCGGTTTTCGCGAAAAGTAGATTCTTGTATTCCGGAGCCACGATTGATTCCTTTTGCTATCTCACACTCATCGATTCCAGGAGCGATACCAATCCGCGATCGCGCCGCCGATTTCGTGCGGTGAGTCTTCCTGGATAAAGTGGATTCCGCGGACTGTCACCTCGCGCTGATTCGGCCATCGCCGGCAGAACTCGCGCTGCGCGCCAGTCAGGATCGCGCCCGGATCCGCGTTGATGAATAGCTTCGGCATCGCACTGGCCGAGAGCCAGCGCGCGTACGCATCGGCGATCGCGACTACGTCGGCCGGCTCGCCTTCGATCGGGATCTCGCGCGGCCACGTCAGCGTTGGACGTCGCGATTCTCCCGGCTCGGCGAACGGCTTGCGATAGGCCTCCATCTCAGCGCTGCTGAGCTTGCGCATCACGCTGCCGGGCAAAATCCGCTCGACGAATAGGTTGCGCTTGAGGATCAGGTCGTCGCCGACAGAGCTGCGCAGCGACTTGAACAAATCGACCGCGGCCGGCGACCATTCCTGCCACGCAAGCGGTCGCACGATCGCTTCCATGTAGGCGACTCCCGCCGTGCGCTCCGGATGCCGCCGGGCCCAATCGAAGCCGAGCGCAGAGCCCCAATCATGCACCACCAGGGTGACAGGGCCTCCGGGGACAACGCGATCCAACAGCGCATCGAGATGGCGCGCGTGATCGGCGAAGCGATATTTCCCGCTCGAGGATTTTCCCGACGCGCCCATCCCGATCAGGTCCGGCGCGACGCATCGCGCGACGGGCGTCAGATGCGGGATCACGTTGCGCCACAGATACGACGACGTGGGATTGCCGTGCAGAAAAATGATCGGGTTGCCGCTGCCCGCGTCCGCGTACGACATCGAGGTGCCGAGCAGCTCGGCACGTTTTCGCGGATGCGGATCGGCGGCGGAAATTTCAGTGATGCTCATGAAAAACTCCGGTAAGGTCATTCGAGAAATACGAAGTTCAGCCGCTCGGCGCAAGCGCGCCGCGACTCATCAATGAGTCGCTTGCGCGTTTCCGAGACCTCGATGCACAATCGCCGCAGGCGCTCGATCGAGCGTTCGGAGGAAATCGTGATGGCGGAGCGCAGGCGCAAATTCTGGGGATGGGGCTACGAAGATCAAGGCCCGAATGACGAGCAGAAGCGGCACCTGGCTGAACGGATGTCGAAGCGTTTCGGTCTTGGCACGCTGGAGCTCACGCCGCCGCCGGCGCAGAGCGAGCTCAAGCTGCGCGCGGCGCGCGTTGCGCCGCCGGACTCACTCAAGGAAATCTGCGTGTCGTCACCATACGAGCGCGTGCTGCACAGCTACGGCCGCGACTTCCGCGATCTTGTGCGCATCTTCCGCCGCGACTTTTCCAATCCGTTCGATGTAGTCGCATACCCGCGCGACGAGGCTGACGTGGCGCGGATCCTCGAATGGTGCGACGGCGCGAAGCTCGCTGCCGTTCCCTTTGGCGGCGGCTCGAGCGTGGTCGGAGGAACCGAGCCTCCGACCCGCGGCGACTATCGCGGCGCAGTGTCGATCGATCTCACTGGTCTTGGCAAGGTGCTCGAGGTGGACAAAATTTCGCGCGCGGCGAGGATTCAGGCCGGCGTGCTGGGACCCGCGCTCGACGAGCAACTGCGTCCGCACGGATACACGATTCGCCATTTCCCGCAGTCGTTCGAGTTCTCGAGCCTCGGCGGATGGATCGCAACGCGCTCGGGCGGCCACTTCGCGACCAACTACACGCATATCGACGACTTCGTCGAGTCGATGCGCGTCGTCACTCCCACCGGAATCATCGAGTCGCGGCGATTGCCCGGTTCCGGCGCTGGTCCGAGTCCGGATCGGATGTTCATCGGCTCGGAGGGAATTCTCGGCGTGATCACGGAAGCCTGGATGCGGCTGCAGGACCGGCCGACTTTCCGCGCTGGCGCTTCGGTGTCATTCAAGGATATGTTCGCCGCCGCCGAGGCGGTTCGGCACATCGCGCAGTCCGCTCTCTTTCCAGCCAACTGCCGCGTCCTGGATCCGGGGGAGGCGTTCAATTCGGGCGCGGGCAGCGGCGAGGAAGCCGTGCTGGTGCTCGCGTTCGAGTCTGCCGACCATCCGCTCGAGCCCTGGATGAAGCGCGCCGCGGAAATCTGCGCGGCCAATGGCGGCAAAGTGCCCGAAAAAGCCGCCCAGACCCGCACCGAGGCCGACGCGACCCACGGTGGTGCGGCGGGCGCGTGGCGCAATGCATTCCTCAACGCGCCGTATCTGATGGATACGGTGGCGGCGTTGGGAATGGTCAGCAACACCTTCGAGACGTCCATCACGTGGGAACGCTTTCCCGATTTTCATCGCCAGATGATGGCGTGTGCGGCGGCGGCGGTGACCCGAGTGTGCGGCAAGGGCTCCGTGACGTGTCGCTTCACGCACGTTTATCCCGACGGTCCCGCGCCGTACTATACCGTCCTTGCGCCTGGCCGGCACGGATCGCAAATCGAGCAGTGGGACGAAATCAAAGCCGAGGTCTCCGACCTGCTGATCAAACTCGGCGGCACGATCACGCATCATCATGCGGTCGGCCGGTACCATCGTCCGTGGTACGATCGCCAACGGCCGGAAGGCTTCGCGCGCGCTCTCAGAGCGGCCAAGCGCGAACTCGACCCGCACGCGATTCTGAATCCCGGCGTGCTGATTGATCCCTAATGTGCGAGTTCGGATGTGCGATTGCGATGGGCGGGCGCGGTTAGTCGTCGATATTGAGTTGCTTGCGCGCCTGCTCACTCATCATGTGCGGCGTCCACGGCGGATCCCAAACGATCTCGACCTGCGCGTCGTCGCATCCAGGCAGGCCCAGGAGCTTGTCCTGAATCTCCTGCGTGATCATCGCGCCCATGTGGCATCCGGGCGCGGTCAGCGTCATCGTGACGTTGATTACGCCGCCCGTCAGCGCGACGCCATAGACCAAACCCAGGTCAACGACGTTGACCGGAATCTCGGGGTCGTAGCACTCGCGCAGGACCTCGTAAACGTCGGCTTCGGTTATAGCGATTGGAGAAGCATCATCCATCGTACATCGTGTAGTGTATAACAAGCCGGGCGCTCCCGAAACTGCGCCGGCAAAGAGAGTTTGCACATGTCTCAGAGTGAAACGCACTACAAGGAAGACCTTTACGATCAGGCGATCGACCTGTTCGCGGACGACAAATTTGACGAAGCAATCGCGATGTACAATCGCGCGATCGCGATCGATCCGAAATTCACCGACGCCGTCCACGGGCTGGCGATGTGCTATCAGGCCAAGGGCGATCTCGACGCGGCGATCGAGGTGACCAAACGCCACATTGCGCAGGATCCGGAAGACATCCTGGCGTTCACGAACCTGAGCATGTTTTATCAAAAGAAAGGAATGATCGCGGAAGCGGAAACCGCGGGCGCCGAAGCGCGCCGGTTGGATTGGAAACGGCAACTGCGCGAAGGAAAGAAATAAGAGGACGCCATGCGCCTGAAAGATAAAGTCGTGATGATCACCGGCGGCGGTTCCGGCCTGGGCCGAGAGATGGGACTGACGTTCGCGCGCGAAGGCGCGAAGATCGCAGTCAACGATATTCGCACCGAGTCGGCGCAAAACGTCGCAACGGAAATCGAGCGCGCAGGCGGCAAGGCGCGCCCGTTTGTCGCCGACGTCTCCTCAAGCGCGGCGGTAAAAAAGATGTTCGCGGAATTCATCGCGGCGTTCGGCGCCATCGATATCCTGATCAACAACGCCGGTATCGGCCGCACGCGCGAGACCACTGAGATCAGCGGCTTGCAGGACCTCGCCGACGAAGACTGGCACAAGATGCTCGCGACGCATCTCGATTCGACTTTCTACTGCACGCGCGAGGCGCTGAAGCTGATGATCCCGAAAAAGTCCGGGCGCATCATCAACTTGGGCTCGATCGCGGGCACCACCGGACTCGGTGGCGCGGTCGCGTACTCGGCCGCAAAGGGCGGCATTATCTCGTTCACCAAGGCGCTGGCGAAGGAAGTCGTCGGCTACGGAATTCTGGTCAATTGCGTCGCGCCCGGATTCATAGAAACCCCGATGACCGCGCCGCTCACCGGCGAAATGAAACAGTACTTCACCCAGCTAACTCCTCTGGGCCGTTTCGGTGAGCCGCGCGATATCGCGTGCGCCGCGTTGTTCCTTGCCTCGGACGAGTCGAATTTCATGGTTGGGCAAGTCGTCAGCCCCAACGGCGGCTACGTGATTTAGACGCGGCAGTGGCGGCGGCGGAGTTATTGCGATGCATCTGAATCTGTTCACGTTCGATTTTCAAAGCGCCGATCTCGAGGCTGAGGAGCGCAACTACAAGGACCATCACGTCAGCCTCGCCCGGCGCTTCCCGAACTTGCGCTTTTATTACACCGGTCATCTCGTACGAACCGGCGGGAAAGATCCTGAGCACTACCGGGCCGCGATTATTGGCTACGATAGCGCGGAGGCCGCCGCTATAGCAGCGCGATCAGAGTTCGTTGCGCCTCTGGTCGCGGACTCGCAGGCGCATCTTAGAAACGTCGCGTCGAAGTCGATTGACGGCGAAGTGATCGTGCCGCCGGCGCTGTGCGGCGCGGGTACTCGATGCTTCATCATGGCGGCGGAGTTTGATTTCGTCCCCATCGATGGCGCGCGCGATCTGGAAGCCGCCGAGAAACATTATCGCGGCGTCCACGTGGAACTCGCGCGCAAGCTGCCGGGACTGCGGCATTATGTGATCGGAAAAATCGTGGGCGGCGGCGCGGCGCCGGAGCGCCACCGGATGGCGGTGTTGGTGTTTGACTCGCACGACGCGCTGCGCGCCGCGTACAAGTCTCCCGAAGGCCACGCGCTCACTCGCGACGAGCACGCGACGCTCCGCAACGCGCGAGTTTCGCGAATCGACGCGCGCTGCGAAATTTAATTTCTGTTCGCGCCGGACTCGAATCAGTGGGTGTGTCATCATAAGTCTTCCTGAATAAGTCTTCCTGAATTCGCAAGAGAAAATTTCCGTCCTGCGCGCGACTCATGTCCATACGATCCGCCGGCGTTCTGATCCCGCTTTTTTCGCTTCGCACCCGTCATGATTTGGGCCGCGGCGAGATTATGGATCTTGTATCGATGACCGATTTCGCGCGCGCCGCCGGATTGCGCGTTATCCAGCTTCTGCCCCTTGACGAAGGCGCGCCCGGGGAGACCAGCCCTTACAGTGCGATGAGCGTGCTCGCGATCGACCCGATCTATATCTCGGTGAGAGGGCTCGGCGGAGTAGGCCGCGTATCGATTGCACGCGCGCAGGCTGCCGTCGGCGCCGGACGCGTCGTTCCACGCGCGAGTTTGCGTCCGGTCAAGTTGGCGCTGCTGGAGCGCGCTTATCGCGCGTCGCGGAAGCGCAATGGTTCCGGGATCGGCGACGAATACGCCCGCTTTGCCGATCGCAATCTTGATTGGCTCGACGACTACGCGCTGTTCCGCGCGCTCAAGGATCGTTTCAACTGGTCGCCGTGGGATGCGTGGCCCGAGGCGATCGCGCGGCGCGATCCCGACGCGCTCAAAGCTGTGCGGAGCGAACTTGCCGGCGCAATTGCGATGTATTCGTGGTGGCAGTTCATTGCCGATCGCCAGTGGAGCGCGGCGCGCGAGCATGCGTATCGGGCTGGCGTGCGCCTCGCCGGCGACATGGCGTTCTCTCCGGCGCGCGACAGCGCCGAGGTCTGGGCGAATCAAGCGATGTTCGATCTAGAGCGGACCGTCGGCGCTCCCCCCGACGCATTCAACCTGCGCGGCCAACGATGGGGCCTGCCGCTCCCGCGATGGCACGCAATGCGCCAGGACGGGTTCCGCCTGTGGAAAACGCGTGCGCGCCGCGCGGGTGCGATGTTCGATATCCTGCGCGTCGACCACGTGGTGGGAATCTACCGGACGTACTCGTTCGATTCCGACCCCGAAGCCGACGGCTCGTTCAGCCCAGCCGAAGAACACGATCAAGTCGCGCAGGGCGAGGAGATCATGCACGCGCTGCGCGAGTCGGCCGGCCAGTGCGAACTTATCGCCGAGGATCTCGGCTCGGTGCCGGGGTGGGTTCGCGACTCGCTGACGCGGCTCGGAATTCCCGGATACAAGGTGATGCAATGGGAGCGTGAAGGGTGGGGTGCCCCTGACGAACGCTTCAGGAGCCCATCGGAGTATCCCGAACTTTCGATTGCAACGACTGGCACGCACGATACGACAACGCTCGCCGTATGGTGGCGCGATCAGCCGCTCGCCGAGCGCGAAAAATTGTGCGCGGCACTCGGAATCGGCGAACGCGTGAATCCGCGGCGCGGGAGCCTGGGAGAAGACGCACTCGACGCGATTATCGAGGCGCTATACGCCGCGCCGTCGCGTTACGTGATTTTGCCGTTACAGGACTTGTTCGGATGGCGCGCGCAGGTTAATCGCCCCGGCACGATCAGCGAATCGAACTGGATCTACCGCCTTCCGCTGACGATCGAAAAACTCACCGAGCATCCAGCAATAAAGGCACGCCTCGCACGCCTGCGTGCAATCGCCGAGCGCACCGGAAGACTGTCGTAGAGCCTTACTCTCTAGGCCTCGCGCAGCGATTCGACGACGCCCATCCTTGATGCGCGCCATGCTGGCAGGACTCCGCCGAGTGCGCCGATAAGCGCGGCGGCGGCGAGTCCAGCCACAAATGCCGGCGGCGCGAGCCTGAAGGAAAAAATAAAAGTTGCGACGTTCATCATCCGGCTCTCGAGGCCGGTTGCGTACGCAACCGCGACCCCGAGAATCTCTCCGGCAATGCCGCCTGCGATTCCGAGCATAGTGCTCTCCAGGATGAAGCTCAGCAGGATATTGCCGCGGCTAAAGCCGAGTGCGCGCAGCACTCCGACCTCGCGCGAGCGGCGCGCCACCGCGGCGTACATCGTGTTCATACCGCCGAACATCGCGCCCATCGCGAGGATCAACGCCACCACAATCCCGAGATTGCGCAAGCGATCGGCGAGCTCCGACTCGGCGGCGTAAAACTGCGCCTCCGGCATCGCGTCGAGATCGAGCCGCGCGTCCTGGGTCAGTGCTGCCTTGAAAGCAGCGTCCATTCCCGTCCGCAGCGTCACGTGCAGCGACGAATAGATGCCGCCCATGTGCACGTCCTGCTCGAGCAAATCCAAATCGGTCCACACCTCGGACTCGCGCGCGCTGCCGCCATCGGAAAAGACGCCGACGATCGGCCATTGGTGACGCCCAAAGTGCAGAACCCTCGGCGGCGCGAGCGCGGGAAATCGCGCGGCCAAACGCCGCCCGACGATCATCTCGGTCTTGCCCGCGGCCGGCATCCGTCCGCTCACGATTCGAACGCCTCGATGCACCTCGAACGCGATCGGATAGACGCCGCGCAGGAACGTGAAAGAGCTCGCGTCGATCGGTCCGTCAGGCGTGGGATTAAACGCGGTGACGGTCTCGGGCGAGATCAGTGGCGCGCCGGATTTGTCGGCCGCGATTTCCGGACGGCTGCGGATGATCTCGTACTGCTCGCGCGTGACGCTGCTTAGCGGCTCGGCCGTCACTCCGCGGCTCAGCACGATCCAGTCATGTGGCAGAGCCTCTTCGGTCATCGTCGAGCGGAGCCCCGCCACGAACCCGAGCAGCAGAAACAGGATCATCACCACCAGCGCGATTCCGAGCGCGGTCATCGCGCTGGTCGCCCACCTGACCATCAGGCTCCGGAAATTGTATCGAAACGGGATCATCGGCAGTCGCGCGCGCGTCGATGCGGCGCGCTACCCCACCTGCCTGAGCGCGATTGCCGGAGGAGTGCGCACCGCTGCGATTACAGGAATCGCCCCGCTCAAGATCCCCACCGCGATCGCGACGCCTACCGCCTGCGCCGCGCCGGCCGGAGTCACCCACAGTGCGCTCATCCGCCCGATTGCACCCATCGTGGTGCCGCCCCAGAAAACAACCAGCGCCGCGCCGGCGCCGAGCACGCCGCCGATTGCGCCAAGCGCTCCGCACTCTCCCAGCAGCATCGCGGCAATCGCGCCGCGCCCAAATCCGAGCGTGCGCATCACGCCGACTTCGTTCATCCGCTCGCGCACCGTCATCGCGGTGGAATTCGCCGCGATCAACAGAACGGTCAGCACCACGACGACGCACAGGCTCAGCACGATCCCGCGCACGTTGCCCAGGATCGATAGTCCGCCGGCCAAAGCGTCGCTCTCGGTCACGGTGCGCGTCTCGAAGTCGGAGTTGTGGAAGGTCGAGTCGATTTCGCGGATCAGCGGCGCGACATCCTGCGCGCTATCCACCCTGACCGCCAGGTTCATCGCGATGTCGGGATTCGGCAGGCCCGCCTCGCGCGAAGCCTCTTCCAGATAGTCGCGCCGGAACGCGAACACATTCGGATAGCGCTTGGACGGCATCTCGCCCAGCAGCACGAAGGTCAGTTTCAGATGGCCCGCGCCAACTCCCCGCAGCGTCACCTCTTCACCGGGATGCCAGTGATATTTGCTCATCAGCACGTGGCCGGCGAATGCGCCGCGGCGCTCGCGCGTGAATGCGCGGCGCGCCTCTCCGTTCAAATCGTAATCGGGAAACACGTCGGCGATTTCGAGTCCCTCCGCGACGGCGAGGATCTGATCGCTTACGTCGCGGTAAGTGGCAGGCCACGCTTGGATCGCGACGCAGGCGGCCGCGCCCGGAATCTCGCGAATCTCATCGCAGTATCGCGCCGGCATCCCATAGAGCGGCAGATTGCGGTTGATGACGATCAGCCTGAGCGTCGCCGACGCGTCGTGGACGATCCGGTCCATCGAGCCCGGCACCGACACCAGCACCAGGTAAACGAAAGTCGCCAGCGCAATCGTGAGCGCGGTCAGCACCGTACGCCGAAGACTGCGGCGCATGTTGCGTGCGATAAGTTTTAGCAGATACAACCCGTTCCCCGTCCGAGTCGCTATAAAAATCGATCCCAACGCGAAACGGCTTCGGCCCCATCCGCCGCAATCCCGCGTGCGCGTCCGAGCCTAAACTCGGAGTTAACTAAATCGCGCGCCATCTTCTATACCTGCACACCAAACCAAATTCAAACGTGCCATTGTTAGAATGAACGAGCTTTGACTATAACGAAACAAGTCAGGAGGCGCGTACGATGGGTCCGTTAAAGGGAATTCGGGTTCTCGACCTTAGCATGGTCGTTGCCGGGCCATTCTGCACGATGATTCTGGCCGACCTTGGAGCTGATGTGATCAAGATCGAGCCGCCCGAGGGCGACGTCTCGCGCAACATTGTTGCGCAGGAGCGTGGCGGAATGCCGGTCGGCATTCTCAATTGGAATCGCAACAAACGCGCGATGGTGCTGGACCTGAAACGCCCCGGCGCCGCCGAAGTCTTTCTGCGGATGGCCGAACAGGCCGAGGTCGTCGTGCAGAACGTGCGCCCCGGCGTCGTCGATCGGCTGGGTGTCGGCTACGACGCGGTCTCGGCGCGCAATCCGCAGATCGTCTATTGCTCGATGGCGGGATACGGCTTCAAGGGGCCATACCGCGACAAGCCGGCTTACGACCCGATCATCCAGGGAATGGCGGGCGTGATGGCGACGCAGCGCACGCAGGGGCGTCCGCGCGCGGTCAAGAACATTATCGCCGACAAGGTCACCGCGATGACTGCCGTGATTTCGATCCTCGCGGCGCTGAACGAAGCGCGCACCGGCAAGGGCCAGCATATCGAGATCGCGATGATCGATGCAGTCGCCTACTACCTGATGGGCGACACGATGGCGCGCCATACGCTGCTGCCGCACAAGCCGGGCGTACCACCCGCGATGGGTACGCTCGATCCGTTTCAGACCAGCGACGGCTACATCACGATCGCGCCGCTGACCGACAAGCACTGGAGCTCGATGCTCGAAGCGATCGGGCGTCAGGAATTAATGCAGGGCGACGAGCCGCGGCCGGAACGCGTCAAGCGCGCGATTAAGGCGCTAATCAATATCTTCCCGACCGAAACCTCGGCGTACTGGCTCGAGCGGATTGAAAAGGCCGACGTTCCCTGCGGTCCGGTCAACGACTTCGACACGATCTGGACCGATCCGCAATTCGTGGCCAACGAGACCTTCGTCGAATACGACCATCCCAAAGCCGGCCGCGTGCGCGGCGTGCGTTCGCCCGCGCGTTTTTCGAAATCGAAAACGGAATTCTGGCGCCATGCGCCGGAACTCGGGCAGCATACCGCGGAGATCCTGAAAGATTTCGGATTCGCCGCCGACGAAGTCACGAAGCTGCGCGCCGATCACGTGGTGAACTAGAGCCCGCGTGCCTGGCGCCAGGCGCCGCCGCCGATCGGCGGGTTAGCCGCCCGGGTGCGAAGCTTCCGCGTTTCTCGCTTATGCTGCCGCGTACTGTTCAGCTTCGGGACGCGGGGCAAACCGGGTAATCCTCTTTGAAAACCTCCACGGAGCGAAGAAACAATCTGCTGGCGCTGTTGTTATGCGTTTGCGCGTTAATGTACATGGCGGCGTGGCTGCGTATTCTTCCCAGGCGCGCAATCCACACCGATTTTTCTCAGTTCTACGTCTCCGCGCTACTAATGAGGAATCATCAGAACGTCTACAACACTGACATTCATGCATTTGGAGCCTCACTGGGGCTCGATACGGCCAACATCGATCAAGCTAATTATCCTCCGACGTTTCTGATGATGTTCGAGCCGTTGACTCTTTTTCGGCCCCAAACTGCATTTTGGGTTTGGACCATAGTTAGTGCGGCGGCATTGGCTATTTCGTTGTGGATGCTGCTGCGGCCGATGGCGAAGTACGGGATCCGCGTCCTGGTGAGTATGATTGCGCTCGCGCTCATCTATCCGCCGGTCACCAATCATTTTTACTATAGCCAGAGCAAGATCGTGTTGCTGCTGATGATGGTGGGGATGATGCTGGCGCTCGAGCGCCGCCGCGACGCGGCCGCGGGCGCGCTTCTGGCCATTGCCACGCTGTGGCTGATGTTTCCGATTGCGCTATTCGGATACCTTATTCTGTCCCGCCGGTGGCGCGCGGCAGGTTGGGCCGTGGTTGGAATTATCGCGCTGGCTGGATTGACGATGCTGGTGGCGGGTGTGGCGAATACAGTTAACTGGAGAAATGGAATTAGTGTTATTACCAATACGGCCTGGTATAGCCAGTCCACCAATGTCGCGATTGGTTCATTCGTGTCGCGCCTGTTCTGGAACGCATTCGGTCCAAACCTGGGTCCGCGTCTCGAGCTCGCGCGCAGAGTGTCAGCCGCGGGGGCACAGGCCGGAATCCTCGCACTAGCCTGTGTTCCGGCAATCAGGAGCCAGCAACGCGGCGATCCGGACTCGCGCATGTTCTGCCTTTGGACGGTAGCGTGTGCTCGCTTCGCCGACGGCGTGGATCTACAGCATGGTGCTGTTATTGATTCCATTTTCGCGTATCGCGCTGGCAACGGCTGCGGGTGCTATTCGGCCGGCGGCGGCCAGGTTTGCGAAACTCAGTTATGCGGCGATTTTCCTGGTTTGTCCGACCGGATGCGTTCACTATGTCGGGTCGTTCTTTTACCCGCTGGCGATGAGAACGGGTTTGCCGATCTTCGGTTTGGCAACCGAGGGTGCCGTACTCTCTGTGCTGATGGCGTTCGTCGCCGCCTATCTGTTCGCTTGCGAGCCCGCTCCTCTCGAAGGGGCAGCGTCAGGCAGCATCAGGTACGGTGGCCCTGGCGCGGCGGCGATCCGGTAGTTCTGCTCGATCGCCGCGCGCAGCTCCGGCCAGAAAAGAGGCCGGCCGCGAAACTCGCGTCCGAGTCCGTCCGCGTCGAGCGCGAACGCCGCTATCCTGCGCCCGCGGATTTGCGCGAGCAGTTGCGAATCATCGAAATTACCGCGCGATCGCATCGCGCCGAGAACCATCAGATCGATCCATTCGAGATTCGTGCGCGGATCGACCAGGCAAATGCCCGCGTCGTCGGTAAGAATCGGACCGCTGATCGCGCCGAGCCGCGCGAGCGCGCCCGAATCCCACGGTTGCGGCAAGATCACAGCGCAGCGTATCGACGGACGAATCACCGCGGCGAGCGTCATCCCGCGAATCGCAGGAGCGAGGACGAGGTATCCCGCCAGGAGCCCCAGCGCGATAACGGCGCCCGCGGCGGCGCCGAGCGCCGGGCGGATCACACGCGCGCGTCGGAGGATCATCTCGATTCCACCGGCTGCGACAACCGCGACTGCCGCCAGCGACGGAATGAAGTAGTAGGCGTTACTGCCCCATCGTATCGACGACGCGAAGTTCTCCACGATCGCGAAGCCTAGATAACACAGCATCAGGCGGTCATTGGCTCGCCGTCTGAGAATTGCCAGAGCCGCGAGCACGACCAGGGCCGGATTGCCGCCGGCCAGAACCGCCAGCCACAGAATCGCTGCGCCGAGGTCGTAATGGTTTACGCCGAGCGCTGCGAAAGAGTTGAGCCAGTACCACGGAAAAACCATCGCGAGGATCGTGATTCCCGACGCGACGATCAGAAGCCATGCGACTGCGAGTGTGAATGCCCGCCGCCGGCTGCCCGAAAGCCAGCAGTAAAGAACCACGGCGGCGATTCCCGCGATACGTCCCTGCTTGATGAAAAAGGTAATCGCGAATAACGCGAGCGCCGGAATCGAGAGCCCTGCGGCGAACGCGGCGATTCCTCCCAGTTCGCACGCGAGCGCCGGCGTATCGACGCGATAGTCGAAGCCCCAGCGCTGGACTATCGGCGCCATCATAAAGGCCAGCGCCGCGAGCGTCGCGGCGGCAGCGCCCGCGTTCGATTTGCGCGCAAGCACGAAGATCAGCGCGCAGATCACGAGCGTCGAGATGATCGTGATGATCCTGCCGGCTTCGAGTGCCGCAAGCGGACCGCTGCCGAAGTATCGTGCGAACGGCGCGGTCAACCACGGAATGACGGGACCATAAACCAGCGGAATGTATGGCGGTACACGGAAGTCGCGGTAGAGCGCGACTCCGCGCGCGTACAGATCGACGCGCACCGCGAGCTGCGCCGGGCCGTAGTCCCAAGTGACCGGCGCGCCGATCCGGCTAATCCATCCCTGGATGGTACGCGCCGCCGGAATCAGCATCGCGACGACGGCCACGGCCGCCGTGGCCGCTTTGCGCATCGTTCCCCCTTTCTTCCGGCCGTCGCATGAGCACGAGAAACATCGCCGGATTACGCCGGAATCTACGAGATGCCCGATCAGCCCGCAAGCCGGGTGCGCGGCGGACGGGATGCCGGATGCATCTGGGGCCTGGTTCTGGCAGACTGCCGCGGGGGTATCTCTTTCGCTGCGCGGATGAATTCAATTCGGAAAAACGCGATCGGGCTCGCACTCGCGATCGCTCTGGCGGGATGCGCTACCGCGTCGAAGCAGGCCGCCGCGCCCGCCCCGCCGGCACCTACGCCGGCCGCCACGCCGACTCCCATCGTGCGCCATCAGGCGATCGGAAATCATTCCCCGTATGCGATAACCGCGGGACCCGACGGCAACGTCTGGTACACCGAGTACCAGGGCGACGGAGTAGGACGAATCACGCCCAGCGGATCGATCGCGCGCTACAAGATCGACTCGCACGGATTCGCGGAGCGGATCGTCGCCGGTCCCGACGGCGCGATGTGGTTTACCGACACCGCGGGCAATCGCGTCGGCCGCCTGGATTACAACGAGCAGGTCGCATACGTGCGGCTTCCCAAAGACGACAGCGGTCCGACCGGAATCACCACCGGACCCGACGGCAACCTGTGGTTCACGGAACACTCGGGCAACCGCGTCGCGCGCCTCACTCCGCAAGGCGGACTTAGCGAGTTCGATCTGCCGCACGGCTCGGGTCCCGCGCAGATCGTCACCGGCGGCGACGGCAACCTGTGGTTCGTCGAGGATCGTGGCAATCGGATCGGCAAGTCCACGCCCGACGGCAAGATAATCGAGTATGGCGTGCAGACCCACGACGCGAGACCCGGATGGCTGACGGCGGGATCCGACGGCAACATATGGTTCACTGAGCTTGCGGCCGACAAGGTCGGCAAGATCACTCCCGCCGGCGCGATCACCGAATATCCGCTACCTGACCCTGGCGTGCCGCTCTCCATCGCAACCGGATCGGACGGAAATCTGTGGATCACGATGGTGCACGCGCCGATCATCTATCGCATGACCACCTTGGGCGAGATCACCGCGTTTCATCTCCGCTCCGACACGATTCCGGGATTCATCTGCGCCGGCCCCGATGGGAATCTGTGGTTCAGCGAGCCCAACGGAAAGATCGGCAGAATGACGACCGACGGGCAGATTACCGAGTTCGTGGTCGCGCGGATCGACGCGCGCTAATGCCCGAATCCAACTTTTCGTTCGCTGTTCGAGCGACGCGGTTTTGCGCTATAAGCGCGGCTATAAGCACATCGGCTGGAACCAAAACCATCAAGCGGTTTGGATTCCTGGCCTAACAGGGAGATTCGCACACATGGGCAAGCTAGACGGAAAGGTCGCGGCGATCACTGGCGGCGGGCGCGGAATCGGACGCGGAATCGCCAAGCTATTCGCACAGCACGGCGCACAATTAGTCGTCAACGATCTTGGCGTGACGGTCGCAGGAGAGACGACTACCGTCTCGCCCGCCGACGATGTAGTCAAGGAAATCAAAGCTGCCGGCGGCACCGCGGTGTCCAATCACATGGATATTGCAGCCGTTGAGGGTGGCGAGGGCCTAGTCAATCAGGCGATCAAGGAATTCGGCAAGCTCGACATCCTGGTCAACGTCGCAGGCATCCTGCGCGACCGGATGATTTTCAACATGGGCGAGAAAGAATGGGACGACGTTATTCGCGTGCATCTGAAGGGTCACTACTGCACGATGCGCCCTGCGTCGGCGCATATGCGCGAGCGCAAGTTCGGCAGGATCATCAATTTCTCGTCGAACTCGGCTCTCGGCAGTCCGGGGCAGCCCAATTATGCAGCCGCCAAGGCGGGAATTTTGGGGCTTACCTATAGTTCGGCGAACGCTCTCAGCAAATATGGAATCACCGTGAATGCGATCATGCCGGGCGCCGCGACGCGGATGACCGATACTGTCCCCGCGGGCCGGATGCCCGGAGCGACCGGACTGCCCGCCAGCGAGAGCGCCGAAGGCACTCCGCGCGATCCCGCCAACGTCGCGCCGATTGTGCTGTTCCTCGCGAGCGACGCCGCTTCCGGCGTCACCGGGCAATGCTTCGGCGCCTCGGGCTACCGAATCATGCGTTATCGGCATATCGTTCCCGACAAGATTCTTTACAACGACGGCCCGTGGGATATCGACCACTTGTTCGAGCGTCTGAAGAGCACGCTCCTGGTGGACTTGGGCACGCCCCGGATGTAATCCACGCAAGCTCTGTACATATCCTCTACCCCCGGGAGGTGTCACCGGCACGCGGGCGGCGCGATGCTTGCGGTTTTTTCGCAAGCATCGTGACGCACGGGTGAGGGCGCTTACTTCTGAAATCGATCTTGCAAATGACGCTGCAAAAACGCTGTCACTCGCGTGGCGTATGCTTGCGGATCTTCATAAATCGCATCGCCGTGCCCGTCTGCTGCGACGATCCATAGCTCCGCGCCGGATGAGCCGGCGGCGGCGCGGATCGCCTCGGCATCCGCAACCGTTACGATTTTGTCGCCGCGATTCTGGATTACCAGCAGCGATGCCGGACCGAGTTTGCGCGCCGCTTTGGCCGGATCGATCTGCCATAGCGAATGTCCCATGAATAATCCGGCTTCCATGATGACCGTCTGCGAGAATGCGGGATTAAGCCCCGCGATCGACGGAATCCGCTGAAACATCGCGGCCAGATTGCGGTATGCGCTGTCGGCGATAATCGCGCTGAACACCGGACGCTCGGCCTGCGCGAGAAGTATCGCCGCCGCTCCCTCCGACACTCCCAGCCCCGCGATATTCGCAAATCCGCGCCGCTTCAGATTGTCCGCCGCCGCAAGAACCTCCGCCCGTTCCCGCCATCCCCACCTGGTTCCGCGCTCAGCACTGTCGCCGCTTCCGATCGCCAGCATCGCGTATCCGGCGGCATGCAAAAACTTCATGTACGGCAGCATCGCGCGGCGATCGCCGCCCGCCGCGGGCGCCAGCACGACTGCCGTGGTAAGTTTTCCCGCGACGAACCATCCCTCGACCGCCGGATGATCCTCGACCGGAATTTTCAACCTCTGGAACTCCGCGCCGAACGCCCCGCGCGGATCGATCGGCGCCGCCGCGTCGGCAATCGGCGCGTGCGGTCCATATACATCCGTATGCCCGTCTTCGATGAACGGCGGATACGCGAGCCGATACGCAACGAAGCTCGCACCCCCGAGCCAGAGGATCGCGGCCGTGCCGATCATCGCGCCGCCTATCCATCCGAAGCGCCGCGCATGACGCTTCACTTCCTCCGGACGCGGCTCGTCGGGACGCTTCAGTGCGTCAGCCATTGGCAAACCATCCAATCCAATATCATGTCGCCGATCCGCTGCGCGCTGGCAAGTACGCGATGCCGCGAGCATCGGCTTGTCGCGAGAAGCGCGGCTCCATATGCTGCCTGACGAACCCATGCGAGTGCGATGAACCTTGCAAGAGCGAATTTCCGATGAGCGACTGGCAACCCGATCTCTACAACCGCTTCCGGCGTTACCGGGCCGAGCCGTTCGGGCATATCCTCGAGCGTCTGCCGATCACCGAGGGAGACACGATCGCCGACCTCGGATGCGGCCCCGGCGACAACACGGTCGAGCTTGCGCGCCGCCTGACGACCGGAAACGCGCGCGGAATCGATCTGTCGCCCGCGATGATCGAAGCGGCGGAGAAGCTTCGCGCCGGACTGCCGGCGCAATTGCGCGAGCAGGTGTCTTTTGCCGTCGGCGATATCGCGCAACTGAATGGATTGGGCATCTACTCGATCGTCTTCTCGAATGCGGCGCTGCAATGGCTTGGCGATCATCGAACTGTCCTCGCGCGATGGTTCAGCGCGCTCGCTCCGGGCGGCGCGATGGTCGTGCAGATGCCGGCCAATGAGTCCGAGACCGCTAAGCTCGATCTTTCGCGGATGGTTCTGGAGCCGCGATGGTCGTCGCTGCTCGGCCCGGTTGATCGCCCGTTCGGCGAAGTGCCGCCGCCAGAGCATTACGAGCGCATCATGCGCGAAATCGGATTTGCCGAGGTCGATTGCTATTACCGCACGTTTCATCATCCGATGAACTCGCCCGCCGAAGTTGTGCAGTGGTATCGCTCGACCGGACTCCGCCCTTTCCTCGATGCGCTTCCGAAGGACCGCCACGACCAATTCCTTAGCGCGTATGGCGAGAGACTCGAGCGGGCCTACGGGACCTCGGGTCCGATGACTTTCGACTTCAAGCGGCTGTTCCTGTGGGGTCGCCGGCCGGCTGTCTGATATGACGCGGCGCACGATCACACCCGCTCTAGTCGCGCACGGCGGCGCCGGCGCAATGCCGCAAGGCGTTTCCGCCGACAGGGCAGAGCGCAAGCGCGCAATGCTTGAGGCGGTTCGGCGCGGCGCGGATATTCTGAAAGACGGCGGCAGCGCGCTTGACGCGGTGGTTGCGACGATTATCGCGCTCGAAGATCATCGTCTGTTCAACGCGGGAACCGGCTCGCTCCTTACCACCGACGGCACCGTTGAGATGGATGCGTCGTTGATGGTTGCCGGCGACGCGCCCGAACTCGGCGAAGAGGCTCCCGCGGCGATGCGATGGCCCGCCAGCGGCGGCGTCGGACAAATCTCCGCGGGCGCGGTCGCCGCCGTCGGCCGCGTGCGCAATCCGATTCTGCTTGCGCGCGCCGTGATGGAAAACACGCGGCACGTCCTGATGGTTGGCCAGGGGGCGGAACGGCTGGCGCGCCGCGCCGGAGTGCCGATGTGCGCGAACGAGGATCTGATTACGGATCGCGCGCGCGAAAGATGGCGCAAATCGCAGGACAGCGTGCGCCTGGGAATCTCGGGGTCGGGGCTTGGCCATGGCACGGTGGGCGCTGTTGCGATCGACGCGTATGGCACCATAGCCGCCGCAACCTCGACCGGCGGCGTGCCCGGAAAAATTGCGGGCCGCGTCGGCGACTCCGCGATGATCGGCGCGGGCACCTTCGCCGACATGGCCGGGGGCGCATCTGCGACCGGCTACGGCGAGGCGATTATGCTAAGCGGGCTCTGCCGTGAGGCAGTGAGATCGCTTTGCGGCGTAGCGCCCGCGATCGTAGCGCGCCGCGCGATTACCGATTTGCTGGAAGGCGCGAATGCCGAGGGCGGAATAATCCTGGTCGATCGCCGCGGTCGAATCGGCTTTGCGCATAACGCCGCGATGCAAATCGGCCTCTACGAAGGCGCCGCCGGAATCCGCCATCTGTGGCCCGACCCGGTGCCCAGGCGCAAGCCGCCGGCGAAATCATCGCGACCTAAATGAGCGCGAATCCGGTTCAGATCGGCGCACCGGCCGCGGACCGCGCGCGCCGGCCCGCGCTGTGGCTCATCGCGGCTGCCGCGCTCGCCGCGTTCGTGGTGCTGTCGCAGGGGATCACGGCGCCATTCCAGAAGGACGCGGAACCTCAATCCGCGCAGTGGGTTCAGTCGGTGGCGCGTGGCCATTTATGGGCGCCGCGCGACTATTACGGCTACCTGGTCGAGAAACCGCCGCTCTACTATTGGCTGTCGGGCGCTGCTACATCGCTCCTGGGCGGCAAGACCGACGAAGTCAGCGCGCGAATCGTGCCGCTCATCGCGGGTATCGCACTGGCAATCGAAGTGCTGCTCTGGACCGCCGAGAACGTGGGCGCCGCCGAGGGATGGCTCGCGTTTCTGTTTCTGATTGCGACTTACGGATACTCGTCGCGGGCGACTCTCGCGCTGACCGACATGCTGATGACATTTTTGGTCGTCAGCTCGCTGTTGATTCTGTATCCGCAACTTGACGGTCGAGTCTCGCGCGCAAGAACTCTGGCCGCGATCGTCGTCCTGCAACTCGCGGTGCTGACCAAAGGTCCCATCGCGGCGATTCTGGCCGGCCTCGCGATTGTGACCTACCTGGCCCTGCTTGGACGAAATCCGCTCACGATCCTGCGTGAGCGATGGATCTGGATCCTCGCGAGCGCGATCGCGATCATGACCGTCGGATGGTACTGGCTGTGGTTCACGCTTGGGACCTGGAAGATCTTCCCGATCTTTATGACCGAAAATTTCGGTCATTTTGTCTCGGCGAAATACGGCGGCACCGGAGAGGCGTCGCGTCCGATTTGGTACATCACCGCGCGCCTGATCGGCGGCGCGATGCCGATCGTGCTGCTGATACCGGCTGCGCTCGCGGGGTTCATGACCGGAGAGATCGGCGCCGCGCGGCGTAGGCCGCTTGCTTTTGCGGCAAGCCTTGCGATTGCGGTGATCGTGTTCTTTTCGATCGCGAGCGCCAAGCGCGACGACTATATCCTGCCCGCGCTGCCGGGCGTCGCGATTCTTTGCGCTTGCGTCTTCGTGCTCGGCGATCCTGCGCCGGGCCGCGCGCGATGGGCGCTGTGGTTGCGGACCGCCGCGGTGATCGCGATCGCGGTTGCGATGGCGGCGGCGTTGGGATCGGGTATCGCGCTTGCGGTCTCGCGTGCGCATCTCGGGCTTCATCTGCAATCGAGCGATGCGGACCAACTGGCGCTTTACACACAGGGCTTCGCGAGCATGCGCCTCGGGTACCTGGTTTTTGCGCTTGCGGTAGTCGGCGGAGTGATTGTTGCGATCGCCGGACTTATGAACAACCGCGCGATTCTTGCGGGCGTCGCGGCGGGCGTTCTGACTCTCTCGGGCTCGATGCTGGCCAACGCGATTTTGCGGCCGGCTCTCGCCTGGGAACGCAGTGCAAAAACCTTCGCGTTCATTGTTCGCGAGCGGATAGGCAAAGCGCCGGTATTCGTTGTGCGCGAGCCGAATTACGATTTTTCTTTCTACTTTGGAAATGACGTTCCCGCCCTGACGGGGCGTCATCGCGAGACTCCCCCGCCCGCGGTGCAGTCCTTCCTGGTGGCCAACGACGTCGAGCGCAATTCGCTTACGCCGCAAATTCGCGACGGACTGAAACTCGTCGTCAAATCGCATCTGGTCGGCCGCGACGGTCCGCTCGCGCTGTATGCGATCGCACCAGACGCCACGCACTGAGAGTCTATGAATTCTTTGGGCTCGCCGCGGCCTCGCTCAGAGTCTGTGATTTTTTTGAGTCTGCCGCCCTTCCGTCATCCTGAGAGTTTGTGAATGTTTGAGGCCCGCTGCGGCGCTCCCTTCCGTCATCCTGAGCGGCGGCCGTCGCGGCCGGAGTCGAAG
>JBOHWH010000105.1:0-16394 GCA_050736695.1 Binataceae bacterium (SeqCode) | reverse complement strand
GCTCAGGATGACGCAATGGGCGGCAGACTTAAAAATCACAAACTCTGAGCGGGGGTTCTATTTTTTGTTGTCATTCCGGGCGCGAGTTGACGACGAAAAGCGCATCATGCATTTTGCTTCGGATGACGGCCCGGCGCGAGAGCCTGTCCTGAGCGGAGCCGAAGGAAATCCAGCCCTCGGCAATAGCACGCTCTAACGATGGGTTACCCACAGCGTTTCTTTCAGAGCGAGGGATCAGGCATGCGGCGGCCGGAGGATGGATCGAACAGGTGGAGTTTTTTCGGGTCGAAGTAGAAGGGGTGGGTTTGGCGTGGCTCGACGCGGCGCGAGGTTACCGCGCAGATCGGAATTTCATCGTGACGCGCAAGGGTTCCGCGCACAACGAATGAGACGCCGGAGAATTCTATGCTCTTGATTGCGAGGTCGATCGCCAGAGCGCCCGCGCCTTGATCGAGAGAAAGATCGGCGGGTCTGATGCCTGCGCGTAACCTCGCGGGCACATTTGAGGCTAGCTTGATTGGAAAGCGGACACCGGCGATTTCGAGGCCGTCCGCTGAAACTTGAGCGTCGAAAAAATTCATCGCGGGATCGCCGACGAACGCGGCTACGAATTCAGTTTCGGGATGATTGAAAATTTCCTCGGGCGGACCAAGCTGCTCAATTCGGCCGTCCTTCATCACCGCCATTCGATCCGCCAGAGCCAGCGCCTCGACTTGATCGTGAGTGACGTAAACAAACGTGCGGCCTGTCGCACGCTGCAGATTCTTGAGCTCGATTCGGAGCGAGGCGCGCAGGCGCGCGTCGAGGCTCGCCAGCGCCTCGTCCATCAGGACGATTTCCGGCTCGCGCACGAGAGCGCGGGCAACCGCGACGCGCTGGCGCTCGCCGCCGGACAGTTCGGCGGGACGCCGATCGAGTCCCGCGTCCAGCCCGGCCTTCGCCGCGGTTGCCTTGACCCGGCGATCTATTTCGGCGGCCGGCACTTTTGCAAGCCGCAGCGGAAACGCAATATTTCCGAACGCGGTCATGTGGGGATAGAGCGCGAAATTCTGGAACACCATCGCGATCCGCCCGCGCGAATCCGCCGCGCCCCGCTCCGGCGCGTCTGCGAATTCGATTTCGCCGGAGTCGGGTTCGTCGAGTCCCGCGAGCAACCGCAAAAGCGTGCTCTTGCCGCATCCCGAGGGTCCGAGCAGAACCAGGAACTCGCCGCTGGCAACCGCAAGCGACACCTCGCGGACGCCGCCGCCTGAGGCAAATACGCGGGTCAGGTTTTTGATTTTTAACGCGGCTTTTTCCATGCGGCTTAAGCCCCTAGCGGGTGCTCCCCGTAGCGGCGGCGGTGCGCAACGCGGGGCCGAGCGCGATCACCACGCACACCGCCGGAATCATCATCAGCAACGCGAGTGCGCTGGCCGGCCCGACGTTGCCAAAGACCGTGTAGTAGTAAAGCAGCGGCGGAAGCGTGCGATTGGTTTGTTGCAGCAGCAGTGCGAAGCCGAACTCGTCCCAGCTCAGGATGAAACACAGCACGAACGCGGCGGCGAGCGCGCCGCGAACCACCGGCAGATCGATCGTCAGGAATACGCGTGCGGGCGACGCGCCGTCGAGCCACGCGGCTTCTTCGATTTCGCGCGGGACCGCAACGAAAGCTGCGTATAGCGTAAGCGCCGCAGTCGGAATTGCGATCGCGCAGTGAATAATCGTAAGGCCGAGCGCGCTCGGGATATCGTAGAGTCCGACCGACGCGAGCATGATTCCGGCCGGTATCGCGACCGCGATCATCGGGAGCAGGCGCACGCCCGAGACCGCGGCGAAGCCCGCGCGGCTGGCCACCGTGCCGCGCGCCATCGCATACGCGAGCATCGCTCCCAGGGCGGTCGCGCCGGTGGCCGAGATTACTCCGACACCGAAACTGCGCACGATCGCGCCGCGCAACTCGCCGACGGCGAAGACCGCCGCGAAATTCTTAAGCGTCAGATGACGCGGCAGCCACGCCGGCGGCCATGCGAATGTTTCGAGCTCCGGAGTAATCGCTTGTTTGGCGAGCAGGTACAGCGGAACCACGGCTGCCGCGATCACCAGCGCGCTCACCGCGACTCGGAGCGCGGCTATCGCGGCGGCGCAGCGTTCGGCGCGTGCGGCGGCGCTCACGCGTTTGCTCCATCGTCCGACGACCAGCGCCGCACCGCGAGCGCGCCGCCGAGCGCGAAGACTGTCACGACCAGCGCCAGCACCATCGCCGCCGCCATCGCAACCCGCGGCGCTTGCGCGTCGGTCCACTGCCCGTAGGAGTAGGTGGACAGGACAGGAACCGCTTCCGGTCCCGTGAGCACCAGCACGGTCGAGAAAATTCTGAGCGCGTCGATTCCGCGCAGCACCGTCGCGCCGACGATCGCCGGTGCGAGCATCGGCAGCGTCACGTGCCGGAACGCCGCGAGCTTGCCGGCGCCGTCGAGCCTGGCCGCTTCGTAAAGCTCGCGCGGGATCGTCTGCAAACCCGCCATCAGCATCAGCATCACGATCGGCGTAACGTGCCACGCATCGACAACCGCGACTGAGAGCATCGCGAGCGATCCGCGCGGCGAAAGCCACGCCGCGCCATGCATCCCGAGGGCCGCGAGCACCCCGTTCACGTACCCGCGCGGCATCAGCAGGTAGCGCGCGATCGTCAGGATGACGATCTCGGGAATCGCAAAGGGCAGAATCGCCGCGACTTCGACCAGCGCGGAGTGTTTGCCGCGCGCGGTCAGCATCAGCGCCAGGCCAAGTCCGATCGCGAGTTCCAGCACCAGGCTCGCGATCGGCAGAATCAGGTTGTCGATCGCCGCCCGCCAGAACATCGGATCGTGAACCAGCGCGGCGTAGTTTCTAAAGGAGGGGCCATTGTGGTCGAAGGACGCGCCAAGGCCGCCTAATGCGGGCACGACCAGCGTCGCGAGCATAAACAGGGCGGGAATCGCGACGAATGCGGTTCTAAGATTTCGCGCGCGCGCGTTCATTGCGCCAAGCCCGCACAGCATCGCTCATCAGGAGTGCCGGAAGCTTCAGACACCTCACTCGGCGGCCGACTGAGTATATTGGCGAGTGCGGCTTCAGGAGCGGCTCCGCGCAGGAGTACCGAGCGAAGCGCGACCTGCCATCGATTACTCAGTTCAGGATAGCAGTCGAGCGCGGGACGCGCGCGCACATGATCGCGCATCGCGGTAAATCCGGCGTAGAGTTTCGCGTCCTCGCTGCCCGCGGCGGGAGGGACAGAACCGTACCATCCGAGCTCGCGGCTAAGGCGAGCCTGCACCTCGGCCGTGAGCAGCCAGGCGATAAACGCGCGGGCGAGTTTGGGATGCGGGGCGGACACCGGAAGCGCAAGGTAACCTCCTCCGAGCGGAGTGGCGATGCCGTCAGGGCCGGCGGGAATGGGAGCGCTCAGATCGACTTCGGGCGCGAGCCCCTTGGATTTCAGGTATCCGATCGCAAACGGCCAGTTGAAGTGAATCCAGACAGTGCCGCGCGCCTGCGCTTCGAGGACCGACATTTCGCGGAATACCGCGGATTCGTCATTCAGCCCGGGCGCGAGGCTTTGCAGAAAGTCGAACGCGCGCAACGACCCGCTCGATTCCGGATCGCATTCGCTGCCGCCGGCGCTCCACACGAACGCCATCGCGTCGCAGACCGCGCCCTCGTAACGCGCGGCCTTGAGCGCGAGCTTGCCGGGATGCGCGCGGGAAAAGCGCGCGAGAGCGTCCCAAGTGCGGGGCGGATCGGGAACTTCGATCCGATTATAGATCATCGCCTGCCACATCAAGCGATGCGGAACAAAATATATGTGACGATTTTCGGTTGCCGCCGCCCACGCTGGTCCGGAGAATAGGGAGTGTGCGGAAGGCGGCACAAGGTCGTCAAGCGTGGCGACATTGGGGCGCGCCTCGCCGAGCATCGCAAGGTCGAGCTCAACTAGATCGAGCGAACCATGACGGCTCTGGGACTGCACGCGCAGTGCCTGCAGAATATCGCCGTAGGATTGCGCGACGAGGTTGACGCGTACATGATGAGCGGCTTCGAAGCTGGAAACGAACTCCGTGTAACGCGCGGCTTCGGCCGGGAAGACGGCGAGCGCGATATTCAGCTGGCCGCGCGGCGTCTCTGCGGAGCGGCATCCGAAGAGACAAATCGCGAGCCACGCGATCGCGCAGATGCGCCGGATGCGCGCCGAGGATCGGAACGTCCGAACTCTGGAGTAATCGGTTGAAGGTTGACGAATCACGATTCCTGAACCCGCGCCAATGGAATATCAGCGATGAATGAGAGCAGGAAACTCACCACCGCCGAGCAGCCCTTCGAGTTTTGCTCGCGTCTCAATCTGACCTTGCTGACCGGACGCAGGGCGCGCGACCTGGCCGAGATGGCCGAGAATCTGCGCAGTGCGCCCGGCTCGGTAATCTATCATCACACTCACCATTTTCTGGTGCAGCATCAATACTTGTCGCCGGAGCCGCCCAACGATTTCGCGTACTGGGTATCCAATATCCTGCTCGACCGCCGGCTGGGCGAGGAGCTGGCCGCGATCGACGTGATGCGATTTACGACGATTCACGACCTGCGCGAGGCGTTGGTTCGAATCATCGAGGCGTCGCTCGATCGCAACAGCGAGGTGCGCGCCGCTCCGCTCGGGCAGGAGTTTCACTTCATGCGCTCGGTATCGTTCGTGATGCCGACGGGAGTTCGCGCGGCCGACTTGCGCGAGTTCCGCAATGCGCTGACCTACGTCTCGCTCAGCGCGATTTCCTATCACATGTTCGACGCGCGGCTGCGGCTCGAGAAGCTCGACAACGACTTTGCGGCGTGGGTCGAGGGGCAGCTCGGCGAGCAGGGGCTGGCGGAGTCGCTGCGCACGCTCGATCCATACACTCAAACCGAAGAAGGGCTGCGGCGCAGGATGATCAACTTAATCGAGCAGCGGCTGGGCAACTAAGATGGGCGCAAAGTTATCCGAATACATCCCGATCGTCGGCGAGGGCGTGGTGCAGGAGCTGACAGTGCTGGGCGCGCGGCTGGCGGGCAAGAAAGTGATCAACATCAACTCGACCCGCACCGGGGGCGGGGTCGCGGAGATTTTGGGGCGGCTGGTTCCGCTTTTGGTTGAAGTAGGAATCGACGCGCGCTGGGAAGTGGTCGAGGGTACGCAGGATTTTTTCGCGCTGACCAAACATCTGCACAACGCGCTGCACGGAACGCCGCACGTCTTCACCGCCGAGGACCGGGGCGTGTTTGAGAGCACCACCAAGTCCAATCTGGAACGGCTGAATCTAAACGGCGACATCATGTTCATCCATGATCCGCAACCCGCGGGGCTGGTGCGCAGCCGCGCCGCGATCGGCGGGAACTGGATCTGGCGATGCCATATCGATCTGTCGGCGCCGGCGCCGGGCGCGTGGGAATTTATCGAGCCGATGGTGCGGCAGTTTGACTTGAGCGTGTTTTCGGCGCCGCAATTCACGCGCTCGCTGCCGATTCCGCAGGTGCTGATTTCGCCGTCGATCGATCCGCTCGCGGACAAGAACCGCGAGCTCGGCCGCGCCGAGATCGACTCGATTCTGAGCCGGCTCGGGATTCACAGCGACAAGCCAATCGTCACCCAGGTCTCGCGCTTCGACCGGCTGAAAGATCCGCTCGGAGTGCTCGAGGCGTGGCAGCTCGCGCGGCGGCGAGTGGATTGCCAACTGGTGCTCGCGGGCGGAGGCGCGGCCGATGATCCGGAAGGCGCCGAGGTTCTGCGCGAGGTGCGCGAGCGCGCGGGCAACGATAGCGACGTGCACATCCTGGATCTGCCGCCGACCTCGCATATTGAAATCAACGCGATCCAGAGCGCGTCGGCGGTGGTGATCCAGAAATCGCTCAAGGAAGGTTTCGGCCTTACGGTGTCGGAGGCGCTCTGGAAATCGAAGCCGGTCATCGCGGGAGCGGCGGGCGGGATTCCGCTCCAGATCACGCACAAGTACTCGGGCATCCTGACCCACACGATCGAGGGCACCGCGTTCTGGATCAAGCAATTGCTGTCGGAGCCCGAGTTCGCCAGGCAACTCGGACGTAACGGGCACAATCATGTACTCTCGAATTTCCTGCTGACGCGGCATATGCGCGACTACATGCTGGCGTTCCTGCTGCTGGCGCATCCGAATGAGGACGTGATCAGGCTCTAGCCGCGGCGATCAGAATCAATTTCAGCGCGTCGCCGGCGGCCTCCGGAATCGCGAAGCTAAAGGAACCGCGGGTTTTAGGTTTCCTGGGAGTAACGGTCGAGCTTGTTGTAGAGGGTTTTGGCGCTGACGCCAAGGACTTGGGCGGCGCGGGTCTTGTTGCCGCCGGTGAATTCGATGGTGCGCGCGATGATCTCGCGTTCGACTTCGTCGAGCGAGGAGCCGAGCCGGACTTTGAAGAAGCCGCTGTCGCTTTGCGAAGCCGCGCGAAATTCTTCGGGCAGATCGTGCTTGCCGATTATCCGTCCGTCGCAGACGATCATCGCGCGCTCGACCACGTTGCGCAGTTGGCGCACATTGCCGGGCCACGGATGCGCGCGCAGCGCGGCCAGGCATTCCTCGTCCACGCCGTCGATCTGTTTTTTGTTGCGCTCCGCGTAGTGCGAAACGAAGGATTCGATCAGCATCGGCAGATCGTCGGCGCGCTCGCGCAGCGGCGGCAGGCGGATCGAAAAGACGTTGAGGCGGTAGAACAGATCCTCGCGCAGCTTGCCGTCGCGCACCGCGTGCTCGATGTCGCGGTTAGAGGCCGCGAGCACGCGCACGTCGAGCGTGATCTCGGCGGAGCCGCCGAGCCGGCGCATCTGCTGCTCTTCAATCACGCGCAAGAGTTTGGCCTGCAACTCGGGCTTCATTTCGGTGATTTCGTCGAGCAGCAGAGTTCCGCCGTTTGCGAGCTCGAAGCATCCTTCACGCCTGCGATCGGCGCCGGTGAATGCGCCGCGCTCGTGGCCGAACAGTTCGCTCTCCATCAGGGTTTCGGGAATTGCGGCGCAGTTGACGCCGACGTAGGCAGCGCCGCGCCGCGGCGACATCTCATGGATTGTTCGCGCGACCAGCTCCTTGCCGGTGCCGCTCTCGCCCGAAATAACGACCGACGCCGCCGACTGCGCGACGCGCTCGATCGCCGCGAGGACCTTGCGCATTGCAGGCGAGCGCCCAAAGAGCGGTCCCAATTCGCCGACCGCGGCGAGGCGCCGGCGCAGCGCGGAGTTCTCTTCGCGAACCTCGATACTGTCGGCCAGCGTCCGCAGCATTTGACGCAGATGCGGCGGATCGACGGGTTTGCGCAGGTAATCGACGGCGCCGAGCTTGATCGCTTCGACCGCTTCGGGAATGTCGCCTTCGCCCGAAATCATGATCGTGGGCAGATTCACTCCCATCTCGCGGACGTCGCGTAGCAGATCGAGTCCGTTCTTGCGCGGCATCTTAACGTCGGCGAGCAGGAGCTGGGGATTGAACGACTTGATCAGCTCGAGTGCCCGAACGCCGTCCTCCGCGACTTCGACGCCGTAACCCCATGCGGCCAGCGACTCGCGCCAAGTCTCATGAGTCGATACGTCATCTTCTGCGACCAGGATCCGAGTTGCATGCCCCATCACAAAACCTCGCGACGAAATTGGCAATTGCCGCATCCGAAAAGGCCAGCAAAACATTGACTTGCGGAGGCGCCGTTCGGCAAAAATTACCGGATGTAAATAAGTTATAGACTCGGGCCAGAGGTATGAACAATCTCTAATCGACACGCCCGAGACGCTCGAAGTCGAGTTCAACCAGACGAAATTAGTTCCCGGGAATCGTGCTCAGCAGAATCGCGGCTTTGTGCGAAAGGCTGGCCGCTGCCGCGTACTGTCCGCGGGTCAACTGCTTCCGGGCGCTGTCGAGCAGGCTAACCGCAAGGTCGTAGGTTTCGGCATCGGTATCACCGAGATGAGCCCGATCGATTCGTCCAACCGATGCGCTCACCTGCTCAATCGATTTGACAGCTTCGGCGCGATGCTCGGTGGATGGATCCGTAACTCGGGCGGGAGTCGAGTGAGCGGCCAGCGCCCGTGTCGGCGCCGTCGCGTTCGCGGAAGACGAGCCTGCCGCCATACTGCTTGCGGGAGATGACGCTTGTGCGGGCAGTGGAGCGGCGTGCGTCACCGTGGCGGCGGCTTCGGCGGCAGCTCGCGCGGCAGCCGAAGCTTCGGCGGCGATCTTTGCGGCCTCGGCGGCTTTCACAGCGGCGCGATTGGCCTTCTGGATGGCAGCCTGGGCCGCGTTGTCATCGGCCGCGGTATTGGTGACCGGAGTTGGAGTCGCCGAAGGAGTCTGCGTTGGCGCGATCGTCGCCGCGGGATCAGGCGGCGCACTTTGAGGCGGCTGATAGAACGGCTGCCACTCGGCGCAAGTTGCGATTGTCACCGCGAGGATCAGGGCGGCAGGAATTTTGGCGAGCGGACGCAATGCGAGGCTGGCGGCTTACCGCGAATCCTGTGAAGCGATGGACAACCGCGCCGCATCCGCCGCCGCCGGAAACTTGATCCTGCACGTGGTTCCTTCGCCGAGGTTGGATGCGATCTCGATGGTGCCCTGGTTCAACTCGATCGCACGCAGAGCAAGCGGGAGACCGAGTCCGCTCCCTTCGCGCTTGGTCGTATAGTACAAGTCGAAAATATGCTCCATCTTGTCCGGCGAAATGCCTTCGCCAAGATCCGAAATCTCCAGCTCGACCATCCCATTGTTAGCGGCGCTAATCAGTGTCACCGGACCGCCGTTCGGCATCGCCTCTATCGCGTTCTGGATCAGGTTTGCAAGCGCCTCTGACAGCATCGCGCGATCCGCCCGAATCCGAGGCAGTTTAGAATCGAGCCGCAACGTGATCGTGACGTTGTCGGGCCTGCCCGCCCCCGTGAGCTCGGTCAGCAGATCGTTGGGGTTGAACTCGCTCAGCTTGAGCTCGGCCGGCCGCATGAACCGCAGCATCGCTTCCACCGACTGATCGAGCCGGCGCGCATCTTTGCGCAGATGCTCGAGATGGCGGCCGATATCGCGGCCCGACTCGGCGTCGTCGCGCAGCAGGTCAAGCCGCAGAGCCATCGATTGCAGGGGGCTGCGCAACTGATGCGCCACGCCCGAGATCAGCGCGCCTAGGCGAGCCAGCCGGCTGGAGTATTCGACCACGCTTTCCAGCTCGTGCACCGCGTTCATGTCGCGCAGCACCAGCAGCAGGCCCATCGGGTTGCGGCTGCTCCCGAGCCGGAAAAACGATACCAGCATCGAGGCGCGTTCAGAGCCGGGATCGCCGGCCTTGATCGGAACGTCGTGCGCCTCCGCGCCGGACTCGAGTGCGGCCTCGGCCATCAAGACCAGCGGATGGTCTCTGCGCAAGAGGACGCTCAGCGGTCGTCCCTCGGCAGTGCCGGTCCGGGTGAGGCCCAGGACGGCATGGGCCTCGGGATTGGCAAAGAGCAAGGTGCCCTCGCCGTCGAGGAGCACGACTCCGTCGCGAATCGAACGAATCATGTCGAAAGCGTGGCTGGGTTTGGTCTCCCAGCGGCCGGACTCGGAATGGACTTGGCGCGAGAGGCGCTTGAAGCGATCGGCAAGGCCGCTTAGATCGTTGCGGGCGCCGTCAACCGAGCGCTCTTCGGCGCGTTCTTTCTCAGAACGGCCCAAGCCAGCGGCGATCAGGCTGAAGCCTTCGAACATCAGGTTGCGCAACACGAGCGCGGCGATCATGACGGCAATCAGATCAACCGCCACGAATGCGGCAAATATCGTCGCAAGGCGTCGCGTCTGCGCCGCGATCAGCAGGGTCGTGATGTTCACCGAAATGGTCGCGAAGGATTTGCCGGCAACGTCGATCGGCCGCAAGATCGCGTATTCCCGGTTGGCCGATAGCGCACGAAGCGCTGCGAACGGCCACCAGTCCGAAAGCGTTTCTTGCAGCACGCGCATCGGGGGCAGCACGCGCTGCGTTTTTCCGGTCCCCTCGTCGTCGGACGTGACCATCACCCTGCCCTGGGCGTCCAGCACACGCGCGCGCACGACAGCCCATCCGAATGCCTGGGTCGATGCGAGAAGAGATTTGAGCTCGGGATCGCTTTCCAGAGCCGCGGCCGGATCAGTGTGCGAAGTCTCCAACGTGGCGCGAATCTGCTGGTAGATCTGCTCGGTCATCAGGGTGCCGGAGTCGGCGATACCGTTGACGACGTTCTTGACCGTGTACGACAGCGAGAACATCGCGATCGCGATCGTCGGGATTAGCTGCAAGAGCAGAAATGCAGCCAGAAAGCGTCCTCGCAAACGATTCATACTCGACCCGGGATCAGCGAGCGCCAACTCGAAATTCTTGTAATCGCTCCGGGGGTTCGGGGCATACCGCTTCGGGCGATTTTACACGATGCATCGTTTTTACACGTTCCGGAATTTAACACAATAATGCAATGAGATATTGACCATTTTCGGCCTCGGCCCGATGGCAACGATATTGCTCGCATTTCTCGCACGAGCCGGGCTCGCAACGGCGGCGCACGCCCAATTTGGTCCAATCGCGCGGCTCAGTCGAAGATCGCTAAATATCGCATTTGGAACATTGGCGCTTGGAGGTCGAGTAAGATGGAAGACAACAAACTCGAAGGCGGTTTGGCAGCCGGAGCCGAGGCATTGGGCAACGCACGCAAAGCCGGTCGCGCGGCTTTAGAGAACGGCTACGACAGTATGCGCGAATACGGCGAAAAATCGCTTGATTACGCGAGCCGGGCCGGCGAAAACATGCTCGATTTCGTGAAGCGCGAACCTCTTCTCGCGATCGCTGGAGCGTTCCTGGTGGGATACGTCGCCGCCCAAGTCATTCGGCGGATTTCCCTGTAGCAGCGCAATGGCCATGGAATCGGACACGGAATTGCCCGGGCTGATTCTCGATAAGTCAGCACTGGCAGAGAGCATCAAACAGAACCCACTGGCGGCGGTCGGCCTGGCCACCGGAGCAGGCTTCATCATGGGCGGCGGCCTGCGCACCTGGATCGGCAGGGCGATGGTTTTTTACGCGATGCGGATCGTCGCTCCGAAAATAGTTCTCGACGCTATCTCCGGGTTGGGTGACAACAATGGGAAACGACACCGATCGTCTCGAAGCACAGCTCGTACAGGCAAAGGAGCAGCTTCATCAGACTCTGGCGGAAGTGAACGAGAGAGCCGAAGAGATCGGCGATCAGCTTCAGCCTGACAGGATTATCGAACGCTACTCGATGGCCGCGGTAGTCACTGCCGCAGCCGCGGGCCTTCTTTTGGGAACCATTGACGACAACTTTCTGGTGCTCCGCCTGATGACGGCGGCAGGAGGGTTTCTGCTTGCCGGCCGATTCGGGAAGGATCATGAAAAGCCGGAGATCGAGCACGCCGGGCGATGAGTACTCATCCTTCGCACCCTTCACATCCAGGGGATTCATCGCCTTCGCTGCCCCCGCGCGAGGCGTCGGGAAATATAAGTTGGCCCGAGCTTGCCCAGCGCGTGGTCGAAGATTTGACCCGGGTGATTCGAGTTGAACTCGAACTCTTCGAGAACTCGCTCGTTCCGATCTTCTCGGGCATGCTCGATCGGGTCGTCGCGAGCCTGATCGCGGGCTTCGCGATGCTGGCGGGCGGCGTTACACTTCTAGCTGCGCTGATTATGCTGCTGCACCAATGGCTGCCGTGGTGGCAGTCACTCGCGATCAGCGGCGTGGCGGCAATTCTTGCGGGCTTTATCCTGACCCGATTCGCCACGCGGCCGGCGAGCCATCACGAATCGCAGATCGGCGCTGATCAGAGCCGCGCCAGGGTCTCTGCGGCAGACGCACGCAATGAACCGACGCATATGCGCGACGCCCGCAGCTCTTAGTGGCACAGATAGTGCTCCGCCCCCGTTATGCCTGTGCGGATTGGGCTGCATTCTCATTCTTTCGGGACCGCAATGGGAAACGTGAAGCTTTTCCACAGTACGATTTCGTCAAGAATTCGCCCGCCATACACCGAAACCTTCTGCATTGCTCCCCGTCGAAGCGCGATCCCATTGCGCTCACGCGCCGTGCGGTAATCCCGATGCCGCGCAGGCCGAGATCAATCCGCAAAGCGATCCGACGCATCGCTTCGGGAACCAAGCGCACTCGGAACAATATCGCTGACTGGGCCGGAGGACGGTCCGAGTCCGAGTTGTTCGACAAGCTTTCGCTTTCGATAAAAGACTCCGCGATCATGACGCTCGATCGGTCCGGGAAGATCACCGGATGGAGCGGCAGCGCCACACGGATGACCGGATACAGTTCGGACGAAATGATCGGGCACTCTTTCGGCCTGCTTTATCTCCCGCAGGAATTGAGGCGCAATCGGCCCGGCGAAGCCCTGCGCGTTGCGTCCGAGTTGGGCCGTTTCGCCGAAGAAGGCATCCGGGTGCGCCGCGATGGAAGCAATTTTTGGGTCGCGATGACGATCCTGAAATCGCGCTCGCGATGGCACTCCGACAGCCGCTTCACCTGCGTGCTTATCGATATCACCGAAAGCGTGCGGATGCGCGGCGAGCTGATGCGCGTGCGCGAGGCGGCCTCGGCCGCGGGAGGTGCGCTTCAGAGGCGCTTGCAGGCGTCGGCGCTGGCGCATGACCTGAACAACATTTTGAATGCGATGTCGCTGCGGATCGGGATGTTGCGCGCGGCGGCAAGCACTCCCGCCGAGATCGATAACCTCGATCGACTCCGGCACCTGCTGGGTGAGGCGAACAATGTCACCCGGGGCGTGCAGAGCGGCTTTGGCGCGCAACCGGGCGTGCCGGTTTCAATCGAGCCGTCGGACTTAATCCGCGCAACGATCGAGCGGGTGCGTGAGCGAGTGCGGCAGCGCTATCCCAGTAGCAGCCGCGTGCCGCATGTTGATCTCGAAATCGGCGCGCTCAAGACGGTGATGCTGGTTCCCGAGGATTTGAGCGAAGTCCTCGAACGGCTGATTCTGAGCGTCTGCGATGCGATGCCGTCGGGAGGAGCCGTGATGGTCGATGCGTCGGCCGACCCCGGGCATTTGATCGTCGCGATCGAACAGCATCACTTGGCGGACGAGGGCACCGCGCAATTGCCGCGATCGATAGACAGCGCGGTCTTCGAAGCCGGAGGAATCTCGCGCTCGCTGGCGCAGTCGGGACTGATTGCGCGGCTGGGCGCCAGCCTTCGAGTCGGCGATCGCGACGGCGCCGACGCGGTAATCACGCTATCGGTTCCAGCCGGCGAGTTTGAACATCCGGCGCCGATTTCCGGCGCCGCCGCCCGCGAACCCGCAAACCACAACGGACCGGGCCACACGCGTGCGCTGCAGATCCTGATAGCCGACGATGACCTGGATAATCTGGACGCGCTGCGCGAAGGCCTCGAGCGCAAGGGCTACATCGTCGCGACCGCCGCTAACGGCTATGACGGACTTAGTCATCTGCGCAGCGGCGCGCACTTCGACTTCGTTATCTGCGACATCGGGATGCCGGGGATGAACGGATGGGAACTCGCCGAGCAGGCTGCGATTATCGCGCCCGGCACCCAAGTTCTGCTGGTGACAGGATGGGTCAGCGAGATTGGCCGGAGCGATCCGCGGCGCGGGCTGGTGGTGGACGTGCTGACAAAGCCGATCGACCTCGAGGTGATCAACGACCTCATCGCGCGTGCGGTGAAATGAATCCGGTCACTCGCGGTGGAGTGTCAGCGCGTCTTTAGCTCTCAATGGACGCCCGCGGTTTGCCTCGGTTCGTGGTCGGCTACGGTTTGAACTGATCCTGGCGATGCGGGCGCACCGGCGAATTCCACGTCGCCTTCTTCCGCTTCTTTGATCAACTGCTTTTCCAACCGCTCTGAGCGCGGGATGCGCAACACGATTTCGCGCGCGTCATCCTGTTCGGAACGCGCCAGCTCGATGTCGCGCAGCGGCAAAAGTCCCAGCACCGAGTTTATCAATCCAAGGCTTTTTTATGGCAATCGGTGTACCATCATCGCAAACAAGGTTTGGCAAAAGACTTTTGGCGGGAAATGATTTCGTCGGAAACAATCTCGGGAACTACCTTATGGGCTCAAGAATCGAAGACTACGCACTCATCGGAAATACTCACACCGCCGCGTTAGTCGGCAAAGATGGCTCAATTGATTGGCTATGCATGCCAAGGTTCGATTCCGGCGCATGCTTCGCCGCGCTGCTCGGCACGCCCAAGAACGGCCGATGGCTAATCGCGCCCGAAGGCGAAACCGTCGCGGTGCGGCGCCGTTACCTGGACTCCACGCTGGTCCTCGAGACCGAATTTGAGACCAAAGACGGAGTGGCCGTGGTCACGGATTTCATGCCGGTCGAGGAGCATGGCGATCGCGTCGATGTAATCCGGATCGTTCGCGGCAAGCGTGGAAATCCGCAGATGCACACCGAGCTTTCCTTCAGATTCGATTACGGCCGCACCATCCCGTGGGTCACCGGCAACAATTTCGGACTGCGTGCGATTGCAGGACCCAACGCGGTGCGGGTAAGAACCTCGGCGCGCCTGCGCGGCAAGGATTTCACGACCGTCGGCTCGTTCAGTGTCGCCGAAGGACAAACGGTCCCGTTCACTCTCACCTGGTATCCATCGAACGACCATGAACCGGGAACCCGGCATCCGCTGCGGATGCTGGCGGAGACCATGGCGTTCTGGCGCGAATGGTCCGAGCGATGCACCGTCAAAGGGGAGTGGCGCGAGCCGGTTCTGCGCTCGCTGATCACGCTCAAGGCGCTGACTCATCAGCGGACCGGCGGGATAGTGGCCGCGCCGACGACTTCGTTGCCCGAGGTTATCGGCGGCCAGCGCAACTGGGATTACAGATACTGCTGGCTCCGCGACGCAACAATGACGCTGTACGCATTGCTGATCTCCGGCTACACGCGAGAGGCTATCGAATGGCGCGAATGGCTGGTCCGCGCCGTCGCCGGGCATCCGCAGGACACTCGAATCATGTACGGACTTTCGGGCGAGCGGATGCTCCAGGAATTCGAGCTGCCATGGCTGCCCGGCTATGAGAAAAGCGCACCCGTGCGGGTCGGCAACGGCGCCCACGATCAGCTTCAGCTCGACGTGTACGGCGAAGTGATGGACTCGATGCACGTGGCGATGAAATATGGAATCGCGCCGGCGGACGACGCCTGGCGCGTGCAGACCGCCCTGATGGAATTTCTGGAGACCGGATGGCGCCAGCCCGACAGCGGGATTTGGGAAGTGCGCGGCCCGCGCCGCGATTTTACTTATTCCAAGGTGATGGCATGGGTCGCGGCCGACCGCGCGGTCAAGGCGATCGAACGCTTCAAGGCCGAAGGCCCGCTCGAAAAATGGCGGGCGATGCGCGACGAGATTCATCGCGACGTATACACTCGCGGCTTCGATACCAAGCGTAACGCTTTCGTCCAGTACTACGGTTCGCGCGCACTCGACGCGTCGCTGTTGTTGATGCCGCTGGTTGGATTTCTGCCCGCGGGCGATCCGCGCGTGGTCGGAACCGTCGCAGCAATCCAGCGCGAGCTGGTGCATGACGGCCTGGTCAGCCGCTATCAGACGGAGACCGGTGTGGACGGACTTCCGCCCGGCGAGGGCGCATTTTTGGCCTGCACCTTCTGGCTGGTCGACAATCTTGCACTCACCCGCCGTTACCGCGAGGCCAGGGAGATCTTTGAACGGCTGCTATCATTGCGCAGCGACTTGGGCCTGCTCTCTGAAGAATACGATCCAGTCCTTAAGCGCCAGGTCGGAAATTTCCCGCAAGCTTTCACGCACGTAAGCCTGGTCAATAGCGCGCACAATCTGACCCTTCTAACTGAGCAAGCGCCAGCCGCGCATCGAGCAGAATAAGAACGGGGAGTGCGCGCACACGGCGGCGAAATCCTGGTCTCGGCGACGCTGAAAGATCTGACCGCAGGCGCGGGCGAGCTGAAGTTCGACGCGGGCCGCGACTTGGAACTGAAGGGCCTCACCGCCCCCAATCGCGTCTACGCGCTGGAATGGGCGAATCAGAAGTAGCGCGGAACTAATCGACCAGCGGCAAATAAATGAAGAGGGCGGCCACGCTGGGCCACCCTTCCGTCATCCTAAGAGTCTGTGAATTTTTTGGACTCGTTGCGCGCCGCCTTTCCGTCATCCTGAGAGGCTGTGAATCTATTCGGAATCCGGGCCGCCGCAGCCACCCCTTCCATCATCTTGAGAGCTGCGGCCACCCCTTCCGTCATCCTGAGAGTTTATGAATTTGTTGGCCTGCCGCGGCGCTCCCTTCCGTCATCCTGAGCGGAGGCCGCCGCGGCCGGAGTCGAAGGATTCCGGACGGCCATGCAGAACATCACGCTTGCATACTC
>JBOHWH010000104.1:0-38711 GCA_050736695.1 Binataceae bacterium (SeqCode) | reverse complement strand
AAGCTACCGCGCGTCGCGCTTGCCGCCTTCGCGATCGTTGCGGCAATTTCTCTCGTGGCCGTATCCGCGCCGGTGGCCCGCGCACAGATGAGTGCGATGGGGATGCCGATCCCGACCACGATCGTTATCACCAAACCCGCGCCAGGCCAGGTTTTCGGCGATCAGAGAGTCGTCACGATGGGCGTTGGCGCCAAGAAGTACAAGTTCGTGCTCGACGACGGCTACGTAAACACGATGAGCGATCGGGTGCGGTTTCCCGACATCTGGCAGTACGTCAAAACCCATCAGCCGAACTTCGTGGTGCAGGGCATCAATTCGGACGCCTTCGAAAAGATTGAGCCGGGTCAGCAGATGACGATCACCGGGATGTTCGCGCCACTGGATCGCACCTTCGAGGTTCAGAACGCGCAGCTCGGCAAGGGCGCTCTGAATCCCAAAAAGAGCTATTGAGAGACAAGCATCCGGGCGAGCACGGACTCGCGATAGTCGAAGATCTGTTTCAGGCTGCGCGCGACGATAGCCGGTACGCGATTTAACCGGGCCGCCTCAGCGGCATCGCATACTCGACCTGATCTGCGACTTCCGTGTTGCCGCGCCTGTACTGCGAGCCGGTTCATTGGCGCACACGAATCGAGATTGCGCGGGTCGCGGAAGAACTCAAACGGCTCGCCGATCGGCCGGGCGACAATCCGCATGCGGCCGGGATGAGGATCTTCATGAGTTGGCGGCAATCGATTGCGCGCTCTGAGGCATTGGGCTCTGGAGCGCAAGTTGTGCCCTTTGCCAGCGTGATATAACTTTGGTCACTTGGAGGCGTTTCCTTTAAAATGACGGCTGATCGATGAAAAAACTGACCGGCGCACAAATCGTTATCGAAACTCTGCTCGCCGAAGGCGCGGACGTGATCTTCGGCTACCCCGGCGGCGCGATCCTTCCCACTTACGACGCGCTCCTCGACTCCAAAATCAAGCATGTCCTCGTTCGCCATGAGCAGGGCGCAACCCACATGGCCGAGGGCTTCGCTCGCGTCAGCGGCAAGCCAGGAGTCGTGCTGGTTACTTCGGGACCGGGTGCGACCAACACCATCACCGGGATCGCCGACGCCTACATGGATTCGACTCCGATGGTCGTAATCACGGGGCAGGTCTCGACCTCGCTTATCGGCAACGACGCCTTTCAGGAGGCCGACATCGTCGGAATCACGCGGCCCTGCACCAAGCACAATTATCTAATCAAAGACGTTAAGGACGTCGCGCGGATCATCAAGGAAGCGTTCTATATCGCCGGTAGCGGACGTCCCGGTCCGGTGGTCGTCGATCTGCCCAAGGACGTGCAGATCGCCGAGCATACCTTCAAACTTCCTGACAAGGTCGAGCTGCGCGGCTACAAGCCTACGATTCGCGGTAATCCCCGCCAGATCGACCGCGCGGTCGAGGCGATTGAAAATAGCGTGCGGCCGCTCTTCTATGTCGGCGGCGGCGTGCAATGGTCCGGCGCCGCGGCGGAGTTACGCGAACTTTCCCGCGGGCTTGGAATCCCGGTGACCGAAACCTTGATGGCGCTAGGCTCGATGCCGGCGTCGGATCCGCTGCGGCTCGGGATGCTCGGGATGCATGGCTCGTACGGCACCAACACGGCAGTGACCAACACCGATTGCCTGATCGCGGTCGGCGCGCGCTTCGACGATCGAGTGACTGGACGCCTGGCGGACTTCGCGCCCAAGGCTGAATCGATCATCCATATCGATATCGACCCGTCGTCGATCTCGAAAAACGTCAGAGTGGATATTCCGATCGTTGGCGATATCAAGTCGGTGCTGATGGATATTCTTGCCACCGTCAAGGGCCGCGAGAATATCGCTAAGAAGCGGCCCGAGTGGCAGAAATGGCATCAGCAGATTCTCCAGTGGAAGAGAGACAAGCCGCTCTATGAAAACGGCAAGGACGGTCGCAAAGACGGCCTCATCTCGCCAACTCAAGTAATCGACGAGCTCTACAACATCACCAAGGGCGACGTGATTGTCGCGACCGACGTCGGGCAGCATCAGATGTGGGTCGCGCAGATGTTCCCGTTCGAGAATCCGCGTTCGTGGCTAACCTCTGGCGGCCTCGGCACGATGGGCTACGGACTGCCGGCGGGAATCGGCGCCAAGTTCGCCGCGCCCGACAAGAAAGTCGTGGTCATCTCCGGCGACGGCTCGATCCAGATGAACATCCAGGAGCTCGGCACCGCGGTGCAGTACGGCGTTGATATCAAGGTGATCATCCTGAACAACTATTTCCTCGGGATGGTTCGCCAGTGGCAGGAAAAATTCTATCAGGAGCGCTATTCGTACTCCGCGATGTCGGTGCCGAACTTCGTCAAGCTGGCTGACGCATACGGAGCGCGCGGCTTCCACGTGGAGACCGCGAAGGATCTTCCCAGGACGATGAAGGAAGCGTTCGCGACTCCGGGGCCGGTGCTGATCGACGTGGCGATCCCGAAGGACGAAGTCGTGATGCCGATGATCCCGCCGGGCGGCGCGATGTCGGAGATGCTGTTCGCATAACGGACGCATCGAGGAAAGCCGGAGGTTCGTCATGGCTGCGCGCGTGCCGTATTTGAATCGTGAGGATTTGCCCGAAGCCGATCGCGAGATTTATGACAACATGGTCCGCGAGCGCGGAACTCCGGTCGGCAATATCTTTCGCGCGCTGGCGAACACGCCCAAGCTTCTGCGCAGATTCCTCGCGCTGGGCGGAGAGCTTCGCAACGGTACCGCAATCGACCCGAAGCTCCGCGAGCTCGCGATTCTGACGGTAGGGCGAATCGCTGACGCGCAATACGAATTCACGCATCACTGGAACTTGGGTCTGCGCGCGGGTTTAACGCATGACCAACTGAACGCGCTCGCAGATTGGGAAAAGTCGAAGGCCTTTACCGACGACGAGCGCGCAGTGATCCGCTACGCCACCGAAGCGACCGAGAAGATTCGCGTATCGGACGGAACATGGAGCGCCTGCACCAAATTCCTCGACACTCGCAAGATGATGGAGCTGGTGCAGAACGTCGCCTTCTACAACATGGTCGTCCGCGTCCTCGAGCCGTGCAAAGTAGAGCTGGAACCCGGCGCAAAGAAGAATTAGGCATCGGGCCCAAGGCCGAAGCGGGGCGTCGCCCGATCCGCTATGCTCGCGCGTGATGGCGCTGAAGGCGGATCGCGAATGGTTCGACGAAGGACTTGCTCTGTTCAACGCGGGCAAGTTCTTTGAATGCCATGAGGCGTGGGAAGAGATTTGGAAGCACGCGCATGGCGAGGACAAACGTTTCTACCAGGGACTCATCCAGGCCGCCGTCGCGATTCTGCATGCGCAGCGCGGCAATCGCGAGGGTGCGTCGAAGCTCTTCGCAAAGGCTTCCGAAAAGCTCGACGATTTTCCTGATTCGCACATGGGACTGGCGATAGCCGAGTTTCGCCGCGCGCTCGATGCGTTCTTTGCCATCGCTCTCGGCGCCGACGCGAATATCCCCGCGCCTCCGACCCTTCGGCGAATCGCCTAATCGCAAAGAGCGCATCGAAATCGCGGACGTTCCGATGACGTCGCCGGTTAAACCAGGCGGGGCGCGTCTCGACGGGCCCTACGAACTGAATCGAATTTCTCTGTAGGGGCGGCCCGTGAGGCGCCCGTCAAATTCACGATGCCTAGAAGGGGATGTCTTCGTCTTCCATCGGGGCTATGTCGTCGCCCGCGTGGGAGGCTCCTGCGCTTGCGGCTGGTCCTCGTGCTTCTCCGGCCTCGTCGCCAACGCCGCCCGGACGTCCGCCCAGGAACTGCACCGTCTGTGCGACGATCTCCGTCACGTAACGCTTGCCGCTGCCGTCCTTGGCCTCATAGTTGCGCGTCTGCAGACGCCCTTCGAGATACACCTCGCGTCCTTTCTTCAGGTACTGGCCGCATAGCTCCGCCGTCTTTCCCCATACGACGATATTGTGCCATTCCGTGCGTTCCTGCTTGGAGCCGCCGCGATCGGTAAAGCGTTCGGAGGTTGCGACTGAAAAATTGCCGACCGCCTGCTGCGAGGCGGTGTAGCGGATCTCGGGATCCTTCCCGAGCCTGCCGATCAATATCACCTTGTTCACCGACATCGAATTCCACCTCCGCAATTGAAACGCTAACCTCCACTTGGCGCTGACGCAAGCCAGAGCTGAAAAGCCTGTGAACAGCCGCGCCCGCTCCGGCGCATTCGGTCCGCAAGCCACCTTTCGGCCTCATTTTCAACTCTATATACTTAAATTTGGTGCAGTGGGACGGGTGGGATTAGGGTGATGGCGGAAAGCACTTCCACAGCCACTCCGGTTAGAATCGCGGCGCTCGGCGGGTTGGGCGAAATCGGCCTTAACCTGATGGTGATCGAGTGCGCGGGTCGCGGAGTGATTATCGATTGCGGAGTAATGTTTCCCGAGGAACCGTTGCTCGGCGCCGGAGTCTATATTCCGGAGCTCGCGTGGCTCGAATCGAGCCGCATAAAGTTCGACGGAATCGTTCTGACCCACGCGCACGAGGACCATATCGGCGCGCTGCCGCATCTCCTGCGCCGAATCAAGGCCCCGGTCTATGGGACCAGCGTAACGCTCGCGTTCGTGCGGCGCAGAATCGCGGAGGCGGGGTTTGCCTGCGAGGCCGAGCTGCGCGCGATGCATCCGCGGCGCGCTTTTACTCTCGGGCCATTCAATATCGAGCCGATCCGCGTAACCCATTCGACGCCCGACTCGATGGCGATTGCGATTCGCACACCGGCCGGCACGATTATCCATACCGGCGATTTCAAGATCGACGATAACCCGGTTGACGGCCAACTCTTCGATCGCGAGCGCTTTGCGGAGCTCGGACAAGAGGGCGTGGCGCTGCTGCTCTCGGATTCGACCAACGTCGAGCGGGTAGGGCGCTCCGGCTCGGAGAGTTCGCTCAAACCGGTTCTGCGCGAAATCGTCTCGCGCACGCGGCGGCGATTTTTCCTGTCGTCCTTTTCCTCGCATCTGCATCGCATTCGTCAAGTCGCCGAAGTCGCGCGCGAGTTCGGACGCCGCGTCGTTCCGCTCGGACGCCGGATGGCGGAGAGCGTGCGGCTCGGCGCGGAAACCGGCCAGCTCGCGTTCGCTCCCGGGATGTTTATCGAACCGGGCGAGGCCGAGTTCCTCGAAGCGGGCCGGCTCGCCTACCTTGCCAGCGGCAGCCAGGGCGAGGCGCTTTCCGCGTTGGCGCGAATCGCAGCGGGAACGCATCCGCGGGTCTCGCTCGAACCGGGCGACGTAGTCGTCCTTTCGTCGCGCTTTATCCCGGGCAACGAACGCACCATCGGCACCCTGATAAATCGGCTCTACAAATCCGGCGCCGAGGTGATCTACGAATCGGTCGCGCCGGTGCACGTCTCCGGCCACGCCAGCCGCGACGAACTGGCCGAAATGATCGCCCTTACGCGCCCCGCGAATTTTGTTCCAATTCACGGCGAGTACCGCCATCTGATTCGCCATGTCGCCCTCGCGATCGAAGCTGGAGTGCCGGAACGCAACTGTTTTGTACTCGAAGACGGCGACACCCTGATTCTCGATGGCGCGGGGGCTCATCGTGGACGCGCGGTGGAAGCGGGGCGCGTCGTGATCGAAGGCGGCGAGCCCGGCGACCCGGCGCTCGTCGGCGAACGCAGGATCCTCGCACGCGACGGCACCGTCACCGCCGTGATCGTCGTGTCGGCGAAGACCGGCAAGATGGTTGCCGGACCGGACCTTGTGTCGCGGGGATTGGTCAGCGGAAATGGAACCTCTGAACACATGCGCCGCGCGCGCGAAGAGCTTGCGGCGCGCCTTGCGCTCTACCGCGGACCGATGAGCGCGGGCGAGATAATGCTGAAAGACGAAGTGACGCGCGCCGTGCGCCGCTACTTCAGCGACGAGCTGGATAAGCGCCCGCTCGTGATTCCGTTGATCGTGGAGGTCTGAGTCTCATCGCCAGCAAGAGTATCAAGGGCCCGCCACAAGGCGCTCCCGCCGCCGCGTCCGAGCCGGTGGCGATGTTGGAGCCGGCGCAGCCGCCCAGCCGTATCGCGCGCGAGCTTTGGGCGCTCGGACTGATCGCGATCGCGGCGTTCGCCGTCGCAAGCCTGGTCTGCTTCGATCTTGGACGCACTCCCAACTTGGGCGGCCCCGTAGGCGACGCGCTGGCGTCTGCGATGAGCGCAATAGTTGGCTATCAATCGTACGCGATGCTCGCATTGATTATCGCGCTCGCGACTCGGGTATGGTCGCGCATTCCGGCTGCCACTCTGACGCGCGAGATTGCGGGCGGAGCGATGATTCTAGTCGCGCTCGCGACCGCGGGCGGCCTGTTCGACCTGAACGACGCGCATTTCGGCGGCGCACTCGGAGTCGCGATCGCGGGCGTCCTCGCCGCATCGCTGAATCTCGCGGGCGGCTACCTGGCCGTGATGCTCGCGGTGGTTTGTGGGATCGCCCTGATGCTCAAGCGGGCACCGACTGAGTTGGCTGTCGCGGCGGCAGGCAGGCTTCGACCGCGGTCCCGGCGCGACTCGGACTACGATCTGGCGGATGACTCGGGTGGACGCGGGGCGCGAATTGTCGAGCTGTCTGACGCGATCGGCGAGTTCGATCCCGATCGCGATGGCAAGCCCGCGCCGCTCAAGGTCCGGAAGATCGAGCTGCGCGAAGTTCCCGCGCGCGACAAACGCAAAGAGGCGGCTAACGCCAAGCCGCGCATCAAGGGCGCGTACAAAATTCCACCGCCCGCGCTGCTCGACATGCCGCCCGCGGAGCATACGCAGGTCGATGAAGGCGCGCTCGAGCGCAGCGCGCGCGTGCTCGAACAGAAGCTCGCGGATTTCGGCGTCGAAGGGCGCGTGGCCGAGGTTCAGCCCGGCCCGGTGGTCACGATGTACAAGTTCGAGCCGGGCTCGGGAATCAAGGTCAGCCAGATCGTAAATCTTTCCGACGACCTTTCGATGGCGCTGCGAGCCGCCGCCGTACGAATCCAGGCTCCAGTGCCGGGCGAAGCCGTCGTGGGAATCGAGGTTCCCAATCGCAAACGCGAGCGCGTCTATCTGCGCGAGATCCTCGAAGCCGAGGAATTTTCCGCCGAAGGCAGCCAGCTAACGATCGCGCTCGGCAAAGATATCGCCGGGCGGCCGGTCGCCGCCGATCTGGCGCGGATGCCGCATCTGCTGATTGCGGGCGCAACCGGCACCGGCAAGTCGGTCTCGATTCACACCATGATCGCGTCGATCCTCTTCAACGCGACTGCCGACGACGTGCGTCTCATCCTGGTAGATCCCAAGATGCTCGAGCTGTCGGTTTACGAGAATATTCCGCATCTGCTAGTCCCCGTGGTCGTCGATCCGGAAAAGGCCGCCGCGGTTCTGCTGTGGGCCACGCAGGAGATGGAAAGCCGCTACATGAAGATGCGCGAGCTCGGCGTGCGCGGAATCGACGGCTACAATCACGCGCTCGCGTCCGGCGCCTCGGTGACCGATCTTAAGGCCGCGTCCGGGCCCGGCGGCGGCAGCCACGGTATCGACTCGACAGCCGAACCGCTCGAGCACAAAAAGCTTCCGAAGATCGTGATCGTTATCGACGAGCTGGCCGACCTGCTGCTGAGCGAGGGCAAGACCGTCGAGCGCGATATCACGCGCCTTGCGCAAAAAGCGCGCGCCGCGGGAATCCATCTGATCCTGGCGACGCAGCGTCCGTCGGTCGATGTCATCACCGGGATCATCAAGGCGAATCTGCCGGCGCGCATCTCGTTCCAGGTGACCTCGCGTGTCGATTCGCGCACTATCCTCGACTCAATCGGCGCCGAACGCCTGCTCGGCGCGGGCGACATGCTGTTCATGCCGCCGGGCACGGCGAAGCTCCGCCGCCTGCACGGTCCGTTTGTTTCCGAGCATGAAATCCGCAAACTCACCGATTTTCTGCGTGAACAGGGCGCGCCCGAGTATCGGATGGAGATCCTCGAAACCAAGGCGCCCGGCGATGACGGTGGAGGCGCCGGCGACGACGAGCATGACGAGATGTACGACGAGGCGGTCAGGATAGTGCTCGAATCCAACCAGGCATCCATCTCGATGATACAGCGCCGCCTGCGTATCGGCTACAATCGTGCGGCGCGGATGGTCGAGCAGATGGAGCGCGAAGGGATCGTGATGCCGGCAGACGGCGCCAAACCTCGCGAGGTGCGCCTGCGCGGCGTTAGCTGAGCGGCTATCCATATGACGCGAGCGATAGGACGCCGGCCGGTTCCAGAAGCGATCGCCGCGTTCGCGACGATTCTGCTTGCGCTTTCCACGTTGGCGATCGCGGGAAACTCCGTTGGCGTCAACCGCTCGAAGTCCGCCGACGCGAGCCTCGATGCGACCCTCGACGCGCTCCAACATCATTACGAGACCACGCGGTCGTTCAGCGCAAAGTTCACCGAGCAGATCGCAGGAGTAGGCGCTCCCGTCCGCACCCGCGAAGGCACTGTCTCGTTCCGCAAGCCGGGCAAGATGCGTTGGGACTTCGAATCTCCAAACAAGGAATTGTTGGTCAGCGACGGGCAGACGCTGTTCAGCTACGATCCGGGCCTCAATCAGGTGGTCGAAACTCCGCTGAAGAACGCGCTCCGATCGCCGGGGGTGACCGAGTTCCTGCTCGGCGCCGGAAATATCCGCAAAGACTTTGTCGCGTCGCGGCCCACGTCCCCATCCGCCGGCGGGCTGACCTACGTCACGCTTACGCCTCGGAAGGGTGGCAATACAATCGAAATCGGAATCGAACCCAAGAGCGGAGATATTCGCCATCTGAAGATTGTCGATCAGCTTGGTAACGCGACCTCGCTCGAGTTCAGCGATGTGCGTGACAATGTGGAAATTACCGATTCCGAGTTTAATTTCACTCCTCCCGCGGGTGCCGATATCGTGGCTCCTACGCAGCCCCACTGACTGTCGTTCATAAATTCTTCGTTTTGTTGGCACAGCGATTGCCTCGCTTGATGGCGGCGAGTAGAAATGTATGCCCGCAAACGGCTGATCATGGAGAAAGTGCATCTTCTTACTTTGGGTTGCCCCAAAAACCTCGCCGATAGCGAGTTGATGCTGGGTGCGCTCACGCAAGCCGGGTTCGAGATAACACTCGATCCCGAAGATGCGCAGATTCTCGTCGTCAACACCTGCGCGTTTATCGAGGCCGCCAAGAAAGAATCGCTCGACGCGATTATGGAGGCGGCCGCGGTCAAGGAGCGCGGCACCGGCAAACGCCTGGTGGTCGCGGGATGCCTGTCGCAGCGCTACAGCGAAGAGCTGCGGGTCAAGCTGCCCGAAGTTGACGTCTTCGTCGGCACCGGAAATTTTCTCGATCTGCCGGAGCTTCTGCGCCGCACCGAATCGCCCGAGTCGCGCTCGATGCCATATCCGGGCGCGGCGCATCTGCTGCCGCGCGCCGCCGCGCCGCGAGTCAAAACCGGAAATTTCTTCACCTCTTACTTGAAGATTTCAGAAGGATGCAATCATACCTGCGCGTTCTGCATCATCCCGAAGATCCGCGGACGCCACGAAAGCCGCCCGATCGATGACCTGGTGGCCGAGGCGCGAGCACTAGTCGATGGCGGCGCGCGCGAGCTGAATCTGATCGCGCAGGATCTCACCGCCTTTGGCCGTGACCTCGAGCATCCGGCCTCGCTGGCGGGGCTGCTGCGCGAGCTTTCAACGATCGAAGATCTGCACTGGATTCGGCTGCTCTACTGTTATCCGAATTTCGTCACCGACGAGTTGCTCGACACAATCGCCGAGCTTCCCAAGGTGGTGAAGTATATTGATATTCCGCTGCAACACGCCGACGACGGGATTTTGCGCGCGATGCGCCGAGAGCGCTCGGGCGGAGCGCTGCGCAAGTTGCTCGATCGGGTCCGCTCGCAGATACCCGGCGTCGTGCTGCGGACCTCGTTTATCGTAGGGTTCCCCGGCGAGACCGCAGCCGCATACGGCCGCCTGGTCGATTTCGTTCGCGAGATCGAGTTCGACCGCGTGGGGGTTTTCACTTACTCACGCGAGGAAAACACCGCCGCCTTCGATCTGCCGGAGCAACTCCCCGAACGCGTCAAACGCGACCGGCGCGCAGCCCTGATGGAGATCCAGGCGGAAATATCGCTCAGGAAGAATCGCGGCCTTGTCGGCAGCGAAATTGAGGTCCTGGTTGAGGGCCCCCTTACCGGACGCGCCACGCGCCTGCGCGCGCGAACTCCGGGTCAGGCGCCGGATATCGACGGCTCAGTCTTTCTGAAGGGAGAGGCGGAGCCCGGCGAGTTTGTCCGCGCTAAAATCGAAAGAGCCCTGAGTTACGACCTTCACGCGAGTATCGCCGCGGCATCGCCCGGCGAAGAGGAGAGGGTGGCAAATCATGGCTAAAAAACCAGCCGCCACGAGTCGGAAAAAGTTCCTGGCCAAGATGCGCGAGCATCTGGCGGACATGAAGCAAAAATTGCACAGCGAAATCGAGTCCGAACTGCGGGCCGAGCGCGAGGGCAACAAGGACGAAGGAATGGACACCTATGATCTCGCCTCTGAAGAGCGCGACCGCGAGATCAATTTCATCCTGTCGGACCGCGAGCGCGTAAAAGTCAAGCAGATCGACGACGCGCTCGAGCGCCTCGACGACAATACCTACGGAGTCTGCGAATCGTGCGGGCTCGAAGTCGCCGAAGAGCGGCTGAACGCGATGCCGTTTACGCGCCTGTGCCGCGACTGCCAGCAGGATATGGAGCACGAGGCCAAGTCGCAGCGCCGCTTCGACGACGAGCGCAACACCAACACTTATCGGAAGCTGGGCTCGACCGACGGCGACGAAGAAAATATGTGACCTCAGCGCGCGATCTGCGATCTGATTCCTGACGCGATGCTCGAGCGGGCGAAAAAGGTCATCGAGAGCGGGATCGCGGCCCGGCTACATCTCGGCGCCCAACTCTACGTTTCGCGCGACGGCACTGCCGTCGCCGACCTCGCGTTCGGAGAAGCGCGCGAAGGCGTCGCGATGCAGCCCGACACACTGATGCTGTGGATGTCGTCGGTGAAGCCCGTCACCGCCGTTGCGATCGCACAGCAGTGGGAGCGCGGAAAACTGGACCTCGATGATCCTGTCGCGCGGCATATTCCAGAGTTCGCGAGCAACGGCAAAGATGCCGTGACGATCCGTCACGTGCTGACTCACACCGGAGGATTTCCCGGTGCGGTGCTGCCGTGGTCGAGCGGCCCGTGGGACAGTATCATCGCCGAGCTCTGCGCCGCGCCATTGGCGCGCGGCTGGACACCCGGAGAGCGGATGGGTTATCACGTCGCGTCAGGATGGTACGCGCTCGCGGAAATCGTGCGCCGGACAGACGGTCGCGAGTATAGCCGCTACGTGCGCGAGGAAATTTTCGAGCCGCTCGGCATGCGCGACACCTGGCTCGGGATGCCGCAGGACCGCCATAGCGAATACGCCGCCAATCGGCGGATCGCGCCGATGCACTTCGCCAACGGCATCAGCAAACCGACCCCACACAGCTTTTTGTTGTGGGGTGATAGCGCCAAGGCACTCTCGGTCTGCCGTCCCGGCGGCAGCGCGCGCGGCCCGATTCGCGAGTTGGGCAAATTCTATGAAGCGATGCTTGCGGGGGGCGGCGGAATCATCCGGCCGCAGACCGTCGCGGCCATTTCCGCACGACACGTCGCCGGAATGCGGGACACGACTTTCGGATATCCGCTCGATCGCGGACTCGGCGTTGTGATCGATTCAAAGCAGTACTGCAATGCGGCTACATGGTTTGGCACCCGATGCTCACGCCGCGCGTGGGGGCACGGCGGTTACATGTCGTCGGTCGGATTCGTGGATCCCGAGCACAAGGTCGTAGTCGCACTCGTGTTCAACGGGATGCTCGAGTCGCAAGAGGGCCGCCACGACGCCCGCATGATTTCGACCCTCGACGCCGTCTATGCGGACCTTGGAATAGAAGCCCGCGGCTAGCTCGCCCGGCGATAAGTGTAGCTCCTGATCCAGTAGATCTCGTCGTCGAAACCCAGGCGGCGGTACCAGTTGATAGGGGTGTCATCGGGATCAGTATTGATCATCATGCTTCGGCAGCCGCGGTCGCTTGCGTCGGCAATCGCGCCGCAAAGCAATATTCGCGCGAGGCCCCGGCGCCGCATCGGAACTCGGGTCGCGAGATTAAATATCAACCGGTGGTCGCCATCGTAGTATCCGAGAATCGCGGCCGGCTCGCCGCCCACTCGTGCGATGAAATACCGCGCGCCGCCGTTCGACTCCGCGGTGCGCACTGCCGTCTCCTCGGCGATCCGGTGCGCAGGAGGTTCGTCCTCTGAGTTCTCGAAGCCCTTGACCTTCACATTCACAAACTCGCTGAGCGTCGTTGCGGTGACCTCTTCGATCGATACATCGGCGCGCGGTGAGACGTGCGGAATCGGTCCGGCGTGAGCGAGGAAAATCGTCGGATGGCCGCGGACGCATCCGGCGTTCACCAGTTCCGGGCCGAGCACCGCATCGGTCGCGTGATCATCGATCCAGATATTTATTTCGCAGTCACCGAAGTAAAGAGCGGCATCCGCCAGCATCGCCGCGGCGTCGCTTGGCGCGGCGCCATCAACAATCAGCCGCGCGGAATCAGGATCGGCGGTACTACGGCGATAGAAGCCGAAGCGTCTGCGCTCGATGTAGCAGCCGATCGACGGGGCGGGCGCGCGATACCATGCGACCAGTTCCTGGCGCAGTCGATCATGTTCAGGATGATGCATCCTCACATTCTCCAAAGCTACGGAATTACGCGCGCTTCCTTCAGCCTTCCGATCTCTTCCCAGTCGAGGCCGAGTTCGAGCAGGATTTCCTCTGAATGCTGCCCCAGCTCGGGCGCCATCGCGGCCGGCGCCCATGGCGTGCCGCCGAAGTCGCAGGGCGTCGCGACCATCTCGGCTTCGCCGTCGGCGGTCGGGACTTTTACGAACAATCCGGCGGCGCGCGCCTGCGGATCTTCGAGCAGATCCTCGATGGACTGCACGGGCGCCCACCATACGTTTTCGTGATCGAAAATCGGCACCCAATCCGCGAGCGTCTTCTGCGTAAAGACCGAGTCGAGCAGATCGACCAGCGCCGCTGCGTTTTCCCGCCGCGCCGCCATCGTGTTGAACCGCGCGTCATGCGCGAGGTCCGGCCGCGCGATTGCGCGGAGCACGTCGGGCCACATCCGATCGCCTTGCAATCCCAAGAGCCAGAACCATTTGCCGTTGGAGTCGTGATACGAAGTGATGAGCGGATTTGGAGTCGTATGCCGCGTGCCCGCGACGGTCGGGACGCCGAGTCGCAGCCGGATGTTCACGTCCCATCCGATGAAATATCCGCCGACCCGCAAAAGCGAAGTCTCGACCTTTTGTCCCTGGCCGGTTTTTTCGCGCGCGACCAGTGCCGCGCAAATTGCGCTGGTCGCGGTGATCGCCGTCGTATGGTCGCCCATCGCGCCGCGCTGCGTGGCGGGTTCCTGGCCCTCGGGCGTCAGGGTGGAAACGACGCCCGCGCGCGACCAGAACGCGCCGACATCGTAGGCCGCGCGATTGATCTCCGCGCCTTTCGTTCCGTAGCCGGTGACGTGGCAATAGACCAGGCGCGGATTCAGCTCGCGCAGATCTTCATAACGCATCGCAAATTGGACCAGCGCCTTGGCGCGCAGGTTGGTGAGGAATACGTCGGCGCGCTTGATCAGCTCGCGCGCGATGCGCCGGCCGTCGTTGGTTTCCAGGTTGAGCGCGATACTGCGCTTGCCGCGATTGTCGAGCTCGAAGGGCGGGTTCACCGGGACCTCGAGCCCGGCGGCTTTCAGAAATAATCCGCGAAAGGGATCTCCCTCGGGTGGCTCGATCTTGATCACGCCGGCGCCCCAATCGGCCATGATTCCGCCTGCCGCCGGCGCGGCAACCCAGAAGCCAAGCTCCACGACACGAATTCCTTCGAGCGGTCCGGACATCGCACACCTCTGACGCGGCACGTGAATATGATGAACCAGCCGCGCCCGTCGCCCAGTGATAGCAAAAGCGTTGCCAAGCGTGTAACTGCCCAAGCCGCGCGCGGTCAGGATTGTGCGACTCGCGCTCGGCACGTAGCATCAAGGGAAGCTATTCGCGCGTGGGGGACGAAATGTGGACGGCGCGCGACGGGGGAGTGCTTCGATCCGGATGGTCAGCAGACCGAACGTATGAGGATTTTTACCGACTCTGAAATGCGCGAAGAACTCGAGCCGCCGCGGCAAACGATGCGCGGCGGTATCGAACGCGTGCGCGACAATCTTGGCAACGCGGGTGCGGTAATCGCGATCGCGAGCGCCAAGGGCGGCGTCGGCAAGAGCGTGGTTGCGGTGAACGTCGCCACCGCGCTTGCGCTGCGCGGGCGCAAAGTCGCGATTGTTGACGCAGACCTGAACGCGCCGAGCGTCATCCGGATGCTCGCGATGAAGCAGCCGCGCGGGATGCCGATGGCCGAGGGGATCGAGCCGGCCGCGGGACCGCACGGCCTGCGCGTCGTATCGAGCGAAATGATCGCGGGCGGAGAAGCTCCGGCAATTTCGTTTCTCGAAGATGACGGCGGCGCGGCCGCTCCGGCCGAATCCGCGCAGGAGATCTGCTACGGCGATGCGCTGGCGCGGATGCTCTCGCTTACGCGCTTTGGCGCGCTTGACGTGATTATTATCGACGTGGCGCCGGGAGCGGCCCGGTTGCATCAACTTGCACAAATCGCGCCTCTGACCAACGTCGTGCTGGTCAGCCATTCTTCCGAACAGGCGGTGGCCGCGACGCGCCACGTGATTCGGCTCGCGGCAAAATTCGGCTCGCCGGTGACCGCACTGCTCGAAAATATGGCCGGGTTCAATTGCGACGGATGCCGCTCGGTGCGTCCGCTGATGCCCGAGGGAAACCTGGCCGGAGTCGCGACCGAGTTCTCGCTGCCGATCCTCGCGCGCCTGCCGTTTGATCCGCGCCTGGCCGAAGCGTCAGATCGCGGCGTGCTGTTCGTGCATCAGTACGCGGAAACTCCGCTCGGCAAAAATCTGCTCGAGCTTGCGCAGGATATCGAGCGGATGATCATGCTCGGCCGGGCTGCGCCGTCTCCCGCCGTCTGAGTACGGCAGTCAATCGGACGGCGTTTCGTCATCTTCTTCTTCAGGAACAGACGCTTCGATTACCCGCGAATGCTCGAACATCCCGGCGCCTTCGCGGCCGCCCGCGTTAAACTTCGCAAATCCAAGCGTGGTGAAGATACGGCTCTGCTCGGGCCCGGGCCGCGAGAGTGGAACCAACGCCGAGACCAAGCCATCGAGCACGATCGGTTCGCGATTCGATGCCGCGCGCGCCGAGATGAGGTTCGGTGCTTCCTCGGGTGAGGGCGTGTCGATTTCGAGCGCGTCGAGCGCGCCCTCAGTCCATCCGGCGGCGCCCAGAAAATTCGCCTTGCGATGAACCTCGCCGGACTCGCCGCTGACGGTGCGCAGTTCGATTGCCGACGGCTCGCGGCCATCCTCGAAGCATGCCCACAGCATCCGCCGCTCATTGAATTTCTGCGGACCGAGGCCGGTGAACGATAGCCCTGCGCGGGCGACCGCGCGCAGCTCAGTCGTCTCGCCTTCGATTTCGATCGTGCCGGACATCACTGAGAAGGACGAAATCGAATCGGTCGAGCGTGGCGCTTCGCCGCCTCCGAAAATGGCAGCCGGGTCGAACCCATTCTCGGGCAGGCGCATCCTGAGTTCGACTCGCGCTGCCGGATCGAGCCTGCCCGAAGCGAGCGCGCGCTCGATACTCAAGTACGCCGATCCGTCAGGCACGATAACGATTGGGCCGAAAAATCTGAGCCTGAGATCGCGCCCGTCGATCGCAAGGCTGAGCGGGCCGAGTGAAAGCCCGTCGCCCGCCAGCTTGACGCGTCCTTCGCAGGTGCAGAGCGCAACGCGGCGTCCGCTCGACAGCAGCATGATGCGCGCGCCGAAGCCGCCGCCGAGATCGAAGCTTGCCATCGCGCCGAGTCCGGCGCGCGGATCGAAGAATTCGACTCCGACGCGCGTTGGAATCGAAGGCGCGGGTGCGCGCGCGGCGGCCGGCGGACGCGGCATTGGCTCGCGCACGATCTTGAGGCGCGAGCGCCGTTCCAGCGGCTGCGCGGCGCGCGGAGCGAACGAGTCGGTGAGCGCGTCGATACATTCTTCGCGCAGGCGGCCCGGCATCCGTACAGCAACCGAAAGTTCGAGTTGCGCGGCATTCACCTGTGAATTTTCAGAAAGCGCCGCGAGCGTTCTGAGCGCCGGAGTCTCGCTCTGGCGATGGCGCTCGGTGAAGGCCTGCACCAGGTTGTGCAACGCGCCCGCCGGATAGCGCATCCCGAAAGTCGGGGTGACGCCACTCTGACGCAACCGCGTTGCGAAGTGCATCAGCGGGCCGCGAATGAATTCGTCGCTGGCAGAGACGCGCGCCGAACCGGTCGGGCGCAGTTCGCCGCCGATCGTCCTGACGCCAAGACCCAGATCGACTCGCGGCTCGATGATGTTCCATCCGTGGATCATCAGCACGGTAGCGCGGCCGTGGCGTTCGACAATTTGCGTCACCCGCTCCGCCAGCATCTCGAGCATCCACGGCGCGAGCTCGGCAAGCTGGGTCAGCCGGTTGCAATCGAGCCGGTTGCGATCCATCCCGAAGTTGATCAGCGCGGCGGCGCCGAGTCGGCTGGCGAGATCGCGCACGATATCGGCGGTATGAAGATCGTTGACTTTGGGATGCAGGGTTGCGCGCGCGGCGGCGCCGGCCCGTCCACCGTGCGGCGCGATCAGGAGAATCGGAGAGTCAGCCTCGATCGATTGCAGCCAGGTGGCCGCCTCTTCGAGGGCGACCGGCACCCCGCTCATGTCGCCGCGACTCGTACGGCCCGCGCGTGCAGAACAAACGACGCGAGGAAGTAGTACACGATGTAGCTGAGCGATATGCCGAGCATGATCGGATTCACCGCCGGCAGCATCGGCAACATCGCGAAGGTCACGATCGCCCATACGATTCCATAGACGAGAGTGAGCGGGCGCAGCGGAACCGTCCGGCTTGGATAGATGTATCTGATCGGTACGAACACCATCACCGCGAAAATTATCAGCACCGCCCAGTTGAGCGCGTGCGGCCAGTGCAGGCAGTAGAGATAGAACGCGACGATATTCCAGTAGTTCGGAAAGCCGAGAAAATAATGATCGTCGGTCTTCGCGTCGGTCTGGCAAAAACCGTACACGCTCGCCAGCATGATGAAGCAGGCCAGCACCAGGCCCGCAATGGTCTTGGGAATGATGCCCGCCTCGAGCATCAGGAAGACGGCCGCGACCGTGTAGGTCAGATAGTCAACGATATTGTCGAGCAACGAGCCATCGAAGGAGGGCACGCGATGTTTTACGTCAACCAGCCGCGCGAGTGCGCCGTCGCTCGAGTCGATGAAGATCGCAATTCCGATCGCGATGAACGATAGCGGGAAGTTCTTCTCCGCCGCATAGTAAATCGCGAGCAGACCCGCCGCCGCGCCCAGCGCGGTGTACAGATGTACGCCCCAGGCGCAGGCCAGCAGCAGGCGCTGGCGCGGCAATGGTCGCGACAGGGTTCCCGCGGCGGTGGTCATCGCAATATCACTTGGCCGCGTTGTGGCCGGGCTTTATGTGACGCGGCCCGAAATGATCTTCGAGCACGGTCATGAAAGGACCGCATGGCCGTTGGCGCTTAACCAGGAGCATCGCTTCCTCGAGCGACATCCGTCCGCACGCGCGCAAGTATGCGATCGCGAGCGTGGGAGCGCGATTCATCCCCGCGTTGCAATGCAGGTAAACCCGGCGGCGAGTTTTCATCAGCTTGCACAAATCTCCGAGCGCCACTTCGAGCCGCTCGGCCATCGCGTCGGCGCTGCCGTCCTGAATCGGGGTGCGCACGAACATGATTCCGCGCGCATCGTATTCCCCCCGCAGCTCTTTCGCGTCCAGACCGTTGATGCGCAGGTCCTCGTCGTCCTGGAGATTGTGCACCGCGGTGATGCCGTAGGTCTCTTTGAGCCACGCGATGTCTTCGGGTGCGGGATATTCGCCGATCACCAGATGGTCGGTGATCTCGCTGACCGAGGGGCGGCGTTGGCCGCGCGTGGAGCGCGGATGGTCGTCGGGGCTTTTGCCGAACCAGTCCATTAGTTTGAATTTAGCCCGGTCGCGCCTGCCACTGCCAGTATGCCATCAACTGCCCCGCCGCGTCATTGCGCAGCGGTGCATCGGTTTGGGCTGCCGGCCTGTTTCCATTCATAGAGCCAGATCGAAGCGAGCGTCGACGCGGCGTCGGCGATCTGCCCGCTGAAAAGCGCGGAGTCCCGCGAGAATATCGCGTCGGTGTATGCGGCCCCGGTGCCTGCCGAACGCGCGGCACGATCATCGGCGGCGATTCGGTTTACGAGCGTGTGCGCGCGGGAAACCTCCGCAATCGCCGCCGGCCATACTCCCGAGATCTCGGTGACCCGAACCTCCGGCGCGGCGGCGTGCTCGATTTCGCTCGTGCGATGATCGGCTGCGTTCTCGATTCGCTCGTGGCAGCCGCGTTGCGCCCGGCTGCAATCGTGGCGGATGGTGGTGTGGAGCGGCTGGCTCGCGTCGCCGACGTAGTGCGCGAGATAACCCGAATGCGTGACGACTCCGGCGCAATCGCCGCGCTGCCAGTCGTCGCGCACCTGTGCCGCCTCGCTCTCGATTGCCCAGGGGAGAGTGCCCGCCTTATCGACGCGGTACTTGCCGTAGCGCGAGAGCATCGTGCGCAAATCCGGCGACAATGCCGACAGCGGGTCGGCGTAGCCGTAGGCCTCAAGATCGATGTAATGCCGGATCGACTCGGCCCGACCATAGCGATCGCGCAAAATCGTATCGGGAGCGACCGCGTCGGCCTGGAGCGCGCGTTCATTTGCGTCGAGCGCATCCTTCAGCGGCGAGGCGGGCAGGGCGCGCACCGCCAGGCGCGCGATCATCCGATGCGTCCCGCTGTCCCACGCGCGAGCGGCCGGCGCGATCGCGAGAATCGTGACCGCGCACATAATCGCGGCGCGAAACTTCACGCCTTGGCGCCGCGACGCGGGCGAGCGCGGTCGTTTCGCGCGGAGGAATGCTCGGCAGAATTATCGGCAGGTTTGGGACTCGCCTGCTCCGGCCGCGGTTCGGGCGGCGCTTTGATCGCCGCGGCGGATTTGCGCGCGCGCGCCTTCGCGTTGCTGGGCGCTCCCGCCAGCGCAATCACGGCGCTGCGCATGTAGTCGGCGAGCTTGCGATACGCGCCCATCCCTTCCGCATTCTCCGACATCGCCCGCATCTGCGCGTTGCTGATCACGCTGCCGATTCTGACTTCCACCGGATGGCGCCGCGGCCACAGACTGCCCTTGCCCAGTACCTCATGCGTGCCGCGCGTCAGAACAGGCAGCACGTCGCATCCGCTGCGCAGCGCAAGGTAGCCGGCGCCGCTCTTGAATTCGTGGATCGCGCCGTCGGCCGAGCGCGTGCCCTCGGGGAACATCAGCACGCTCTTGCCCGCGGCGAGTTCCGCCAGCGCGTCATCGAGCGATTCGAGTTGCGCGCGTTCGCGGTCGAACGGGATCAGCGAAGTGAAGTTGGCGGCGAGAAAACGCCGCGCGCCGGTGTTGAAAAAATAATCCTTCGCGGCCAGTACAACCAGGTCGTCGCCCATCCTGCCCAGCGCGTAGCCGACCAGGCCGAAATCCAGATGACTTGAATGATTGGCGACGACGATCACGTTGCGATTGGCCGGCACATTTCCGCGCCCCAGGATTTCCGGACGCAGCCAGTTCTCGAACGCGCCCTGCTGCGAGCGCCGGAGCATCCGCCGCGCCAGTCCGCGCATCGCGGCGGGGAGCTTGGGCGTGTACGGATCGGCGAAGCGCGCGTACGACGGCATCCGAACCCGTCCGGTTCCGTTGCCCGCTTGCGCGACGCGCTGCAAATCCTCGACCGTGCGCAGATCGCTCATCTCTTCGGGACCGACGTCGCGGCCCGCATGTTCCGCGATATGTTCCCCGAGCTCCGCCATCGCGAGCGAGTCGAGCCCGAGATCTTCGATCAGCCGAGTCGCCGGCGTGATCGCGATTTGCTCCGACGAGACCTGCGCCAGCGCCTGCGCGAGCCACGGCTCGATTTCCGAACTCAGACCAGCCGCGGGACTTGCGGCGCTCGCGTCAAGCATCCGGCGCAGAATCGTCACCACTTCGTTGCGTTTGACCTTGCGCGTGCGGGTGCGCGGAAGCTCGGCGTCAATGAAACGCAGAATACGGATGCGCTTGTGCGGGCTCAGCCCCTGCGCGATTTTCTCGAAGTGCGCGCGCAGCCCGTCTTCAACCGCGCGCCTGCTTTCGCCGCGCGCGTACGCGGGTACGGCCAGAGCGGCGACCTGCTCGCCCTGCGCGACGTTCAGTCCGACCACCGCGATCTCCCGCAAGTACGGCGAATGTCCGTATGCCTCCTCGAGCTCGTCGATGTAGATATTGTTGCCGCCGGAATCGACGATCACTTCCTTGGCGCGTCCGACGATAAACAGCCGGCCGTCGGAGTCGAGGCGGCCAAGATCCCCCGTACGCAGCCATCCGTCGCGAAGCACTTCGTCGGTGGCCGACTGGTTGCGATAGTAACCCGCCATCACGTTTGCGCCGCGCGCACAAATTTCTCCGATCTCCGCGTTCTCAGGATCGAGCCTGATCTCGATGCCGGTAAGCGGCTTGCCGACCGAGCCGGGGCATCGCGGATCATCGGGATGCGCGGTGCTGAGCACGGGGGCCGCTTCGGTCAGCCCGTAGCCTTCGAGCAGATGAATACCAAGGTCGCTGAAAAATTCTCCGACGCGATGGGGCAGCGCGGCGCCGCCGCTGACCGCCAGGCGTAGCCGCCCACCGAGCGCCTGATGCGCTTGCCGGAACAGGACCGAGCCCAAGTTGATGCCGGAGTCGCGATCGAGGCGGCGATTGAGCTCGCGCAGCTGGCCGAACGCGGCGGTGAAGAACGGGCCACGCTCTTCGACTTCATCGACGATCCGGCGATGCACCGCCTCCCACAGCGCGGGCACTCCGATAAGCGCGGTCGGGCGAACATCGGTGAGAATTCGCGACAGGTTCTTGGCGTCGAACTCGAGCGGGTAGGCGATCGCCGCGCCGCTGGCGAGCGGCAGCAGCATCCCGCAGGTGAACTCGAACGTATGATGCAGCGGCAGGAGCGAGAGCAGAGTGTCGTCGCCCGAGAGCGCGAACACGCGGCTCAGCATCGCGACTTCCGCCGCGAAGTTCCCATGCGTCAGCATCACGCCCTTGGGCGCGCCGGTCGTGCCGGAGGTGAAGACGATTGACGCGAGCGCCTTGCGTTCGGGCGGCGCTATCGGCGCGGCGGCTTTGTCGAGGATAAACGGGCGCGTGAGCTCGGCGAGATCGATTTCGACGGCTCCTGGAGCCACGATGCGGGATGCATCACCGAGGTGTTTCGCAACCGCGCTCGAGCGCAGGAGGGCGCGCGGCTCCGCAATCTTGCAGATCGGAGCGAGCTCGTCCGCGGAGATCAGATGATCGAGCGGCACCGCCACCGCGCCGGCGCATAGGATCGCGAAAAAGCCGAGCACCCAGTCGGGTGAGTTCTCGGAGACGAGCAGCACCCGATCTCCAGGCTTGATTCCGCGCCGCGCGAGCAGCAGGGCCGCGCGCCGCGCCCGGTCGCGCAGTTCGCGATAGGTGGTGGTCGTGCGCTCGCCGGCGGGGCGCCGCGCAATCAACGCGGGCGCGGAGCCGTAACGCTCGGCGACGCGATCGAGCATATCGACCAGGTTGCGATAGCGCGGCAGCGAGCGCTGGCGGCGCGTGTGCAGATCGAGCTGCCCGAAGATGTGCCGGCGCAGGCCCGGCATGTGGACATTCATCCAGTAGTCGCGCCAATCGATCAGGTCGGGGCGATACGGATGATGTTTTACATCCCCGGGCGCGAGACTCGCGTACAGCGCCCGCGTGTGCGCGCCGTGAAAAGTATAAACCAGCTCCTGGATATAAGGACGGTAAACTTCGACCAGCTCACGCGCGAGGCCGGTATTGTCCTTGAACGTGTCGATCCGCGTTTCGAGCTGCTTCAGCCGTTCGGAATCGTCGCCGACCACGGAGCGCGCAATTTCGGCCGCGCGTTTGAGCAGTCGCGGAAGGGTCTCGCTCGCGAGGTCGTAGGTGCTTTGCGAGACGACGACCGCTTCGACGTGCTTCGCCATTCGGGCGGCGGATCCCTTGTCATTGCGATGGTCGCGGCGGTGGGTTAGCGCGGTCAGCTCGACCAGCCGGCGCATTGGCAGCGGATTCCGATCCGAAGTGCATAGTTGGTAGATCGGTTTCTGCCGCTTTATCAGCAAAGCGCCGAGAATCGGGATCATCGCGTGCGCGGCAAGATCGACCGGAATCACGTCGAGTACTAACTCGGCCTTCGCAGGATAAAAGCGGTAGCCGCGCCCCGCCAGATAGGTCAGGGGGGCGCTGGTGTTGACGCCCTGGTTCCATCCGGGGAAAGGATCGGCAAGCGCGCTCTCGATCACGGCGGGACGCACAACGGTAACGTTCAGTTCATCGCGAGCTGCGAGTACTAACTGTTCGCCGAGGCTCTTGGTGTAGCTATAGGTATTCGGCCATCCCCATTTGAGCGCGCGCTGCTTGCCTATTGTCTTGAGACGGTCTTCAACCCAGGCTTTGCGGCGATGCTCCAGCGCACCTTCGCGAGTCTCGAGCTCGGCGCTGTCGTCGCCGGACTCGCCGCGGAAATCCGCGGTTCGCTGCTGATCGCGCGATTCCGCCTCGACCCGCGCAATCGCGGCGCGTGCGTCACGAACCTCGCGCTCCAGGTTAAAGCTCTTGCGGCCCGCCGGGCACCAGTTAGTCGGGATGTCGTCCTCGAAGCGATGCCCATCTTCGGCGCCCGCGACATAGCAGGTCGAGATATGCAGCATCGAGGCGCCGAGTTTGCGGCAGAACTCGATCACGTTGCCGACACCGCCCGCGTTGACCTCGATCGATTTCGACAGCGAAGCCTCGAAGTTGACCAGTCCGGCGCTATGCACGACCGCGTCGATAGTGCCGCCGTGAATCGGGTCGGCGTCGGCGGCGAGCAGCTCGGGATTGGTGATATCGCCGGGAACGACGGTTACCTTTTCTTCTATGTAGCGGTCGAAGCGGGGACCGAGATGCTCGCGCAGCGGCGCCATCGCGGGCGAGTCGAGGATTTCGCGCCGGAAGCGGTTCAGGCTGGATTTCTTGTCGCCGCGCACCAGGATGAACACCCGATCGAGCTCCGGATGCCATCGCAGCAGCAGCATCAGGAAGACTTTACCCAGAAAGCCGGTCGCGCCGGTCAGAAAGATCCGCCGTTTGCGGAAGATTTCCTCCAGCGGCGGCATCGCGCCGGAAGTGCGCCCGTTTGCTCCGTGGCTATTTCCGTTGTTTCCCGGCATTACTACTCAAATAGCTATTCGACATCCACAATTACGAGCGGCGGCAAATGTAAGTAGGTAATTGACGCGGAGCGTCCCAGCTCTGAGGTTGCCATCGCGATTGCTTCATCAAGCGTGTCCGCCGAGTCCCATCCCATCCGCGCCGCGACTTCCGGCTGTTCGCATCCGGCGGAGATTACTCGTCCGACGTGCTGGCGCGCGGGCTCGCCCCAATACCACATATAAAACGGATGCACCCCGTGATAGGCGTGGCCGTACCGGTACATATGAGTATAGGTGGGGTTGTGCGCGAACTCACGTTCGAAGTTCTTTTCGAGCTCGACCGAGTCGTTGGTCTCGGCAAGGCATCGATGAAAGAACTCGATGTAGCTCGGATGATGTTCGGGATGAAACTCATCGCGCAACGGATGGCATATGATCAATGTCCCTCCCGGCCGGACGAGCGGCTTCCCGCGATACATATTGAACAGGTATCCCATCCCGGTGCACTGCACGAGGATAGGATTCATGATCGAGTTGACGTTGTAGGGACAGATGAACGGAACGCCGACAATCAGGATGTCGGCCTGTCCTTTGACCGGGACTGCGTATTGCTGAAAGACCTTGGCAAGCGCTTTTTCATGCACCGCTTCGGTGTTGCCGGCCCATACCCCCGTCATCCCGTATGGCGAGCGATAGTTGTGCAGGACGTTGCGGCGCAGTTCGTTGGACATGTTGCGCATCGCCCAGCGAAAGGCGTTGGCGCGGGTGCGATCCCAATCGGTGAACTGGTCTTCGTTCTTGTGCAGGAAATCCATCATCCCGCCGTACATGTGAGTATTGACGGCGGTCTCGGCGGTGAACACGTTCACGTTGTCATTGACTATTTTGCCCATCCGGTTGGCCGAGCGATGAAGTCCCGAATGTTTGGGGTCCATGTACGAATGCGAATCGCGCAGCGTGGCGGGATTATGATGGTGCCGCAGGCTTTGATAGGGCGCGAGTCCGACCGCGACCGATTTGTGTCCGCCGTCCATCGGAACCAGGTTGATATTGACGTAGAGCAGCAGATCCGATTCGGCCGCGCGTTTGGATAGCCAGACCTCCTCGCCATGATCGGTCTTGCCCAGCATCGTGATTTCCGAGCGGTTTTCGCCGTCGAAGTTGTAAAGGCGGTCGGGCCAGAACTGCTTGAACGCGCGCTCGCCGACGATGCGCCGGATCTCGGCTTCGGTCATCCGGCGATGCAGCGAGGTCGCGATTATGATGTGCACGTCGTCCACGCCGTAGTCGGCCAGAGTCTGCAGCATCTGGTTCAGCACGCGCTCGCGGATGTCGGGCGCGCGCATCTGCGGAAGCGGCAGGCTGATGTCGTCGATCGCGATCGTGACGCGCATGTTCGGGTTCAATTGCGCGAACAGGGGATCGGCGTTCTCGGGGCGCAGGAGCGCGTAGCGGATCGCCTGGTCGGGATCGGGCAGCTCTTCGAGCGGCGGCGGCGGATAGATCACGCGCGTGCCGATCGGCAGCTTTTCGTACAGGAACTCCTCTCCGTAGGCGATCAGCCGGCGCTCGGAGCGGCGGTTGACGGTGACCACCAGATCGCGGCGCGCGCCGACTTCGTGCTTGAGCTCGGCGGGCTTGAGTTCTTTGAGCTTGGCCTCAGGTCGCGCCATCGATGGTTCCCCTGGAGAGATCGAGCGTGGGTTCGTCCGCCACAACCGCGGCGGATTCGCGGAATTTATCGAAGCTGATGATCGGCCATTGGCGTCCGAGCGCCGCCGCGCGCAATTTTCGGTCTGGATTCACGGCGACTGGATGCCCGAGCGCGGCCAGAAAGGGCAAGTCATAGTACGAATCCGCGTATCCCCAACAGGAGCTCAGCGAGATATCGCGCTTCGTGGCGAAATCGGCGCACCACGCGGCTTTTTCTTCCGCCGCCATGACGGGAGCGGCGATTCGTCCCGTGGCGCGTCCGCGCGACATCACCAGCCGATTGGCGGCGACGTGATTGACGCCGAGGTAGCGCGCGAGCGGCTCGGCAATGAAATCGGGCGAGCCGGTGACGAGCACGGGTTCGAGGCCGACCTCGCGATTGGCGGCAAGAATCTCAACCGCGCGCGGATATAGGTTTCGGAGCAGCACGCGCTCGCAATACTCCTCGCCAAGCGAGAACAATCGATCGGCCGAGACGCCCTGGAATGATTCGAACAAAACCTGGTTGAGCAATCGGCGATCCTTGCGCTCGGCCAGATACAATCGTGGAACGCGGGCGGCGAAGGAGAGCAGGTAGCCCGCGCGCCCGGACCATTCGCCCAGGTTGGCGAGGATAAAGAGCGCGGAGTGGACGAGATTGAGCGCGCACAGAGTGCCGTCGAGATCGTAGAAAGCCACGCCGGCGTTAGGCTTTTTTCGGGTGGAACGGCTTCCTGCTGGAATCAAAACTGACATGTCATTCTAGTTCCGGGCAAATAAAAATCCAGCTCCAGGATCGTGATTGCCATGGCGAGCGGCGGCTTCCAGAAGTTCCGGGCGCGCGACGCCGCGCAGACCAAAATCGAGGATTTCTTCCACCAACCCGGCGGTGTCGGTTTTGGGGCGGCGCGAAAGCAGGCTTACCACTTCTTTGATTGCGCCCAGGATGCAGTACGCGATCGCGCGCGTGTCGGATTTGCGCACCAGGTTCATCTCGATCCCCAAATCGAGCGAGCGCTGGATCAGCGCCGCAATCCGATCATAAAACTCTCTGATGCGCTGGTCCAGATCGCGATCGAAGCCCACCGAATGATTAAGCAGGATATCGGTGAGCTCGCGCTCATCGAGGACGTATTCGAGCACGCGCCGCAGATTATCGCGGAGCTGCTCCACGGGGTCGGATTCGCCGGGGCCGACGCGCAGGCGCAGGATTCGGCTGGTCAACTCGGTCAGGACTTGTTCGAGCAATTCTTCGAAGAGGTCTTTTTTATTCTGAAAGTAGAGATAGAAAGTGCCGCGGGCGATTCGCGCCCGCGCGATAATATCGGCGACGTTAGTCCGATGATATCCCTTGCGCGCGAATATCCGTTTTGCGTGGCGCAACACCTGCGCGCGCCGGGCTTGCCGTTCCATCCTGATGATACCTGCCAAAAGATTGAGGCTAGTGTCTGTGGGAGGCACTGTCAAACCGCATTCACCCGCCCTGTGGATTGATCTTCCCGGCTAACGCGGCCGGGCTGAATAATCGCGGCCCTGCTGAATAAGCGCCGCTTGGGCGGTGGATTCAGGGTTGTCCGATCGTTTAGCTTGGGCAGGAATCCTGAGTGGAGGTATTGACATGGAGTCCAAAGAATTCTGGGAAAAGGCGCGGGCGGTTGGGGCGAAGGCTACGTGGGCCTATCTTGCGACTGCCAGCGGTGATCAGCCCAAAGTCAGAGTGGTGCATCCCGCGATCGAGGGCGAGCGCGTGTGGGTTGCGACGGGCCGCAACTCGGCCAAGGCTCGGCACCTGGCCGGAAATCCGAAGGTCGAATTGTTCTACCAGGTGGGTCCTGACTTCGTTCATCTGACGATTACCGGATCGGCAAAGTTTATCGAGGATGGGGGTGAGAAGAAGCGTATCTGGAATTCGAAGATCTTCGACTACGATCTCGGTGGGTTCTGGCCTGCCGGACCGGAGTCGAAGGACTTTGGTCTGATTTTGATTACGCCGGCGCGGGCCGAGCTTACCTCGCTGCCCGAGATGACTCAGGGCAAAAAGCCCGAGGTCTGGCGCGCGAAAAAGAAGTAGGGCGTACTATCCTCTAGAAGGCTTATCCTCTGGAACGGCTATCCTCGCGCTTTTTCGCGGGCGAAGATCGCGCGTTCCTCGGCATTCATCTTGGCGCGGATCCGCGAGCCCTTGCCGAGATGGCGGTAGAGTCCGCCCTCGGAAAAGAACTCTTCGTAGGGTTTGGCCGGTACCTCTTCGGCCGGCGGCGTGTCGGTGACCTTTACGCCAAGGACCTCTTCGACCAGCGTCGTGTCATACATCCGGATTGCGTCGTAGTCGGTCAGGAGCGAGCAAACCTCGACGCAGATGTAGCAACCGATGCATTCCTGAAAACGATCCTGGACGGGCTGCACTCCGCGTCCGGGGACGCTGCCGGGGCGCATCCATTCGATGCATTGCACGGGACAGAACTCGGGGCATTTGCCGCAGGGGAAGCATAGGTTCACGTCCATGAACGCGACTTCGCGCGGGCGTTTTTTCTTGCGCGAGATTTCGTCGGGGGTTTCCGGGACGCGATCTTCCTTGAGGCGGCGCTTGATTATGTCGATTGCATCCATCGATTTCTATCTGACACCGGGAACAAGAATCCGGTCAAGTGCGGCGGAGCGAGTAAGCGGCGGAACTACTCAAGCGCCGATACCCGGCCGTCTGCCGACGCGACATAAACCTCGCCCGAAGGCGACGCCGCGATCGCGAGCACCCTGCCCGCGCTATGCGACGACCATCCGGGCGTTCCGTCGGCGCCGATCTTCGTGATTGTTCCGTCCGCCGCCGCGACGTATAGATCGCCAGCCGCATCGACGGCCAGGTTGCCCGCTGCGGCGGCGTAGCCTTTCAGCGTCCAGCGCATCGCGCCGGCGGAATCGACGGCGTAGAGCGCTCCGGTGCCGAAATAGGCTTGTCCGGTCGCGTCGATAGCCGGCCCTGCGATCAGATTTCCGCCCGCGCCCGCGACGCTCCAACTTTGCGCGCCGGTATCCGAATCGACTGCGTACATGGTTCCCTTGCTCGAACCGCAATAGACGGTCGTTCCTGCGACCGCGAGGTTGCCCGCGAATCCGCCCTCGGGAATGAAGCTCCAGAGCTGTGATCCCGTCGTCGAATAGGCGATGACCGCCTCTGCCGACGCGATCACGACGCCGCCTGGGATGATCGCTGCGGCGCTCGCCGCTGATGCCGGGACGGTCCAATTGATCTGTCCGTTCGAGCTGACCGACACGAGACTATCGCCGACGCTGACGTATGCCGCGCTATCGTCGGCGGCGAGCGGAACGCCGCCAGTGCCGATCTTTACCCGCCATCGCGGAACGCCCTGAGGCGTGAGCCCATAGAGCCAGTCGGTGGTGCCCGGGACGACAATCGTGCCGTCGGGCGCGACCGCGACGCCGGTTCCGCTAGCGGGACGATCGAAAATCTGATGCCCGCGCGAATCGATCGCATGAAAGATCGCGTCGCGAGTAATGAAGTAGGCTTCGCCATGCGTTCCCGGCACGATCGTTCCGGCAACCGGTGAATCGCCCTTGAAGGTCCACTGCGCCGTCGCCGATGACCCAGTAGCCGCCGCCGTCGGCATCAAATAGTTGAACGTGGCGGCACCCGGACCCGCGGCCGTGGCGGTGGCAGTGGGAGTGGGAGTGTCGGTGGGAGTCGGGCATGGACCGCATGCGGGAGCAGGCGATCCAACCTGGATGGCATACTGCAAGCTCGAGATGGAGGAGGCGCTCGCGCTGATGCAGGTGCATCCCTGCGTCTGGCCCTGATAGATACCGCCGCTGCCGACAGCAGGATTGACCACGATACCTTGCGGATTCGATCCCCAAAAGACATTGGCGGCGTTGGTGATGTCCTCGAATTTAGTCTTGTCGCCCTTGACCAGGACTCCCTGCGCGCCGAACTGGACGATGCCGTTGACGGGGGTATCGAAAACCGTTCCCGGAGCCGGAGTCGAGCAGGCGGTCGGAGTCGCGCTCGGAGTCGCGGTTGGAGTGCGGTTCGGATGCTTGGGGGTGGCAGTCGGGGTTGGCAATCCGGTCGGCGACGGCGTCGCAAAGATTGGACAGATATTTATCGATTGAAGGGCGTAGCCCGGCGATGGGGTTGCCTGCGGGCAGAGGCCGGCGATAAACACGCCCTGCGCGTTAACCGAGCCGAAGCATCCGCTGCTGCTGCCGCAACTCGAAATCATCGTTCCGGCCACGAGCATCAGGACGGGCGCGACAATGATCCATCTGATCCAATGCGACATAGAACCTTGAGCTATGACGGCGGAGTTGCGCGCTGTCAAGCCAAAGGTCCCAAAAACCCTGTGGAAACTGGGTGACGGAAATATTGCGGAAGAAAAAAGACGGCGGGCGTCAAAGGAGGGGGGGGACTCCTCAACGCCCGCCAGTTCGTAGCGGCCGCTCACTTGCGTGAGCGGTTATCCGATTGGTGGGAGGAGCATCCAACCGGTTATGGGTGCCAGAGCCATCAAAGCACCCAATGGTTTAGACGGGGCTTCGTCACGATTATTCATCGCATCGAATTTCTTCGATGGTTCGATTCTTTCGATGCGTTCGTCGCGATTCATCCCCGTCACGCTGGAATGTTCGACGAGACCGACGTACAAATTATTCAGTCACTCGAGAGGCCTGCAAAATCACAGGCTCGAAGGAAGAAACTTCATGGAATATCGGCGCTTGGGGGCCACTGGCCTCAAGATTTCAGAGCTATGCCTTGGATGCATGACGTTCGGACGCGAGACCGGCGAGACCGAGGCGAAAAAGATTCTCGATCGCTTTATCGAGGCCGGCGGAAATTTTCTCGATACGGCGAACGTGTACGCCGCCGGCGCGTCGGAAGATATCGTAGGGCGGATTACCCGCGGTAAGCGGGATTCGCTCGTGATCGCGACCAAGGTCCGCTTTAACGCCAACGTCTTCATCGGAAAAAAAGTCGCGCCCAACGATATCGGCCTCTCGCGCGGGCATGTCATGGCCGAGGTTGAGCGCAGCCTGAAACGCCTCCAGACCGACTACATCGATCTGTATCAGGTTCATTCGTGGGACTTCGAAACGCCAATCGAAGAAACGATGCGCGCGCTCGACGACCTGGTCCGTCAGGGCAAGGTGCGGTACCTCGGTGCGTCGAATTTTACCGCGTGGCAGCTCATGAAAAGTCTATGGGTCAGCGACAAGTTCAACTACGCGCGCTTTGACTCGCTGCAGCCGCAATACAGCCTGATATCGCGCGATATCGAACGCGAGATAATGCCGATGACTCGCGAGCAGGGGATCGGTGTCATCCCGTGGAGTCCGCTCGGCGGCGGCTTCCTGACCGGCAAATATCACTCGGGCGAAAAGCCGCCGGAGGATAGCCGGCTTGCCAAGCAGGACATGTGGGGCAGGCTCCGGAACGAGCGCAACTACCGCACGCTCGAAGCGGCCGAGCAGGTCGCCAAGGAGCGCGGGCGCGATATCGCTCAGGTGGCGCTCGCGTGGGTGAATCAGCAGCCGGGCGTCAGCTCGGTCATATATGGAGCGCGGACCACGCAGCAGAACGAGCAGAACCTGGGCGCGATCGGACTGCATCTGGAGGAGTCGGAGATGAAGGTGCTCGACCAGGCGAGCGCGCTGGCGCCGGAGTATCCGGTCTCGATGCAGGCGCGGCTGCCGGGGGCGCCGCGGGCATAGCGCGGCGGGAAAATCATGATCGTCGATCGTCATGTGCATACGAAATTGTCCGCAGACTCGCGGGTCAACGCCGAGCAATATCTGGAGTTCGCCAGCCAAAGCGGCGCGGGGCTTGGCGCGATCTGCTTCACCGAGCATCGCATATTTCCGACTGAACCCGGGATCGATCGCGAATACGCCGAACTCTCAGAACGCTTCGGGATCAAGGTGTTCAAGGGAATCGAGGCCGATACCGATCTCGGTCATCTCCTGCTTTTCGGAGTCGGGCACGAGGTGATGCGCCGATTCGATCTGACCGCACGGATGCTCAAGAGCGAGCATTTAATCGACGTGATTCATCACCAAGGCGGGGTCGCGATCCCGGCTCATCCGTTTCGCGAGTCGGGATTCGGCGCGCGGCTCGATGCGCTGCTCGCGCGCCACGGCGCGGCGCTCGGCGCGATCGAGGTCTTGAACGGGCAGAACTCGAGCGTCGAAAACGAACGCGCCAGCGATACCGCGCAGAAGCTCGGACTGACGGCGGTCGGCGGCAGCGACGCGCACTTCTCAAGCGCGAAATGGTTTCTCACCTGCGCAACCGAACTCGAGCGCGAGGTCGCAAGCGTCGAAGCTTTGTGCGCGGAGATTCGCGCCGGACGCGCGCGGCCTTACGTCTTTTCGCCGGCGGAAGAAGCGCCCTGAGCGGCCGCGAGCGCCGCCCCGCCCAAGTCCAGCTCGCGCTCGAAGCGGCGGATATCCACAGGACGGCCCGCGGCGACGATCACGTCACCAGCCTTCAGGCGCCGGTCAGGAGACACGGGTACGAATCCGCCGTCCGGATCATTGATGCTCCGCAGCGCCAGGACGGTAACGCCGAAGCGCGCGCGCGCATCGAGCCCGCGGATCGTGACGCCGGTGGCGGCGGCGGGAACCTCGAGCCGCGTCACCCGATAGCCGGTCGCCCAATAGATATTTTGATCGCGGGTTGTCAGCGCGGAGAGCGACAGCGAAACCCGGTTCAGCGCCTGCGCGATATGCTGGCGGGTCAGCAGCCCGATGAAGCGCCTGCCGCGCGGCTTTTCGACGACCGGAATTTCGTCAATCCGCTCCTGCTCCATCATCCGGCTTGCGAAGTCCAGATTCTGATCGGCGTTAACCAGTGGACAGCTTTCCTGCGCTATATCGAACGCATTGACCAGCGGCCCGAGCTCCTGGCCGCTGCTCAGAAGTGTAAGCAGATCGCGCGTTACGATCAGGCCGACCAACTCGCCGTCCGAGCCGACCACCGGCAGGGTGGATTGAGCGGTCTGTCCCGCAATGTGCAGAATATCGTTCAGGCGAGTGTTCGCGCTCACCACCATTACATCCTTGGTCATCACGGCGCTGACGGGGATCTGCGTCAGCGCAAGGCGCTCCTGCGACATCTGCAGCGTCTTGCCCTCGCGCGCGAGCCGGTAGGTATCGATCGATTCGCTTTCGATCGCGCGCGAGACCACCAGCGCGGCTACCGCGGCGATCATCGCGGGCAGCGCGATCGTGAAATTCCGGGTCATCTCGAAGAGCAGAAATAAAGCGGTGAGCGGCGCGTGCACCGTGCCGGCCAGAAACGCGCCCAGACCCACCAGCGCGTACGATCCGCGCGGTCCGGTCAGGTGCGGAAAGAATGCCGCCGAGATTCTCTGGAACGCTCCGCCGCCCATGGTGCCGATAAAAAAGATCGGGCCGAAAACTCCGCCCGGCGCGCCCGAGCCGAGCGACAGGCTCGACGCGACATATTTAGCCGCGCACAACAAAAGCAGCATCCCGAGTCCGTACTCACCCGCCATCGCGAGGTTGATGATCGGGTATCCGTCGGCGAGATTGGCCGGAAGGAAAATCGCGATCGCGCCGACGACCGACAACCCCATCGCGAGCTTTTGCCACGCCGGCAGATTCATCCGGCGAAAGTACGCGCCGGTCTCGTTGAAGACGCGGATGTAGCTCGCGCCGAGCACGCCCAGCGCCCCGCCCATCAGCGCGTAGGTCAACATCTCCCAGTAGCTCTTGAGCACGAACACGGGAACGTGAAAAACCGCGTCGTTGCCAAGCACCGCGCGCGAGGTCACCACCGCGCTGAAGGTCGAGATGATCAGCAGCGCGAGGTTCGCGGTTTCAGTCTGGCCGAGCAGAACAATTTCGAGCGCGAACATCAGGCCGCCGATCGGCGCGTTGAAGGTCGTGGCGATTCCGGCGCCCGCACCCGCGGCGATGAGCACTTTGGAGCGATCGACGCTGAGCCCGCGCAATTGCGCGACGGCGGAGCCGATCGCGCCTCCGATCTGCGCGATCGGGCCTTCGCGTCCGACCGACGCTCCCGAGCCGAGCGAGACCGCGGCGCCCAGGCCCTTGAGCACGATCCAGCTGCGCCTGATTCGCGCGTTGCCGAGATTTACCTGCTCGAGAAACTTCGGGAATCCGTAGCCCAGGATGTCTTCGGGAAAAAAGCGATCGAGCAGAACCATCACGGCGCCGCCGGAGAGCAACACGATCGGCGTCAGCAGGCGAAGCATCCCGCCGCGATCGATCCCGAGCTGGTTCCATTCGAGATGCAGGAACAGCCGGGTAAAGAGGTAGATCAGCGCGCGGAACCCGAGGTTCCCGAGTGCGCCGAGAACCCCGACCAGCACCGCCAGCAGGATCAGTTGAACGTACTCGAACTGATCGGTGCGCAGCCCAAGCCGTGGCGCAATCATGATCGGTTGCTCGTCCGGAGCGATCGGCGCACCGCCGCCCGTGTCCGGTTTGCGCGGGAATCAAAGCTCAAGAAATTGATGTACATTAGTTAGAAATTCAACGAGCTGATCGTGATGCACCCAGTGGCCGGCTTTCTGGATCGTAACCGTCTGCGCGTTTTTGAACGCGGCGAACCTGCCGTCCTTGACCCAGTCGCCGGCCCACGACTCGGAGCCGCGAATCAGGAAGGTCGGACAGGTGATCCTTTCCCAGATTTGCCGCGCGTCGCGAGTATTGAACATGTACGGCGAGGTCGCGTGAACGTAGTTGTCGAACTTCCACGAGTAGGTGCCGTTCTCGTTGCGGCGCACGCCCCAGATGGTCAGGTGCCGCGCCTGCTCTTCGCTCAGACGAGGATTCGCCGCGCGCATCCGGCTGAGCGCCTCGGCGATATTCGGGTACTCGCGCGCCTTGCGATTTGAGAGATCGCGCATCTGCGCGATCCAGTTTCTCATTCGCTCATACGCCGGGGTTTCCTTGATCATTCCCGGCGGCGGACCCATCCCCTCGATCGATACGACCTGTTTGACCCGGTTGGGAAACACGCCGGTGTATTGCAGCACAATATTGCCGCCGAGCGAATGGCCGATGAGCGTGGACGGCTCAGCCGAGACAGCTTTCATGAGCTGCGCGAGATCGAGCACGTAATCGATCATCGAGTAGCTGCCGCCGACCGACCAATCGGAATCGCCGTGGCCGCGCAGGTCCGGAGCGATCACGTGATAGCGGCTGCGCAGATCGAGCGCGACCCAATCCCAGTTGCGGCAATGGTCGCGGCCGCCATGCACCAGCACCATCAGGGGTTTGTCGATGTTGCCCCAATCGACGTAGTGCAGCTTCAGGCGCTGCGAATAGAAGTAATGAGAGGTGGGGCCAATGATGCTATCGGCCATTAATTCTCTTCTCCATCGAGGGGATGCGGAGCGCGCACGGCGCGCGCCTCTCGCGAGATGATTTTGAACGCGTGCGCCGCCGTAATCAAAGGCTCGGCCCGATCTCGTCGAGTGCGTCGCGCGCGGTGCGCACCAAAAATCCGATCTCCTCCTCGTTGATGACGAACGGCGGCGTCAGCATCATCGCGTCGCCGCCCGCCTTCCCCGCCATCCCGGAGGCCGGATAGAAAAACAGTCCGCGCCGAATTGCCGCGCCCAACAGCCGATTGGTGAGCTTCTTTTCCGGTGCGAACGGCGTGCGCGTGGCCTTGTCATGCACCAGCTCGACGCCCCAGAAAAGTCCCGAGCCGCGAATGTCGCCGACCATCGGATGTCCCGACAGCTCCTCGCGAAGTTGCGCACCCAGCCGCGCGCCCATCTCTGCCGAGCGCTCGACCAGATGCTCGCGCTCCATGATCGCAAGCACGCCGTCGGCGATCGCGCACGCGACCGGATGCGAGCTGTAGGTGTAGAACATGAAGTCGGCTTTGGCCTGCTCGATCTCCGCGACCAGCTCGCCGCGCACCGCGATCATTCCCATCGGCATGTATCCACCGGTGAGTCCCTTGCCGCCGACCAGGATATCGGGAGTGACGCCCCAGTGCTCGACCGCGAAGCGCCGTCCGGTGCGTCCGAATCCGGTCATCACTTCGTCGGCGATCAGCAGGACATCGTATTTGTCGCAGATCGCGCGCAGCTTCGGCCAGTATTCTTTTACGGGCGGAACGACACCGCCCGACGAGCCCATCATCGGCTCGGCGATAAACGCGGCGACCTGTTCCGCGCCGTGTTCGAGGATTGCATTCTCAAGCGCGCTTGCGCATTCGAGGTCGCAGGCCGGATAGGTCTTGCCCCACGGGCATCGGTAGCAATACGACGGCGGTATTTTCGGCCAATCGATCAGGACATGCTCGTAATCGGCGCGGCGTCCGCTGCCGCCAACCGAGAGCGCGGCAAGCGTGTTGCCGTGATAGGAGAACTGGCGTCCGATGATCTTTTTCTTCGACGCTTTGCCGCGCACCTTGTTCAGCAGGATTGCGAACTTGAGCGCCGCCTCGACCGCCTCCGAACCGCCGCTGGTGAAGTAGAAGCGGTCCATCCCCGGCGGAGTCCATCGCGTAAGCCGCGCGACCAGCGCCTCGCGTTCGGGCGAGGTCCAGACCGGCACGATGTAATCGAGCTTGGCGATTGTGCGGCGCGCGATCTCCGCAATCTCCTCGCGTCCCTGGCCGATATTGACGACCACCGCGCCGGCGCCGCCGTCGAGGATTTTGTGGCCGTCGGTGGTGTAGAGCCACGGTCCTTCGGCGCGCTCGATCGCGATTGGATCATGCGGCCCGCGAATGAACATCACTTGAGTCTGCGGCATGGCGTAATCATAGGTGTGCGTGAGCGGGTTGACAAACTCGTCTGGAGCGGAAACAGCGGTGGGTTCGTTTGGTAACTTTTCGATTTAGCGTTTCAGACTTTTTCCTTATTCTTCGGAAACTTTCTTCTCGCGAAATTGGCTTCGAGCCTGATTTTCGGTCCTCGAATTTTCTCCGGATCGCGCGCGGGCCGGCCTCGGCCGATGCGGGTGTCATCTCGCCGCGGCATCTCCGATCTGCCGCGCGGCGATCATCCCGCAGTCAGTATTGCGCGGCGCGGGTTGGCGCATAAGGCTGAACAGTTCAGCCATGAACAAACCTGGCAAAAACCTGAACAAGTGTTAGGGACGCTGCAACGCCGCCCAAACGATGAAATGGCGCACTTCTGTTGACTGAAATCGAGGCCGGCGTAGAGAAAGGTGAATAGCTTCATCTTTTAGGACGCGATCGCGCGGTCACGGCATATTGAACGCGTCGCGGGTTTGCAGATGATCGACCACCGACACGATTCCGGTGACGCGCATCACGTCCCACCGGATATTGGCGCGGTCCCATTCGGTCGGCACCGTTCCCCACAGGATCAGCGTATCGTCCTCGAGCTTGAACTGAACGCCGGTGTATCCTTCGGCGTCGAGCTCGCGCCGGAGCGCCTGCAATTGTTCGGGCGACGCGCTGCCGCCAAGATCCGGCATCGGCATCGGCATTGGGCTTATGTCGGGCACGGGCTCTACGGGCGGCGGCACCGCCAGATGCGCGATCACGCTGGTCAGGATGAACGCGCCGCCGAACAGCGCCGCCAGTAACAGGATATAAAATCGTGAGCCGCGCTCGCGGCGGCGATGCGCTTGATACGGTTGATACGATGGCGCACCCGGCATCGGGGCGGGGCCGGAGAAATCTCCCAGCACGACGGTCCGGGCCTGCGCTGATTCGGGTTCCGCCGCGGGCTCGTACATGATCGGCGCCGCGCAGAAGGAGCAGTAGCGCGAGTCCCCGGGGATCTGCCGTCCGCATCGCGGACACTCAATTGTTGCGAGATCGGAAAGCATCGTCGGCGCCGAGGCCGACGCGCCCGCGCCCGATCGTCCGAGCGGCAGCCGCATCTGCGGGCGAGAGGGATTTGCGCCGGGCGCCGCAACCGGGGTGGACCTGGGCGCGGCTGCATCAGCGGCCATCGATTCGAGCGGCGCTCCCGATCTGATTGCGAGCAGCCGCACCTTGAATTCGCCGACATCCTGCGGACGCAACGCGACATCGTAGTTAAGCGTCTGATCGACCAGATCGGCCAGCGCGGGATTAACTCCCGGCGCGGCGGTGCGCAGCGGCGGAAAGCTGAAGGGAGGCTCAGCGGCGGGATCGCGTCCGGAGATCGCATGATGCATCGTCGCCGCGAGCGCATACAGGTCAGAGCGGAACTCGACTCGGCCGCGATACTGCTCGGGCGGAGCGTAGCCCTGGGTCCCGATCATTGTGGCGTTCTGCATCGGCAGGAAGTGCCGCGCGATTCCGAAGTCGATCAGCTTGACCTGCCCATGCCTCGTCAGCATCACGTTCGACGGTTTCAGATCGCGGTAGATCACCGGCGGCGCAAGGCTGTGCAGGTAGCCCAGCGTGTCGCAAATCTGGAGCGCGATATGGATAACCTCGTCCTCGGGAAGCTTGCCGCCGGACTCGCGCAAGCGATCCTCGAGAGTTGCGCCCTCGATATATTCCATCACCAGGTAATGGCGGTTCTCGTCGCTGAAGCGATCGAACACGCGCGGAATATGTTCGTTGCTGAGCGTCGCGAGCATGTCGGCCTCGCGCTGGAAGGCGGCGATCGCATCTTTCTGCTTCTCGGGACTGGTGAAGGTATCGACCATCTCCGCCAGTGCGCACGGGCGCGCGGCCAGGCGCAGGTCCTCGGCGAGATAGACCATCTTCATCCCGCCGCCGCCGAGCGGCCGGGTGACGCGGTAGCGTCCGCCGACGATAGTGTTGGCCGCAATCATTTCAGTAACGCCATGTGTCCGACGGCGGCGCGGTTGCGCGCGGGCCGCGCATCCGCCGTCTTCTAAAGCGTGCGACGGTGAAATCGTCGCCGCGCGGCGCGCCTTGAAAAGCGGCGTTCAGCGCGCAGATGAAATGCATCACCGGACCGATCGTTCCCATCGCGTAGCAGATCATTACGACGCAGAACCATACGACGCCGCGCATCACGCGTCCTTTGTAAACGTGGCCGAGCCCCGGAACCGCGCTCAGCACGAAGGCGACTATCGGACTGAAGCCCGGGTCGCGAACCAGAATTTCCGTTCCGGCGACCGGCGCGCCGCAATCCTTGCAGAACTGCGCGTCAGTGACGACGATCGGCTGGCCGCATCGCGAACAGAAGCGCGGCTGATCAAATTGCGGGTCAGGCACGGAAGGTAAACAACGCCTGTCCGAGCCGGATCGAATCGCCGTCGGCGAGGGTAGCCTGCGCGATTCGCCGCTGCGCGACAAACGTTCCATTCTGGCTGCTTAAATCTCTGAGTTCGAAGCCGCCGCCCGAACCGACGACACTGGCGTGATGGCGCGACACCGACGAATGATTCACCACGATATCGTTGTCCAGCGCGCGGCCAAGGCTGGTCGCGCCGCCGGCGCGCAGGGGATGGCGCTGCCCGGATTGATCTTCCAGCACGGGTCCGTTCGATTGTGCGGGCGCGGCGCCGCGCGG
>JBOHWH010000103.1:0-2229 GCA_050736695.1 Binataceae bacterium (SeqCode) | reverse complement strand
GTGTAACCAGCCGGCTCGCTTACCGGGCCTTCATGGCCGCCAGACTGCCATTTACACCTCCCGTCGCTAGGTCTCGGCCATTTCGTCCGCTTTAGCCCGATGAGATCGAGGTTTGTGGCGCAATTTCGCGCAAGCTCCGTGGCCCAAGTGCACCTCAAAGGACTCGCTTGAGTACTCCGCCGGAGCGAGTGAATGGAGCGGACGAAGCGCCCCGCTGTAACCCACATTTCCTGCGAGCATTCTGCCAGCGCATACCGCGCTTATAGGGGCTCCACCTGCGCGGGCGTGCTCTTGTGCCAAGGGGTCCCTGCGACCCAGTCGCGATCCTCGCTGCCCGTAAGCTCGTTGGGACCAACGCCGGCCTTAACTCTCCGGCCGTCCGTTGCGGGAAAATCGAGACCGAGCCCGTTCGGCAAGGAAACGTGGCCGCGCTGCATGCGGTCAGAGACCTGCACCAACACCTCGACGCTGCCGCGCCGAGTGCTGAGCTTCGCGCGCTTTCCATCGGCAACACCGATGCTCTTGGCGTCCTCCGGGTTGATGCTCAGCGCGCCGCCAGCATCCTTTCTGCGCCAGTCGGGGTTGCGGATGATTGTATTGGCGGTGAACGAGCGCCGTTCGCCGGCAGAGAGCATGAATGGGTACTCTCTCGTCGCACGGGACGGACTCGACGTGGCTAGCGCGTCGAGTTCCGCGAACAGTTCGGGAATCGCCAGCTGCACCTTATGATTCGGCGTGCGCAATCGCTCGAAGCACTCATCCCAGTTGTCGACCGCGAACACCACGCCGCTCTTCGCGGCCAGAATCGCATCGAACAGCGCGTCGCCGGCCTCACCCGGCTCGCCCGTGAATCCGGCTCGAGCCAGAGACGCTGGCTGGCTTTGGGCTACGGTTTGGCACAACAGCCATACGCCGGCCGCTTCTGCCAATCCTTCCGGCAGCAGATCGCCGATTGCTCGATAGAGCAGAGCGGGCGCGACTGGGATGGCGCGGCGGTCGCTCATCGCCAGCGCCATGAACCTCTCCCTGAATGACTTACGGTCTTCTTTCCAAGCCGCACGCAGCGCGGCAATCGCTTCGGTAGGCAACTCGCCAAGAGCCTCGAGCAGCCGACAGTGCAGTTCAGCCTCGGAGAACAAGCCAGGCAACGGCGGCATCAGCCGCCTGCGAACGTGGAAGTAGTTCTCCGGGAACTCGAAATTGAAAAAGGTGGCCTCGGCCTTCTCGAACTGGCTCGCGACCGGAAGCACATAATGCGCAAGGCGCGCGGTCTCGGTGAAGGCCACGTCGATCACTACCATCAGGTCGAGCGACGCAATCGCCTCCCGCATGCGCGCGCTGTCTGTCACCGAGTGGGCGGGGTTGCCGCTCTCAACCAGCATCGCGCGAAATCGCTTCGGATGATCGGTGAGGATCTCATCCGGAATCACGTTGCAAGGCGTGAGACCTCCGATCAGGCGCGAACCTGTTACGGGAGTGCCTCTTCTCACCCCCGCGCCCTGCTGGTCGTCCGACGATATTACCTCGGTTCCCGCGCCGCCCTCATGTCCGACCGTAAACGGCGCCATCATCGTCGGTACGTACGAGGATCCCTTCTTGCCGAAATTGCCGGTCAGTAGCATCAGCAACTTGTGAAGATATGACACCAGCGTGGAATGCCGGTTCATCTGCACACCGAGATCCTCGAAAGAGGACACGCTCGCGGCCGATGCGATCCGTCTTGCCGCTTTGCGCACCAGTTCCTCGGGCACGCCACAAGCCTCGCAGTATTTCGCTATCGGCAGGTGGGCAAAGTGGGGCAGTACCTCGACGAGTCGATCTGCATGCAGAGCCAGCCACTCGCTGGCAAGAAGGTTCTCCTGCACCAGCACACCGAGCATGCCGGCCAGCAGCCACGCGTCCGTACCAGGCTTTACCTGGAGGTGGATATCAGCAAGCTCGGCGCTCTCGGTGCGGCGCGGGTCCACCACGATCAGGCAGCGGGTCGGATCCTTGGCGATCTCCTTCAGCGTAACCCGCGCTTGCGGGATGCTGTGGGACATCCAGGGGTTCTTACCCAGGAAAAAGGCGACCTCGCAGTTATGGAAGTCGGCCCTCGTATAGAACCCAACCATCTTGGCCGCGACCCAAAACTCGCCCGTCTTTTCCTGGGAAAGCGCGTTCGCGCGATGGACGGAGCCGAGGACTGCGCGGGTTGTGTTGCCATAGATAGCGGGAAATTGGTTACCC
>JBOHWH010000102.1:0-22500 GCA_050736695.1 Binataceae bacterium (SeqCode) | reverse complement strand
CCCACAATATCGTGATCATAGCGACCGAGAACGACAGCGTTTACGCATTCGACGCTGATACCGGTTCGGTCTTATGGCAGACTAGTATGCTGGCTGATGGTGCGCAGCCGATTCCGTCTGCCGACGCCAAAAATTCCATGGGCACTTCTTGTGGCGATCTGACACCGCTCATCGGAATTACCAGCACACCCGTGATCGACCCGGCGACCGGTACTCTGTTCCTTGTAGCCGCGACCAAGGAAGCGGATCAGTCATATGTTTTTCGGCTCCACGCATTGGACATCGCCACCGGCGGGGAGCAGTCGCGTTCGCCGGTGGTGATTCAGGGCTCGGTCGCGAGCAACGGCCCTAATGCGGCGAACGGCAAGATCTCTTTGTCCGCTCTCATAAACCATCAGCGGTCCGCGCTATTGCTCGATCGCGGTATAATCTACATGGCGTTCTCGTCGCATTGCGATTTTGGCGCTTACAATGGCTTCGTTGCCGGCTACAACGAGACCTCGCTTTCGCAAGTGGCATTGTTCAGCGACGCTCCCAATGGCACTGAGGCCGGTATCTGGATGAGCGGCGGCGGACTCGCGTCCGATGCGAGCGGCGACATTTACCTTTCGACCGGCAACGGCACCTTCGATGCCAACAGCGGGGGCGCAGACTATGGCGACACCCTGCTGCGCCTGACTCCCGCGGGTAATAGTTTTTCGGTCACGAGCTACTTCACTCCGAGCAACCAGGCCGACCTCTCGAACGCCGATCAGGATCTCGGGTCCGGCGCGATTCTGCTGCTTCCAGATCAACCGCAAGGGCCGGCTCATCTGGCGCTGGGCATGGGCAAGGAAGGCGTAATCTATCTGGTCAACCGTGATGCGATGGGCGGCTACCAACAGGGCGTCAACGGCTCCGACCAGGTAATCCAGGAGATCTCGGGCTTCAATGGCCTGTTTGGCTCGGCCGCCTATTTCAACAACAATGTGTACCTTGTTCCCGCCAGTGGAATGCCAGTGCAGTTCAGTCTCAACGGAGGATTGCTATCGAATACGCCGGTCGCAACCTTTCCCCAAGGCTTCGCCTTCCCTGGTGCGACTCCATCGATTTCAGCTAATGGCGGCAACGACGGCATCTTCTGGATGATCGGCAACTCGGGTACGGCGGTGTTGTGTGCGTTCAATGCGTCGAACATCGCCAATGAACTGTACAACAGCTCGCAGAACGCATTGCGCGATAGTGCGGGGCCATTCAACAAATTCCAGGTCCCGACCATCGCGAATGGAAAAGTTTATGTCGCCACGCAGACGCAGCTAGCGGTTTACGGTCTGCTCTCCGGTCCCGGTCCGACGCCCACCGGCAGCGCAACACCCACTCCGATGCCGACCGCCGCGAACGTGGTCACGGTGACGCACGTAATAGCCGGAACCGCACATCCCGGCGGAGTTCGCAACGGCGGCACCTTCATGCTCAACAACGCGACCGGCGCTGCCGAGACGATTAACGCGGTCACTATCTCGTTCAGCGACCCCGCGATGTTCAAGTCAGCGGCGCTGAACGCCGTGCATGCACTCGCATCGCGCAGGGCAAAAGCCACGCCGCCGCTAACGCAGACGACGTTCACCTTCAAGTCGGCACTGAAACTGCCCGCGAACAAGAAGGCCACGTTTCGTTTGGTGTTCACTCCAATCAAGGGAGCGACGCTTCCTTCGACTCAGGTGGTTACCGGCATCGGGTCATCGTGGACCGGAGTCACACAGGGACTCCCGGCCACCCTCGGATCGGTGTCTCCGCCATCGAACTGATCCGCCGCGCCGAGCGTACTAATCGTGAGGGCTAATCGGATCGCTTTGGCTTGGCCGCGCCCAGCCGAGGGTCATCTTCCGAGATGCAGATCGATTGCTTGAGACGGCTCAAGCTGCGGGCGTTCGCCGCGGGACTTTTGGCCGCGCGATCGATCTCGGTCATCAGTTCGTCTGTACAACTGCCCTTTACGCTGAATGCGAGCTCGCGCTGCCACTGCCGAAGCGGGGCGGTGGCGTCGATACCGCCGCCTTTCGATATCGGCGGCATCAGCATGTACCACAGTGATAGCGTCAAGGCGGCCAGATGCCATGCTTTCATTCTGGGAACTCTCTCTTGCGGCGCGCCCCGACGACTGCGATGACGATGATCTCTCTTAGCATGAGAAACGGGAAGAGGATGAATGCCGCGCATCGCCAACAAATGAGCTAGCAACCAAGGCAGATCGGTAATGGTATTTGCGAAGCGGCTCCGTGCCCCGATTACGCGCCGAGAGATCACCTGCACCGTGAGAATCTGGCGCGCGCCGCACGTGCGAGTCGGCGGAAGTTACGGAATGGATCAAGGATTTATTCGTGTGACCTCGATTAGGCAAATAACCATCGCGGATATTACCCCTGAACTGGCCAGACGCTCCGGCTTTGCGGGCGTCATCGATCTTCTGAAGGTGGCCAAACACGGACCAGGTGAGAACGTCTATCTGATCGAATTCGAATACCGTCCAAACGAGCAACCGGGTTTGCCAAAGCCGAGCCAAAGCAAAAAACGGAAACCGTCAAGGGCGGAATAGTCGCGGAGGTTAAACGTCCGCGGGTTCGCCGGCGCGACGGCCACGAGCTTTGCCTGCCGAGTTGGCAGGCGTGGAATTCGCGCGATCCGCTCAAGGAGCGGGCCGTCGAGCAGATGGTGCTGGGCGTATCGAGCCGGCGTTATGCGCGCTCGCTGGAGCCGCTGCCGCAAGAGCTTCGGGTTCACGGGTTGAGCAAGAGCGCGGTGAGTGAACGGTTCGTGGCCGGGACCGCGCACAAGCTGGCCGCGCTGACGCAGCGCAAGCTGGGTGGGCTGAAACTGATCGCGGTGATGATCGACGGGGTGCACTTTGCCGAGCACGTACCCGACGCGCTGCCTTAACCGATGCGCGCCACGGTACGCAGCGCGATGAGCCAGGCCTACACGACCCGCGACGCAAAACGCGCTCGCCAGCTGCTCGAGAACCCGGCGCGCAGCCTGGAGCACAACCATCCGGACGCCGCCGCCTCGCTGCGCGAGGGACTCGAAGAAACGCTCACAGTGATGCGATTGGAACTGTCCGAAAGCCTGGAGCGGGTGCTGGGCTCGACCAACCTGATCGAGAATCTGTTCAGCCGGATGCGGGCATTCCCCCGTCGGGGTGAAGAAAATTGACGAGGTGTACGGCCGCTGGTCGGACGCACCGGACGAGGAGAAACTGGACCTTGAGCGATTCTTCGCGGCGGTGATCGCGCTGCCGCGAGCGACGCAGATTCGGCCGAATCTGCCCAAGTTCTGCCCAAGTGAAAAGGCGAAACTCTTCGACGCGTCAGAAAATCCTGACTTTACAGGCACTCATGGTGTAGGTGGTGCCCCGGCCGGGAATCGAACCCGGACCTAAGGTTCCGGAGACCTTCGTGATGTCCTTTTCACTACCGGGGCGCAGCGTCGCAGGGCATGATCAATATATGAGCGCTCTCGCGCGGACAAGTGAGGCCGCGCACTGCCACCGGGTTGATCCGCCACGCCATGCGCGGATGATTAAGTTGATGCCATCAACTGAAAGCCACAAGTGGTCTTCGACGCTGCGCGAACAGTACAAGGACGGGGCGAACTTGGGCGCGCGGATGCGGCTGCATCAACTTTACAGCACCAACAAGTACGGAATTTTCCGCTGGGTGTTCGATCGCTATCGGTTTCCCGAATCCGCGCGGGTGCTGGAGCTCGGAGCCGGAACCGCACAGCTATGGAAGAGCAACGGTGATCGGATTCCCGCCGGATGGCAGATCACTCTCGCCGATTTCTCGGACGGAATCCTTCGCGACGGACTCGCAAATCTGCGCGGGATCGATCGTCGGTTCGACGCGATCTCCGCTGACGCGCAGGCGCTGCCATTTCCCGATCACTCCTTCGACGCCGTGATCGCCAACTTCATGCTCTATCATGTGCCCGATATCGCGCGCGCGTTGCGCGAATTTCGCCGTGTGCTCCGCCCCGGAGCGTCGGTTTATACCGCGACCATGAGCACTGCGAACATGCGCGAGCTCGACGAGATGGTCCGCCGATTTATTCCGGACGCGCGCATCGGGCGCGCACCGATGCGCTTTGGGCTGGATAATGGTTACGAATATTTCGGCCGCGCGTTTAACCACGCCACTGTCGAGCGCTATCCCGACGCGCTCATTATCACCAACGCTCTTCCGGTGATGGCCTATCTCGAATCGATGTCCTCGATGGCGGGGCGCGGTACCCCGGAGCAGAAGCGCGCGCTGCGCGGGTATCTGGAAGGCGAGATCGCCGCGCATGGATCGATCAAGATGACCAAGGATACGGGTTTGCTTATCGGAACGGCCTAAGCTCGCCGGCTTCGATTCCGGCGGCGGCTCAAAGTGGTGAGCGCTCGAGCTCCTCGCGAATCGAGTACATCTTCTGGCGCGCTTCGCTGATATAACCGTCGAGGTTACGGCGATGGTTGGCGAAGATGCCGTCTGGGGCGCCGTTTAAGACCACGAGCGGCTTCATCATCGCAGCCTGTCCCAGCGCCTCGATCGTGTCGTCGAACAGCTTCTTCAACACCGGATCGTCCGCCAGCGTGGACGCGTATTCCCGCTGCAGCGCCTGCATCATGTAGTACATAACGTGCGCGTAGCCCTGCGCGTGGTAAAAATAATTGTCGCAGACCCACGTATGGACAGGGCTGCCGTTGTCCTCGGTCGATCGATACAGCATCGAATGCGCGTCGCCCAGGAGGTCGGTCCAGATCTGAAACAGGCGCACCAACTCGACCGCGCGAATATTAAGCTCGCGCGAGGTCTCCGGCGTCGCGCGCAGGCCCGCAACGTACATCCGCAGATGCGCGACGCCGTCTTCGTATTTGCGTTCGGGCGAGGGCAGGGCCCAGCGCAGCGCGTCGTTTCGGAAATCGGTATCGGCGATGACCAGGTTGGGATCGAACTGATTGGAAGAGACCTTGGTGAGGTTGTCCTTGAACACGCGAGTGGTCTCGCGCACCGCCATGATAATTCCGATCTGGCGATTCGCGTTGTTGTCCGCCCACAGACACGGTCCCCAGATGAACAGGTCATTGGGGCGCCATCCGAAACCCGAGTGCAGCTCATGATCCACGATCGCGGCCAGAGTCGAGGCGTAAATCTCGCCCGGCTTGAAGGGCTTCCCGGCGGGATATGCGGCGCTGATGTCGTAGGGCAGGCGATCGTGACGAATCTGGCCGAAGTGCAGCGCCAGAAACGCGCCCGACCACAGCACAAATATGACGACGACGGCGACGATCACATTGCGGCGGGTGAACATTGATGATGCGTCCGGAATCGGTTGCGCGATCCAGATGTATAGTGCCGCGCTAAGCGCTACAACTTGCCAAGAATCCTGCCCACGATGCCGCCGTTCCTCTTCGGCACGTCAGCCGGCGCAACGAGCGCGATCGTATCGATCGCCTTGCCGTCCTGCATCACTTGCGCAGTCCCGATTTGCTGGCCGGCCTTGAGCGGCGCCGCGATCGATTGCGGCAAATTGTAGTCGAGCTCGACGGTCTTCGCGGCTTCGTCGCGCCGCGTGAACACCGCCGCGTCGCCGGCGAAGACCGGCTTGATACTCGCGACCGCGCCTCCGGTCACCGCGATCGCTCCAGGAGCGGACGAACCTTTGCTTGCCACCGGATGCATCTCGTACTGCGCAAATCCGGCCGCCATCATTTCGGCGGCTTCTTTGAAATTGGTCAGCTTGTTCGGCGTGCCGAGCACTACCGCAATCAGCCGCAGGTTGCCGCGCTTGGCGGTCGCCACGACATTAAACCCGGCCTTGTCGTAAAAGCCGGTCTTGAGCCCGTCGCATCCGGGGAAAGTGCGCACGAGATGATTGGTGTTGCGCAGCACGAACGTTCCCCCGCGAAACGGCGCAGTATCGATCGAGGACCATCGCAGCACCTCGGGATACTTAAGCAGTGCGCGCGCCAGCAGCGCCTGGTCGTACGCGCTAGCGACGTCAGGCTGGTGGCCGCGATCGGGTGGCAGCCCATGCACGGAATAGTAGTGGCTATCTTTCATCCCGAGCTTGGCCGCCTGCGCGTTCATCATTTGCACGAACGCGTCGGTCGAGCCCGCGACATATTCGGCCACGGCTACCGACGCGTCGTTGGCGGAGTGAACCACGACCGCCTTCATCATGTCGTCGAGCGAAAAAGTTTCGCCTTGCTTGAGATAGACCTGCGACCCGCCCATCTTCGCGGCCTTGGCGGATGAGGTGACCTGGTCGGTTGGCTTGAGGCTGCCGTCATGGATTTTTTGCGCGACGATCAGCATCAGCATCATTTTCGCAAGCGACGCAGTCGGCCGGGGCTGATGATCGTTTTTTTCCAGGATGACGGCGCCGGTCACAGGCTCCATCACGCAGGCCTCCGCGTACGGTTCGGGCGTCGCGGCGGCCGCCGGCGCGAGCGCATGTTTGGCGCCGCGATGATGAGCAGCGTGCGCAACCGCTGGCGCGAGCATCAGCGTAAAAAAAATAATCGCGGCAGAGGAAATTGCGAAGCGAGTGAAAAACTCGGCGTGAAGCACCAACCGCCGGACCAGCCCATCTTGCCTCATCACACCACCTCCAGACACAGCACCCGGGTGTACGATCCGCTTTCGCATGCCGATGAGCAAGATGGTGGCGCAAAGGCGAGCGGCCTCCTAGCCGCCTCTGTACGAAGAAAAATTAACGGACGAATTCCTAGGGGCGCGTCGAGACGCGCCCGTCTTCGAGATACCGCGTTCTCAGAATCGATCCGCAGTCCAGAACAGCGAGCTGTCGTCGGCGAAGATTTTGAATGCGCGCGCGACCGTTGCCTCCGGCGTGGTGCCGAGCCTCGCCGCGAGCTTATCAGGCGCGATGATTCGCCACATGTAGTTGTTATCGACGTGATGCGTCACCGGCGCGCCCGCCGCCGCGAGGCGATCCTCGAGCGCCTTGTCGTGCGCGGTATGCGAGATCAGTGCTCCGGTCGGCGCGGTCGCTCCCGAGCCCGAGCGCAAGCGCGCGGCGCGGCGATGGTCCCCCGTCTGCCGGAACGACGAGCGGAGCCCCTGCGTGGATTGCGCCAGATGCCGCAGCAGCGCGAACAGCGCCTCTTCGCCGCCGGGCCGGTAGCCGTATTCCATCACCATCGTGACGCCGTAGAGCCGTATCGCGCGGGTGTAGGCCTGGACCCTTCCGGCGCCGCGCGCGACGATGAAATATTCCTCGGAGCCTTCGCCCGGATGCATCGGCTGGTTTCCGGCGAAAGAATAATTCGCGCGCCATTCGCTCTCGCCGCGAATCACGGCCACGTTGAACCGCCCGGTGTACCCGCGATGAATCTCCGCAACCTCGCGCAGATCACGCGCGAGATCGAACACGTCGATTTCGATTGTTTTTTCAGTATCGGGCTTGGTTTTGAGCCTGGCCGCGTCGGCGATCACGCCGAATTTGCGACCGACTTCGCGCCATCCGAATTGGTTGTAGAATGTCAGCCGCTCCGCGAACAGCAGCGACACCTCGAAGCCTTCGCGCTCGAGCGTCTCCACCGCCAGCCGCATCAGGGCCGACGCTACGCGCTGGTGGCGATAATCCTCGCGCGTGAAGACGCTTCCGATTCCACCCATCGGCACGGCTTTGCCGTCCAGATTGATCGTGCGGTCAAATATCTGCACGGTCGAGACCAGCTTGCCGCCGTCGCGCGCGACAAGGCATAGCGCGTCGCGAAATTTCGGATCGTTATGGTTGTAGCGCTCGAAGAACACGCGGTCGCCGTACCACAGCGACAGAAGGTCGAGCACCTCTTCGCGCTCGCTTGGCGATGCCGCCCGGACTTCCATCGCTCAGCGGATGTCGTAGTGGAGCTCGACGGGACGCCCGTCGCGCTGCACCGTCACGTCGATCGAGGGGCGCATCTGCAGCGTCGCTATCATTCCGGCCGCGATCGCAGGATTGTTCACCGGACGACCGTTGATCTCGGTCAGCACATCGCCGTCTTCAAGCCCGAGATCGTCGAACAGCGAGCCCGACTCGATCTCGGATAGCTGGTAGCCGTTCTGCGTGCTGCCATCCATATTTGGAGTGGCCTTGATCTGGGTCGCAAGATCGGTCGAATGAGCCAGCGCGGTCCGCACGTCGGTGCGCTTGAGGCCGTACTTGTTCGGCCCTTCTTCTTCGACATCTATGTCGGGCATCGGACCGTTCGAATGACTGGCCGCAAGCGGGCGGAATTGGCCCAGGCCGCGGAAGGCGGGACGGATCGGAAGCGCGGCCGGCGCCCGCACGCCATCGGGCATATCGTCCTTCGGGATTTCGAGAGCGACGCGCTGCCCGTTGTGCTCGACGATTGCGCGGTTTTTTTCGACGGACATCAACCGCCCCGCGTCGGGGATATCGTCGCCGATCCGGTATAGCGACTCTTCGCCCGATTGATCCTCCAGAATCGCCCAAGGACCGTGCAGCAGCTCGGTCGAAGTGCCCAGCAGCTTCAGATGCAGGTCCACCGCGGTCAGCGCGGGCTCGGAATGGGCGACTTGCGGAACCAGATTGAATACGTCGCGTTTGACGATACTGTCGTAGAAATCGCGGCCATGGACCGCGCCGCCGTGGTGCTCGATGCCGGCCGCCGCGGGCGCGGGAATCGTCGCCATGCTCTGCGCGATAAACTGATTGACCGCGCGCGCCGCGAAAAACGCAATTGCTCCAATCAGCAGAAAGTTGATGGCGACTATATGACGCTGGTTGAGTCTGAATTCCATTACCTCAACGCCTCAGCCTCATAAGAGGTTTCCCGCACCATCCGCCCGATGTCGTAGTTCCATTGCCCCTTCCAGCGCGCGATCGTCAGGCTCGCCAAGGTCATCCGGTTGTGCACCATTTCCATCGTTCGGCGCAGATAAATGGTCTCATCCTCGCCGCGACTGTTCAATGCGTGCGCGCGCTTGAGTCCGGTCGCAGCGATCTCCAGGAGCTCGTTCGCGATCTCGGAAAGCGCCATGCGCCCGGCCCGCGCCTCGAGCCCGCTCTTCTGGGCCGCATCGACAATCGCAAGCCGTTCATCGTAGCTCCATCGTTTGACGAGATCCCACGCCGCGCCCAAACAATCTTCGCTATACAAAATTCCCTTGAGCAGTGCCGGCAGCGCCAGCATCAGGGCCGGCGGCTGGCTGTCCGCGGTGCGAACCTCGATATAGCTCTTGAGCCGCACTTCGGTGAAGATCGTAGTCAGATGATTCGCCCAATCCTGGAGGCTTGCGCGTTGCCCGTTCCAGCCCTCTTTCATGTAGCGGCGAAAGGTGATGCCGGGCGGTTTGGTAAGATCGATATACTCATGCCCGCGCAGCAGAAAATACATCGGCACGTCGAGCGCGTACTCGGCGTAATCGTTGAAGCTGGCGTCGTCGCGGAACACAAACTCGGGCATCCCGCAGCGCTCGCGATCGGTGTCGCTCCAGATATGTCCGCGAAAGCTCTGATAGCCGTTGAGCCCGCCGTCGCACAGCGGAGAGTTGGCGAATATCGCGTACAGCAGCGGTACGATTCCCATGCTGACGCGCAACTTGCGCATCGCATCGGCTTCGTCTTTGTAATCGAGATTCGCCTGCACCCCCGCTGTCTGCTTCATCATCCGCTGGCCGAGAGTCCCCTTGCGGGCCATGTAGGGATACATGATGTGGTACCGGGCTTTGGGCAAAAGCTCGATTTCGTCGAACCGGCTGATCGGTTGCATCCCCAGGCCAAGAATCGCGGCGCCGACCTCGCGTCCAGCGTCCATTAGCTGCTCTATATGTTCGGAGAATTCGCGATGCGCGCAGTGGATCGTCTCGCATTGCTCGCCCGAGAGCTCGATCTGTCCGCCCGGCTCGATCGTTATCGACGCGCGCGGAGTCTTAAGGGCGAGGACTCTGCCGTGCTCCTCTTCAGGCTCGTAGCCATGGCGATCGGCAAGGAGCTTCAGGATCGCCTCGACGCCCGAGGGGCCTGAGAAGGGCAGAGCACGTCCATCGCGTGCCGAGACCGCGACTTTTTCGTATTCGGAGCCCACCCGCCACTGGCTGGCCGGCTTGGATCCCGCATCGAAATAACGCAGCAGATCCTCTTTTTTTTCAACCATCTCACTCATTCAATCGGCTCCTGAAAGAGGCCCGCCCGCCAAGCGCGCCTATCATGTCGCCCCAGAAGCTGCGACGCAAGCCGGTTGCATTATGCTACTGTCGCGGGCATTCGTGGCCGAGCACTTTTCTTTGTGTTCAAGTTCATGGCTGATCTATTCGGCCCCGGTTCACGATGTATCGATATCTGAAGAAGGGGACTCAGGGGCGGTGATAGATCCGTCCAGCCCGCAGCGCGAACTTTCGATTGCCCGCCGCGCGCCCCGCGCGCTACAAACGCGCTGACCCTTTGACTGGCTTTCACGAAGGTGCGCGATGGCTGATCTCATTCTCGCAATCGACCAGGGAACCACCGGCAGCACGGTCTTCGTGATCGATGCACGTGGCAAAATCCGCGGACGCGCCTACCGCGAGATTCGCCAATTCTACCCACGCCCCGGATGGGTCGAGCACGACCCCGAGGAGATCTACCGCACCACGCTCGCGCTTGCGAAATCCGCCCTCAAGAAGGCGCGCGCCAGGGCGGGAGATATCAGCGGCGTCGGGATCACCAATCAGCGCGAGACCTTCGTCGTATGGGAGCGCAAGACCGCGCGGCCTGTGCATCGCGCGATCGTCTGGCAATGCCGTCGCAGCGCCGAAATCTGCGACGCGATGCGCGAGCGCGAGAGCGAGATCGTCCGGCGCACCGGCTTGCTCGTCGATCCTTACTTCTCCGGCACCAAGCTCAAGTGGCTGCTCGACAACCGCCCCGAGCTGCGCCAACGCGCCCAGCGCGGCGAGCTATGCTTCGGCACAATCGACACGTGGCTTACCTTCAAGCTCTCGCGCGGCGCGTCATTCGTCACCGACTACACCAACGCTTCGCGCACGATGATGCTGAATCTCGCGCGGCTTGATTGGGACGATGAGATGCTCGCGATGCTCGAAGTACCGCGCGCGATGCTGCCCGCGGCGGTGAGCTCGCGCGGACCGCTGGCGGAAGCGGCGGCGGGAACGATCGGCGCGCGCGCGATTCCAATCGCGGCGGTTATCGGCGATCAACAATCCGCGCTGTTCGGGCAGGGTGCTGTGAGTCCCGGCGACTCCAAGGCCACCTACGGGACCGGAGCGTTCCTGCTGATGAACACTGGGCGCGAGCAGGTTGCCTCGCACAGCCGCCTGCTCACGACAACCGCGCTCGGCCCAGAAGGCGCGCCCGCCTATGCGCTGGAAGGATCGGTGTTCATCGCAGGCGCCGCTGTCCAATGGTTGCGCGACGGGCTCGGCCTCATCCGCAAAGCGTCCGAGAGTTTGCAGCATGCGCGCAGGAGCCGCGATCGTTCGCAGCCCTATATGGTCCCGGCATTCGTCGGGCTGGGCGCGCCGTATTGGGATCCGGCAGCCCGCGGCGCGATTGTCGGGATCACGCGCGCGACGACGCGTGCCGATGTCGTTCGCGCGGCGCTCGACAGTATCGCGTATCAGGTGCGCGACCTGATCGTTGCGATGGAAAGCGATACCGCGCATCCGATGCCCGAGCTGCGCGCCGACGGCGGGGCTGCGGCCAATCCCTACCTGATGCAGTTCCAGGCCGACATCCTGGGCAAGCCGGTCCGGCGGCCCGCGATGACCGAGACGACGGCTCTTGGCGCGGCAATGCTGGCCGGGCTGGCGACGGGAGTGTGGCAGTCGCAAAACGATCTCGCGCTGTTTCATCGCGGTGCCAAGGTCTTTGAGCCTCGGATGCAACCAGCCGAACGCGAGCGGCTCCTCGCCGGATGGCGCGACGCCGTCAGCCGTGTCCTGACGCCCGCATCGAGCAGCAGCGACACAACCCGCACGTAGCAACTTCGCCACGGACTTGTTTCGGCTCTGCCACGGAGGTTCTGCGCGAATCAGCGTTGCCCTCGTTGAGCGCACGACCACCGAGTCTGAAGGAACGACCGTTGGGAGTGCAGCGGAATGTCAGAAGACTGCTGGATTTTCGATAGATTGCATCAGTTCTGTTTTCCTACAATACGTCTTACTACTTGCCAGTTTCGCTTAGTCTCTTTGGCGATGGCACCCTTCCTGCTCCCCGGTTAGGACACTCGCATGTCGGCCGTACCGGCCTGTTGCACCGACCTGAAAAGCGGTGCCAGAGGCCGGCCTGCGGCTATCAGCGGTCCGGAGAGTCTATGAAATCAGGAACATTCATACGGCGGCACAAAAATCAGCGCGGTCAGGTCATCGTGCTGGCTACAGCGGCGATGGTTGTCTTGATCGGATTTGTCGGCGTCGTCGTCGACGTGGGTAACCTCTACACCACTCGGCGCAAGATGCAGACCGCTGCCGACGCCGCCGCAATTGCAGCCGCCAACGTACTACTAACCTCCGACAGTTCCGGCTATAGCAACGCCGCAACCGATGTGGCCGGCTTCAACGGATTCACTAATTCGAGCAACGGGGTGACCGTGACCGTCAGTTCGCCGACGAGTTGCCCCAACGCGAGCGGCGAGCAATGCGTTCAGGTCAACGTCTCGCAAGCGGTGCCGACGTATTTCCTGCGCGTGCTTGGATACTCGACAATGAACGTCAGTACACAGGCGATCGCCGGAGGGACAAACAATCCAGCGTGCATTTACGCGCTTGATCCCAGTGATTCCCAGAGCCTGTCGATCGGTGCAACTTCATCATCAGCCTTCACCTTCAAAGCTTCGTGCGGCGCGATCGTTAACTCAAACAGCAGCAGCGGTCTATATCTGAACGGCGCCGGAACCTTCACCACTACCGGTACTGGTGTTGCAGGCAACCAGGTCTATTCACACGGTGCGGTTAGGATGACGCCGACACCTGTCACGAACGTAATTCCGGCGCTGGATCCGCTGGCGAGCCTCCCCCCACCAACCTACAGCGGCTGCACCCAGCTGACGACCACCAGTTCGACTCAGTACAAGCAGACCGGCGCAATTAACTCATTGACTGTTCCGGCCAATACGCTGACTTCGGGTGGAATATTGTTCAGCAATGTAGCGGCTGGTTCGATCACTTTCCCCGCGGGAAACTACGGCAATAACATCTTCCTCAGCGGAGCGATCAGCAACCTGACCTTCAACCCTGGGCAATACCAAAATACAGGCGGGACCGGCGACAGCATCGACGTCACTGGCTCCGGCAACACAAACTTTAACGGTGGCGGCTATACCTTCTGCGGTAAAGTCAACGTCACCGGCGCCAATACTATTACTCTGCGCCCCGGCGTTTATGTGGGCGGAATCTCAATCACCGGCGCGGCAAACGTGACGTTCCAGCCGGGCACCTACATCATCGCCGGTGGTGGATTTACAGTGAACAACTCTGCCGCGACAATTAGTGGTAGCGGAGTTACCTTCTACAACACGACCGGTCCTGCCGGTTTTGCCCCATTTGCAATCAGCGGTGCGTCGAGCTCCTCACTTAGCGCACCCACCAGCGGAACATATAAGGGTATTTTGTTCTTTACCGACCGCTCAATCCCGGTGGGCACGGCTGGCTACACGAACAGCGGCGCTTCGACAATCACTACGGATGGTGTGTGGTATTTCCCGACGACAACCGTAGAATTCAACGGTGCTTCGAGCGGCTCGGGTTACACGTCAATCATCGCATATAAGATCAACATGAATGGCGCGATGAATACGACGATAGGCTCGAACTATTCGACGCTGGGCGGGACCTCGCCGCTTTCCTCGAGCACGTTGTATGAATAAGTCCCGCGCAAAGAGCGCCGCGTGGTACGCTCGGTGGCCGCGCGGTCAAAGTGCTGTCGAGTTAGCCGTAGCCGCGATAGTTATGTCTGTGCTGCTGGTTATCGCGGCTGACTTCGGCCGGCTGTACTATACGAATATCGCGGTCAACAGCGCCGCCCGCGCCGCCGCACAGTATGCCACACAAAGCCTCATTACCGCGGGTCAGTCCTCGGCTAACCAGATCACGATAGCAACAGCCGGATCGACCGACGGCGGCAGTGGGATAAGCGTAACCTCCAGCCTATGCACTTGTGGCGCCGGTTCTTCCGTTGCTGCGTGTCCGTCGGGCTATTGCGCTAACAACCCAGGCGCTGACTACGTAACCGTGACGGCCTCTAAGGGCTTCAGCACCATCGTGAGCTATCCCGGCCTTTCAAATCCAATGACCTTGACCGGAACCGCGATCATGCAGGTGCAGCAATGAAGCCGCGCAACACAACGACCACGAAACTTGGTATGCGATCAGGACAGACGCTGGTCGAATTCGCTATGGTGGCGACCGTCTTCTTCGCTCTGTTGTTTGGCATCATGCAAATGGCCGAATTGGTATTTTCCTACAATACGATCTGTGACGCCGCGCGCGAGGCGACCCGCGCCGCGATTGTTCATGGCGGGAGCTCCGCCTTGGACTCCACCATCCAGCAGGCGGCGATTAACGCCGCGCCCAGCCTGAATCTTACCACCAGCAACGTCCAGGTCTCTTTTCCCGCCGATGTGAACGTGCCGTCGGGTATCGATGCCAAGGTGGTTATCACTTATACGTCGCCAATTAAGCTGCTCGCGTTTCTGCTGCCTAGAGGACAGGCCGCGCCCACCTTCAAATTGACCGCGACCTCGCAGATGCCGGTGTCGCAGTAGTTCGCGTCTGACTTGTTGTGCCGCGTCGGGCGCCGACCTGCCGCGCGAGGTCTGCCGATCGTGTATCGTGATCGGCTATGGCTTTGGACTTCAAACCTCGCGTGTCGCTGATTTTTCCCGAGCATTATGAGCAGGCCGCGAGCGCGCTGGGCCGCGCGTTTATCAACGATCCGCCGCTGATCGCGATTCTGCCCGACGTGACCGATCCGGCTGCGCGCGCAGCGCGGCTCGCCGAGCTTTTTCGCACCGTGCTCGCGATTCATCGCCGGATGGGAGAGCCGGTATTCGGAGTGCTCGACGGCGGCAAGGTAATCGCGGCCGCAGTCGTCGAGGGCGCGAGCTACACCTCGATGACGAGCTTCCTTGCCTTTGGAATACCGAACCTGCCGCGGATCGTCTCGGCGGTGAAGTGGGGCGGGCTTAGACGCTCGTTTCAACTCCAGGACGTGCTCGCGCGTAATCATCCGCGCGAGCCGCATCTCTACTTAAATCTGTTGGGCGTCGATCCGGAGTATCAGCGGATGCACGCCGGGCAGGCGATTCTCGATCATCTGCGCGTGCTTGCCGCCGACCGTACGGACGTGGCGGGGGTCTATCTCGAGACTGCGACGGAGGCCAACGTGGCCTACTATTCGAGCAAGGGTTACGAAGTTATGGGCGAGATCTATCCGCTCGGAGTTCGGATGTGGCGGATGTTCCAGCGCAAGCGTCCCGCCGCGTGAGTGCGGCCGGAGCGGGACCTATCTTTGCCGCGGACGTTCAGCGCTATCGCGCGGGCGAATGGTCGTGACGCGCAGACCCTTCGAGGTCCATCCGACGTCGAAGCCTATTACATCGCCCTCGGTCAGCAGCTCGATTCCCGGCATCCTGCCGCCAAGACCTGCTCCGATCACCTGCACGAACGGAAACTCGAACTCGACCTCGCGTCCGCTGTGAGAGCGCACGATGCCGTGGCCCCGCGCGCGGTCCAGCCGCAGGATCATGCCTTGGTAGAAATTGCCTGGAAAGCGCGCGCTGTCGAATTCGTCGGCCACCTCAATCGAATACCATCCGCGCTCACGCGGTAAAAGCGCCCCTCTGGCAAGGTTCTCGCCCACTCCACGAGCCTGCTTTCGCCACTGGCGAGATTCCTCGCGACGCAGTAGCCCTCGCCGCAGGCGGCATGCCTCGCGATTCCTGCCAGCACGCGCTCGGAATGACAACTATGGCGCGCGCGCTGCATATAAAGCTCCGCTTGAGTGTTGTCATTCCGAGTGCCTGTATGCTCCGCCAGTCGTATCGTGCAAGTAGCCGCGCGCTGCGGTTGTCGCGAGGAATCTCGCCTTCGGTTTCAGCAAACGCTCCATTGAGAACGCACCGCGACGGTCGGCTAAAGCGGCACCGCGGTGCGGAACAAGATGAAGCGGCCGAGCATCTCGCCGACGATCGCGGCCATCACGGCGATGTAGAGAAGGCCGGTTGCTGCCATCGTCTGCGGGACCTTCAGTGTCTGCCAGGTCATCCAGGTCAGGATGATCGTCGCGATCGGCCCGAAGACCATTCGCGCCGCCAGCAGCATGCCATGTGTCTCGATCAGAGCCGCGACGGCGGCTTGCGGTGCGCCTCCGGCGATCGCAAGAACTCCTAGCGCCAACAGCAACGCGGCAAGATCGGCGACCAGCGCGATCGCCAGCATCCGCACCAGCGAGCGCAGATACTCGACCGGCAGATTTGGATCGATCAGGTACCAATGCCCGAACATCATGCCGGCGCTGACCAGCCCAAGCATCAGCGAGGAAGTGATTGCCGTAAGGGCGTATGCGGCTGCCGCAAGCGCGCCGAAATCCGCGGGCTTCACCAGCATCACGGTGGCAATCACCGCCGCCAGTCCTATCAGCAGCGTGGCAGTGTATGCGCGCGAGCGAAGCTGCCCCAAGTCGGTCCACAGGCTTGCGACGTAAACCAGGCCCGCGATCGAGAATCCGAGCCATAGCGCCGCGTCGATCCACAGTGCGAACGGTCCGGGTTGCCCCGGATGCGCGCCTCGCGACGCCAGCATCGCAAGTCCGACCATCGTGACTATTCCGGAGCCGAGATAAACTCCGCCGCTGGATTTGTAAAAGCCACGTTCGATTTTGAAGAACGGCGGTATCGCGAGCGCGAACATCCCGCCAAAGGCGAGCTCGCCGAACACGAGGAGGAAGCAGGCGGCGAATTTAGTCACGCGCGCATCATAGCCGCGCCCGCGCGATTCCTCTAGAAGCGCCGATCGGCGCCACGCCGGCAGCTTACGCGTGCGAGGGTTTGCAGAGCGACCCCGCGAAATGGAATAAATCAGTACATGGCAGCCGCTTGCACCACAGACTGTTAGACGTTAAGCAGAGGCGGCACTATAATGAAAATGTCCCACCTGCCAGGGACATAGCTGGGACTAGGGGACTATACGATGCGTTCATCCACGATCCTAAAGTTTATGGCGATTGGACTTGCCTTCACGCTGACGGCTTGCGGGGTTATCCAAGCACAGCGCAACGCCGAAGCGGCCAAGAAAGAGGTGTTCGTCCATCGCGTCGATATGGCGCATATCTGGGTGACCACCGGAGATCCACCACCCGGCAAGCCATACACCGTGCTGGGTCCCATGAGCTACACAGTTCCTTTTACACCCGACGCAATCGACGCGGCCGAGATGAAGGAGAAGCTCAAGAAGATCGCGTACGCGAAATGGCCCGACACGATCGACGCGATCATCAAAGAGGATAGTTCGGTATCGTCCGACGGCTCAACCGTGACGGTCACCGCGCAGGCAATCGCGTACGACTCTACGGTCGATCGCAACGCGCTGCATCACATGAACGAAGGATTGGTAGCCTCCCCCAGCGGCGACTGATCGAGCGCGACTGATCAAGAAACGGCTTGCAAGCGCGGCCGATATCGGAGCGATCCGGTACCGCCCGCGCTTTTTCTCACCTCTCCCGGCCGCAGAGAGGCCGGAGTGAGATAAATCGCTTGGCGTCGGCCAGTCAGGAGATCAGGCGGGTTGCGCGAGGAGTTTGTCCAGTTCGCCGCGATCGTTCAAGGCGCGCAACTCGTCGTAGCCGCCGACGATCGCGTCATTGACGAAAATCTCCGGCACCGTGCGGCGTCCGCCGGACATCTCGACCATTTGCTCGCGCTTCGCGTCGTCGTCAGTTACGTCAATCTCGGTGAAGGCAACACCCTTGCTCTTGAGCAGGCTCTTGGCGCGCACGCAGAAAGGGCAAAAACTGGTGGTGTAGATTTCGACTTTGGCCACGGCTGAAATTTCCTTCCTCAGAAAGTTGCCTTCAATCGCATTGTTCATCGGATCTTCTTCGCAGTCCAGAGTGTGTACCCGTCACCGAATCGGCGGGACGATCAACGTCGCGTCCGCGGACTCCTGCTGAGCCCCCTGAATCACGACCTTGCGCCCAGACACTTCGAGGCGTCCTTCCTGATAGAGCCGTACCGCTTGCGGAAGAATTCGATGCTCTACCGCCTTGATCCGCTCCGCCAATGCCTCCTCGCCGTCGCCGGGCATGACAGGCACCGCGGCCTGAATTATCACCGGCCCGGTGTCGGTCCCTTCGGTCACGAAGAACACAGTGCATCCCGCGATCTTCACGCCGTACTCAAGCGCCTCGCGGGGTCCGTGGATTCCAGGGAACGACGGCAACAGCGCGTTGTGCGTGTTGAGGACTCGATTTGGAAACGCCTCGAGTATCACGGCGGAGAGCAGACGCATAAACCCGGCGCATATGACCAGCTCGACCGAGAGCGGCTGCAGGACCGCGAGGATCGCGCGATCGAAATCCTCGCGCGAGGCAAATTTGCGATTGTCGATCACGTGCGTAGCGATACCTGCATTGCGTGCGCGTTCCAAGCCTCTTGCCTTTGCGCGATTCGATATCACCGCGCAGATATCCGCGCGCAAATCGCCGCGCGCGATCGCGTCGATGATCGCCTGCAGATTGGTGCCGGACCCGGAGATCAGGATCCCCAGCTTGACCGGCGGGCGACCGGTTTCGATGCGCGAGCCGTCAGGCAAAAAGCACCTCACGCCGTCCGCGGCGGATCTCGCCCGCGATATAAGCGCCCTGCTTGCGGCGCCGCAGATGCGTGATCACGGCGTCGGCGTCCGCCGCCGCGACGATCGCCGCCATCCCGATTCCATTGTTGAAAGTCCGGTCCATCTCGTGCCGAGTGATTTTGCCGAGGCGCTGAATCAGGTCGAAAATCGGCGGCACCGGCCACGCGCCACGTTCCAGGATCGCCGAAACTCCCTCGGGCATCACGCGTGGCAGGTTTTCGAGCACGCCGCCGCCGGTGATGTTCGCAAGGCCTTTAATCCGGAAGCGATCGAACAGTTCGGCGGCCGCGCGCGCGTAGATCAGCGTCGGGCGCAGCAGCTCTTCGCCGAGCGTGCATCCGAACTCCGCGATTCGGGCGCCGAGCTTGAGTTTCGCGCGTTCGAGCAGAACCATCCGCGCCAGTGAAAATCCATTGGAATGCATCCCGTTCGAGGCGATCGCGATTACCGCGTCGCCGGGCCGAACCTTGCGCGGGTCGGGGATCTTCGCACGCTCGACGATTCCGACCGCGAATCCGGCCAGGTCGTATTCGCCGGGCCGGTAGAGGTCTCCCGCCTGGCAGGTCTCGCCGCCGACCAGGCTTGCGCCCGCGAGCGCACATCCGCGCGCGACCCCTTCAACGATCTGAACGACGATCTGTTTTTTGAGTTTTCCAATTCCGATGTAATCGAGAAAAAACATCGGACGCGCGGCGTGGCAGATAATGTCGTTCACGCACATCGCCACGCAATCGATCCCGACCGTGTCATGGCGTCCGGCCGCGAACGCGATTTTGAGCTTGGTGCCTACGCTGTCAGTGCCGGAAACGAGGATCGGATCGCGCATCTTGCGCGCGCCGCTTAGAGAAACCATCGCGCCGAACCCGCCGATATCGCCAAGCACCCGCGCGCCGGAACGGGCGCCGGCCGCGGACCGCGCGATCGCGCGGAACATCGGCACCAGCGCCTCTTTGAGCTCGATATCGACGCCGGCCGATTTGTAGGTCATTCGCTTCGCCATCTGCCGCCCATCTGAACCCAATACCAAGACAAAGAAGATACTGGAAAGCTATCCAAGACCGCGGGCGCAAGCCATCTCGCGCGCGCGGCGGGTCCACAGGAACAGGTGCCGCTCACAACACGCGCGCGAGCGTGAATACGTCAACGCTGCGCGCGCCCGCCTCCAGCAAAACGCGTGCGCATTCGTCGGCCGTGGCGCCGGTAGTCATCACGTCGTCCACCAGCAGAATCGCGCGCGCCTTCACGCGCGCCGGCCGCGCGACGGCGAACGCGCGCCGGACGTTGCGGCGCCGAGCGTCGTGATCGCGAGAGGTCTGCGCATCGGTCGCGCGGCTTCGCACAATCGCTGTCGCGTCGAAGGGAATCTTGACCCGCCGCGAAATTTCCTCGGCCAGCATCGCCGCCTGATTGAACCCGCGCCACCATAGTCGCCGCCGATGAAGCGGTACGGGCACGATCAAATCGATATCGCTTCGATCGATCGGAATCTCCGCGTCCAGATATTCCGCGAGCGCTCGTCCCGCCGCCTGATCGAAGCCGTACTTATGCCGCCGGAGCATCGCAGGCAGCGAACGCGGATCGTCTTCGGCGCTCGCTCGATAGCGCGCGACGGCGCGAGCGTGGCGGAAATGCGGAGGATGCGCGATACATCGGGCGCACCGCACCTGGCCGCTCGCCGCCGATTCCACCGGTCCACCACACACTATGCATAGCGGGTCGGGCAGAGCCTCCGTGCGCGCGAGGCATTCGGCGCACACGCGGCGGCGAGCACCCGGCGCAAACCGCGCACCGCACGCGGCGCATCGCGGTGGGTAAAGAAAGTCGATCAGTTCCGTAAACACGATAGTCCGCTCACAGTGGAAACCATCCACAGATTACACCGATTAGCAGGCAGTCGTCGCGAAGGGCGATTGCCGGATCATTTCTCCTAAAATCCAATCTGTGAAATCTGCGCATTCTGTGGATGGTTTTAGCGTCTCGGGATTCCATGCTCTTGTGGTATAGAGAAACCATGAAGGGACCGCTTACCGGAATTCGAATTATCGACTGGACCATCTGGCAGCAGGGGCCGGTCGCGACGCAGATGCTCGCCGACCTGGGCGCCGAAGTAATCAAAATTGAAGAGCGCGACAAAGGCGACCCCGGGCGCGGGATCGTCGCGGTCGCGGGCGCCTCGACCGGCAAGTCCGGGCGCAATTTCTATTTCGAGGCAAACAACAAGCACAAGCAGAGTATCGCGCTCGATTTGAAGCGCCCGGAATCGCGCGAGATCGTTTACCGGCTCGCCGCGAAGAGCGACGTGTTCGTGCAGAACTTCCGCAAGGGCGTTGCCGCGCGGCTCGGCCTTGGCTACCCGGCGCTGCGCGCGCATAACGATCGGCTGATCTACGCGAGCGCGTCGGGCTATGGTCCCGAGGGACCTGACAGCGGCGAGCCGTCGTTCGATTACCTTGGGCAGGCGCGCTCCGGAATCATGAACGCGACTGGAATCGCCGGCAGCGCGCCGGCGTACATTTTCGGCGGGATTGCCGATCAGATGGGCGCTGTGATGCTCGCGTATGGAATCCTGGCCGCGCTGGTCGCGCGCGAACGCTACGGAGTAGGGCAGGAGGTGGGTGCGTCGCATCTGGGCTCGATGATGGCGCTGCAGGGACTGAACGTGGCGTCGCGCACGATTCACGGCAAGGAATTTAACCGCAACGCGCGCGCCAACGCATTCAATCCGTTGTGGAATCACTATCGATGCGCCGACGACAAGTGGCTGTGCCTCGGGATGCTCCAGCCGGATCGTTACTGGCCCGATCTCTGCACCACACTCGGACGCGCCGATTTGATCATCGACCCGCGTTTCGCCGAGATGCGCCCGCGCGGGCAGAACGCCGCCGAGCTGGTAAAAATTTTCGATGAGATTTTCGCGTCCCGAACGCGCGACGAATGGATGAGCGCGCTCAAGGCCGGCGGCGATTTTATCTACACCGTCGTGAATTCGGTCTCCGACCTGCCCGAGGATCCCCAGGTCAAGGCCAACGGTTACGTCGTCGATTATGAGCATCCGGAACTCGGCGCGACACGCCTGCTCGGGATGCCGGTGAAGCTGTCCGAAACGCCGGGCGATCCGCGCGGGCATGCGCCCGAGCTCGGCGAGCATACCGAGGCGATCATGACCGGGATGCTCGGATATACGTGGGAAGATATCGCGCGGCTGCGCGAGGCGAACGTCATCTGAGCGCGCCGCGCCGTCGGGAGGTCGGGATTCATGGCGAATTTCTCTGGAACGATCGAGGACCGCGAAGAAATTCGCGAGTTGCATGCGCGCTACGCCGACACGCTGGATAATCGGCGCTACCAGGAATGGGTCGATCTTTTCACCGACGACGGCTCGTTCGAGAGCGCGCGCTTCGGCAAGCATTCGGGCCGGCAGGGACTCGAGAAGTTCACGCAGGTTTACCGCGACAGCCTGGGCGGAGCGCAGGCGCGCCACGTAATCACCAATCTGCTGTTCACGATCGAGGACGATCATGCCGAGGGCAGTTGCTATCTGCTCTACTCGCATTGCAAAGAAGGCCGCGTGCAGCAGAGCACGATTGCGAATTATCGCGACACTCTGCGTCGCGTCGATGGACGCTGGCGTTTTTACAGCCGCAAGGTCTGCGTGGACGGCAGAGCC
>JBOHWH010000101.1:0-34193 GCA_050736695.1 Binataceae bacterium (SeqCode) | reverse complement strand
GGTGTATTGCGCGGCAGCCGCGCCGGCGCGGCCCGCGCTTCAGATCGCGAGTCTGGCGCCGAACTCCGCGCCGGCCGACACGATTCGCGCATACGCCGCGACGGTCGTCGTGCTGAAGGCCGCCGTGGTCGAGCGCGACGAGTTGCTGAGCGCATGCGCCGCCCCGCAAGCGCCAGGGCCGGTGGCGGGACCGGCGCAAGGAAAACACGGCGTTGAAAATAATCAGTGACATCCTGACCGGCAAAGACAACTTGACCTATGACGCCGCGCGGGTCGTCGGTGTCCTTGGCGCGTTTTCCTACATCGTGTTCTGGTGCATCCAGGTTGCGCTCACGCGGCGCTTTGGCGCGATCGACGCCGATGCCTATGGACGCGGACTGGGCCTGGTGTTGCTCGCGATGGCGGGGGCGTGCGCGATCAAAAAAAGCACCGAGCCCGATCCCGAAACTGAGCGCCGTGAAGCGCGGATGATCGACGGTGATCGCGACGGCGCCCGCGCGGACAATCGCGGTGGCGTGAGATGAGCCTGGAAGCGGTCGCGGCCTTTCTGACCGCCGGCTTGACCCTGGTCGGGCTGAACCTCGGCGCGGTGCGCTGGATTCTCGAGCGCCATCAGCAGGCGGTCCTGCGCGACTCGGCCAGATGGGCGGAAATTGAACGCGGACTTTACGAACTGCGCGCGCTGCTTCCGCTCGAATACGTCCGGCGCGAGGACTGGATCAGGTTCAGCGCCACGCTCGATGCGAAGCTCGACGCGATGCGCGAAGAGATGCGCCAGGAAATCGCGACTCTGAAGGAAAGACTCTATGGCTGATGGAATCGATCTCGAACAAAAGCAGCGCGAGGAAGCCCGCTGGAGAATTTTGCGCGTGGTGGATGCCGGGCGTCCAAGCGCGGTCTCCGAGCAAATCATCTGGCGCGTGATGGTCGATATCAAGCTTCCGTTCTCGCTCAATGCGGTGCGCCGCGAACTCACTTACCTGGCTGATCTCGATCTGATCGAGCTCGAAGGCCAGGACACCGGCACGTGGTTTGCCCGGCTGACCGCGCGCGGCGTCGATGTGGTCGAGTATAACCAGGCGGCGCCGGCCGGTATCGCGCGTCCGCGCAAGTATTGGTAAGCGGCGATGGCTACCAACCGCGCACAGAAGGCCACCACTGAGAATTGCGATAACCCGAAGACGGTTTCCGCAAAGAAGCCGCACAAGACCAAAGCGGAGCGCGAAGCCGATAAATTCGCGCGTCAACTCCAAACGGTGCGGCTCGCGGTCGCCGAGGCGCGCGTGATCGCCGAAGAAACCGCGGGCGACGACGAATCGATGCATCGCGCATTGATCAACATGGTGCAGTCGAACCTCTTCTCGATCATGAAGAAGTTGCTCGAGGCGAACGCCGGCAGGGGCAAGGGGAAAAAGCCGCCCGACATCCACGCGATCGCCCGGACCCTCTGCGCGATGAACAAGCAGCAGATCGAGCTGGAACGATGGCGCGACCAGGCGCGCTCGCGCGTCGGCGCGGGCGTCGATGCGGCCGCGGCGCGAGTCGAAGAGGCGCGCGCCTCGGGACTGACGCCCGACGCGGCCGACAAAATTCGCAGCGCGCTGCTCGAGATCAGGCTCTGATGCGAAACACATGAGCATAGCGAAGGATGTCGCGATGAATGACGATCGAATCGCGGGCGGAAGAGTCGCGGCGTTCGCGCGGGCGGCCAATCGCGTCGGCGTGGGCGCGCGTGCGAGCGTGCAAATCGCACAGATGACCGCGATTCGCAAAGGTGCAGGCGCGCTGGCCCGGGTGGTACGCGCACTGAACGTTCCCGCGCACGCCAAACCCGCGCGAGGTTCGCATCCCGCGGCTGACGCGGCAGGCGCGCACGAAAGTAGCGATCCGGCGCCGCGCGGGAGCGCGCGATCTCTGGCGGCGGTTATCGCAGCCGCAAGCGCGCTGCCAGTGCCGATCGTACCGGAGCGCGAATCTCACACTGCCGTCGAGCGATCCGCGACGCAGGCGGAGCGTCGAAGCTCCGCGCCGCGAGTCGCGCTCGCGAACACGCTCTCCGTGCCGCGTGCGGCGAGCGTGGCGCTCAGCCGAGTGCGGCAGTTCGCGCGGCAAACGACCGCGGGTCCGGATGTATCGCCCAACAGGGGCGGATCGCGCAAGAGCGCGGCGCCCGAAACCATAAGTCCGCGTGAGCCGTCGCGCGGATGGCGGCCAAGTTACGCGGCGATGATCGCGCAGAGCAGCGCGATGCGGCTCCATCTCCAGAGTGCGTCGAACATACCGGCGGCTCCTGGAGCTATCGCGGGAAATTCCGCAACACGCGGTGCGGGCCGCCTGCCGGACGCGGTCGCGGAAATTTCCGCGCGAATCCGGCGAGTACTCGCCAGTGCGCGTGGCGCGGTTCCCGCTGCCGGCGGCCTGTTGTCACACGGGGACCCGGCGTATCCGGCGCGCGAGCGTGGAAGCGGCGGCACCCTGCGCGGTGAACGTTCAGGGGCGGGCGCGGCGGCGCCGATCACGATCAATTCGTCGCCGTCGATCACAGTCAATCTTCCGCCCGGAACTGCCGTCTCGGGCGAGCGCGAGATCTCGCGCGCGGTGGCGCAGGCGCTCGAGGAACATGCCGAGTGGATCTACGAACTCATGCGGCGAATCGGTGCGTTCAGAGAGCGCGCGGAATTTTGAACGCCCTCGCACACTCGCAATCCGGGCGCTGACGGCGCTTGAGGGAAAGACTGAGATGAATGACGGATTGTCTATACTGCTGCCGTATCAGCGCAACTGGATCGCCGATCGCGCGCAGGTGAAGGTCGCCGAGAAGTCGCGCCGCGTCGGTCTGACCTGGACCGAGGCTGCCGATCGCGCACTCGGCGCGGCGGTTGCGGGACGCGGCGGGATGGACGGCTGGTATATCGGCTACAACAAGGACATGGCGCTCGAGTTCGTCGAGACGGCTGCGATGTGGGCGCGGCGGTTCGACAAGGCGGCGCGCGCGATCGAGGAGATCGCGGTCAACGACGAATCGCGCGACATCCTTGCCTACCGGATTCGGTTCGCGTCCGGGCACAAGATTGTCGCGCTGTCGTCACGGCCGTCGAATCTGCGCGGCAAGCAGGGCTGCGCGGTTATCGACGAAGCCGCCTTCCACGATGACCTGGCCGGGCTTCTGAAAGCCGCGCTCGCGTTCACGATGTGGGGCGGGCTGGTGCGAATCATCTCGACTCACAACGGCGCCGCCAACGCATTCAATCAACTGGTGTGCGAGATCCGCGCCGGACGCCTGCCGTATTCGATCCATCGCGTGACGCTCGACGACGCGATCGCGCAGGGGTTGTATCGAAAGATTTGCGACACGCTGGGGCGCGCGTGGTCGCCGGAGTCTGATGCGGCGTGGCGGCGCGAAATTTTCGAGCTCTACGCCGACAACGCTGACGAAGAGCTGATGTGCATCCCGCGCGCGTCGTCGGGAACATTTTTGAGCGCGCTTGCGATCGAGTCGCGGATGCGCGAAGGAATCCCGGTGCTCAGGTGGTCGGTCGCCGATGAGTTCGCATCGAGGGCCGAGGAAGTGCGGCGCTCGGAGACTGAGGCATGGTGCGAGGAGCGCCTGGCACCCGCTCTGGGAGCCATCGACAGCGCGGCGGCTACTTGTCTGGGCGAAGACTTTGGACGCTCCGGCGATCTGACTGTGATTTGGGTGATGCAGATCGCGGCGGATTTGACCCGGCGAACCGCGATGGTGGTGGAGCTGCGCAATCTCCCGTTCCGCCAGCAGGAACAGATTTTGTTCTTCATCGGCGATCGCTTGCCGAGGTTCATTGCGGGTGCGATGGACGCGCGGGGCAATGGCCAGTACCTGGCGGAGACCGCGGCGCAGCGCTACGGCGCGCGGATCGCGCAGGTGATGCTGTCGGCTGAGTGGTATCGCGAGAATATGCCCCGCTATAAAGCGGCGTTCGAGGATGGAGCTATCGAGCTGCCGCGCGACGCCGATATTTTGGCGGACCATCGCGCGATCGTGATCGAGCAGGGTGTCGCGAAGGTCGGCGACGCGCGTTTTCGCGGCGCCGATGGGATGCCGCGGCATGGCGATTCCGCAGTGGCGGCGGCGCTGGCATTCGCGGCCTCGCGGATGGACACGGCGGAGATTGCGTACACGCCGGTGCGGGGCGCGTCGCCGGTGAGGTTCGGAGCGGGAGCGTGGTGACGACAATGGCTAGGCTCCGATCCGCTCCGCTGCGTCAAGGGCGGAGCAGCACCCTCACCCCGCGTGTCACGGCGACCGCTGAAAAGAGCAATCGCCACGCCACGCCTCTCCTGCCCGGCGCAGAGCTGTGCGTAACCCATTGTCAGAGCGTGCAATCGCCGAGGGCGAGGTTCCTCGCGACAAGAGCCGCCGCGGAGTTAAATTTACAATCCGGCTTCCGCCGCCAGCTCGCGCTCGGCATGACACAAAACGACAAGGCTAAATTGTCATTCCGAGCGCGAGCGGGCTCTCAACCGCACCCGAGATGCGGCAAGTGGCGCACTCGCCCCTCGCGACGAATCTCGCCAACCGCCTCAGTTGGCCTATGGAATGGGTTACGGCAGGTCCCTGCGCTGGAAGAATGTGTCCATCAGACCGCAGCGGCGCCGATGCGGACAATCGGGCGTTACTAACTACTGAATAGAAAGAATGAGAATCAAATGAGTATGCATTGGGAATGGCGGTGCGAGGCTTGTGGGCATCAATTTGTCCTTACCACTATGCGTTTGCCCGAGCCGTGTCATTTGTGCGGCGCCGGATGGTTCCGCAAGGTCGGCGAGTCGGACCGCAAGGAAAGGGAGGCGGTATGATGATGCTATACGACGCGTACGGGCGCGAGGTCGAGACTGGGAGCCTGCGCTCCGAACAGGCGGCGCCCACGATGGCGGGAATCCGCAATATCTTCTCCGTGATGCATCCGTCGGCTGGGTTGACGCCGGAACGGCTCGCCACGATTTTGCGCGAGGCGGAGCTCGGCGACCCGTTTCTCTATCTTGAGCTGGCCGAAGAGATGGAAGAGAAGGACCTGCACTACCTTGCGGTCCTTGGGACGCGCAAGCAGGCGGTGGCGGGCCTGGAAATGAGCGTGCGCGCGGCGTCATCTTCGGGCGAGGATCAGCGCGCGGCCGCGATGATTCGCGAGGTCCTGCTTGGCGGCACGCTCTCAATCGATTCGGCGATCATGGACATGCTCGACGCGATCGGCAAGGGATTCTCGGCGACCGAGATCATCTGGGATCGCTCCGGGCGCGAATGGTTTCCGCGCGAGCTCAAGTGGCGCGATCCGCGCTGGTTCATGTTCGACTGGATCTCGGGCGACGAATTGCTGGTGCGCACGCTGAAGGATCAGACGATAACTGATGCGCCGCAAAAGAGCGCGGCGGCCGGCGGCGCGGCGACGCCGCACTTCAGCGGCAGCGGACTCTCGGGCGGACTGCGCGACGGCCTCCAGCCGCTGACCGCGCCGCTGATGCCGTTCAAGTTCATTACTCACTTCTCGAAGGCAAAGGCGGGACTGCCGATTCGCGGCGGGCTCGCGCGCGCGGCGGGATGGTCGTACCTGTTCAAGAATTACATTCTCAAGGACTGGGTGACGTTCACCGAAGTGTTTGGACAGCCTCTGCGCGTGGGCAAGTATCATCCGGGTGCGACTGAGACGGACAAGCAGACGCTGTTGCAGGCGGTTGCGAATATCGGCACTGACGCGGCGGCGATAATCCCCGAATCGATGATGATTGAATTCACCGAGGCGCGGCAGGGCGGAAGTTCGGAGCTCTACCGATCGTTCTGTGAGTATCTGGATGCGCAAGTCTCGAAGGCGGTTCTCGGCCAGACACTGACAACCGAGATGCCGTCGGCGGGAGGTTCGCGCGCGGCGGCGGAAGTTCACGACGGCGTGCGGCGCGATATCCTGGCGGCCGATGCGCGCCGGCTCGGCGAGACGTTAGGGCGCGATCTGGTGCGGCCGATTGTCGATCTGAATCTCGGTCCGATGCGCCAGTATCCGAGGTTGATTCTCGGGCTGCCGGACGATCAGGACGCCAAAGAATTCGCCGATATTGTGGCGGCTCTCGCCGATCGAGGCCTGCGCGTCGCGCAGAAAGCGGTCCTCGACAAACTCGGCATCCCGGAGGCCGCGCCCGGCGAGGCGGTTCTGACGCCGGCTGGCCAAAGGCCGGCACACTGAGAATCTGTGAATTGTTTCGGCCCGCGGCAGCCCTCCCCTTCCGTCATCCTGAGCGGAGGCCGTTTCGGCCAGAGTCGAAGGATCCCGGGCGGTCATGCAGACTCTCACGATTGCATACTCCGAGTTTGGAGACGACCTGCATGCTCTCGGCGCTCCGATTCCTACTGGTGGTGCGAGCAGTGCGGCGATGTACAGGTAACGAGAAGGCCCGAGGAGGAATCGCGATTGTGCACGAACGCCCGGGATCCTTCGACTGCGGCCGCAACGGCCTCCACTCAGGATGACGAAAGGGGTGGCCGCAGCGGCCCCAAAAAATCACAGAGCCTCAGCATGACGGAAAGCGAGCAAGCGGCCTGGATTCCGAGCCAATTTACAATCTCTGAGCGAAGAAGAAACCGCTGATTACGCTGATTTCACAGATAGTCAGAAATGAATCTGAGATCTGACTGGGTAATCGGCGAAATCTCCGGTCAATGCTTAAATGACTGTTTCAGCTTTGTGCGCAGGGCGCGGCGGCGATGCTTCAGGTTCAGGAACAGGTTGTCGTAGATCAGCTTGTGCGCGGAAAACGATGCGCCGGCTAGTGCGGCGGAGTCGAGCGGGCCGCGCGCGCGGTAGCGATATATCTGGATGCCGTTCCACCAGGTCGGATGATGGTTCTTGGGCGTGCGCAGATTGAGTATCAATTCGAAGCCCGGAACCTGGCGTGCGATTAGCGCGTTGGCAGAGCGCGCGGCGCGCTTATTGGTATCGTCGATTACGACAAGCGCGTCATCGGCCAGATGCGGGAGCGCGAAGCGGAGTCCGTCGTACTGATCCTCGAATGAATGGCCGCCGTCGTAGAAGTAGGCGCCGATTTTCGCCGGACGCCACGGCGCCCGTGTCATGAACTCGCGAAAATCCAGATTGTGAAATTCAACCTGCCCCTGGCGGGTGAATTGCTCGAGGACCGCGGCGAGCGCCTCAGTGGCGCCGTCGAACTGCGAAAAGTTATCGCACGCGTAAATTCTTGCGTCCGGATTTCCCGCCGCCGCGCCGACCAGGCTCGCACCTTTGTAGCATCCGACCTCGACGTACACTTCGCCCTCGCCGAGCGCGGCGACCGCCAGGTTGAGCAGCTTCAGCTTGTTCTCGGTCGCCATCCCCTGCACGCGGGAGAGCACGCCGGAGAGATCGCGGGTGCTGGGATGCAGGGATTGCTCGAGCCGGCGCGGATCGCCGAATTCGGGCCATTCGACGCGGCATCGTTCTATAAATCTGTCAAAGCGCATTGCGGGATGCGGGCGCCGGTCGCCGGCGCGATCAATACATATAGTAACCCGGACCGACCCATCCCATTCCGCCGTAGGGATTGAACATCTCAGTCTGCAGGTCCATCTGCTCTTCCTGGCTGGCTTCCAGATTCTCGCGCGCGTCCTCGCTTTCCTTGCGCTGCCAGTTCGCCTGCAGGGTCATCTGCTCGTACTTCTGGTAGGCCTGTTCGGTGCCCAGGTACATGCATTTGCAGAACTCGGGATCGGCCATCCAGTAGTGCAACTTGCCTTTGCGCCCGACGTAGTATGAGACGGTCAGCGGAGGCAGCGTCGATAGTTGATTCTGACGCTCCGCGGTGTCGGCGGGCAGCATCGCAAATCCCGCCGCCGCGAGCATCGGCTCGATCCGCGCGGCGGTCTGCTGAGGCGTGGGCTTTTCCGATTGCGAGAGCGCGGCGCATCCGCCGAGCGCGAGCGCGAGGGCGAAGACGAGCGCGCAACGGAGCGTGCGGCGGAGTGAGGTTTCAGCCATCAAGTGATCCCATTGGTTGATCTCAGTAATCGATCTTAATAGTCGGTCTTAATAGTCGATCCTGGATTGCGTAGTAAGCACCCTCACCCTGCGCGTCACGAGGCTTGCGAAAGGCGCGCAAGCCTCGCGCCGCGCCCCCTCTCCCGGAGGGAAAGGGCATGGCAGGGGGTAAGAATAGATAAAAATCAGAATAGGGGCTCAGTCTGCCCCGCTTATTGCTTTGCCGCTTGAGTCGAACACGGTAAGCGCTCCCGCGCCGTCGGCATTGAGCGTCAGGGTCGCGCGGGTGGCGCCGTTGGTGCCGAGCAGAGCCAGCCCCGGTAGTCCGTCGGGAGTCACGTTGAGTCCCACGCGCGATCCGTTCGCGTCACCCAGCCTGAGCGTGGGCGAGCCGTCGGTTGCGACCTCGATCGAGGCGCGCGTGCGCCCCTGGCTATCGCCGAGCACCAATTCGGGCTGGCCGCCGGAAGTCGCGCCAAAACCGGCCACGGTGTGCCCGTCAGGATTGAAGAAGCGCAGGCGCGAGGTATGGTTCGATAGCGCCAGCTCGATTCGGGTCTGTCCGCTGGTGCTGTAAATCGCAAGTCCCGGAGCGCCGTCGTGCGCGACTCCGAGGCCGGCGCGGATGTGATGCGCGTCGTCAAACAGCGCTAGCTGCGCGACGCCCGCCGGGGAGACGTCCAGCTCGGCGCGGGTGCGTCCGGCGCTATCGACCAGAACGAATTTTTGCGCCGTCATCAGCTTCGATGTACCGGCGGCGTTAAGCGTCGCCGCGTTCATTAGATATCCCCCGACAACTCCACCCACCATCGCGGCGGCAGTTACCGTCGCGATGATCCCGAGTCGCTCCTTGATGCCCATGTTTGCGTCTCCTTTCGAGCGCCGAAGCAATTGATTACGCGCACTGTAGCATCGCTATGCCGAGTCGTTCAAAGCCGTCGCAAGAGGGAAACCGCAAATTTCGCAGATTGGCAGACAGATTTCTCCGGAAGCGGTTGCCGCCCAAGCGGCAGCCGTCATGAAAAGGGTGCTGAACACTCGGGACACTCAATCTGCCTGCAAATCTTCGAAATCCGCGGTTAAGCACTCTTATTCTATTTCATCGTCTAATCGTCTATAACCTGCGTATAAGGGTGGTTTCGCGCCGACCGAGCCTCATCGCGGCGGTGCGCGAAATTCAAAGGGGTAGCGCGATGGCAGCAAGTGCACGGACTATTGCCCGGCGCAGATTCTGCTTTGCCTTGATGGCGGTAGTCGCCGCGGGCGCAACGGTTGCGCTCGTCGCGATGGCTGCCGATCGGCAGACTGCGAGCTTGGTCTTCGGCCAGGTCGATTTCTACAAAAACGCACCGAACCTTGTCGATGCCGCCGGAATGGCGTCGCCGCGCGCCGTCGCGATCGACACCGCCTCGCCGACGCATCACGTATGGGTCGCCGATACCGGCAACAGTCGCGTGCTCGGATGGAACGACGAGAGCGCGTATGTCAGCGGCGCGGCTGCCGATATCGTTATCGGGCAGGGCGACTTCCTGTCGGCGGCGGCCAATCAGGGCGGCGCGCCGGGCGCTGCGACGCTGTCGTCGCCGGCGGGAGTGGCCGTCGATCGCTTGGGAAATCTGTACATCAGCGATAGCGGGAATAATCGTGTGATGGTGTTCAGTGCGCCGCTTTCGGGGTTCTCCGGGGCGCCGATCGCCGGCGCGGCCGCATCGGCGGTGTTCGGCCAGGGCGGCAATTTCCAAACCAACGGCGGATGCGCGCCCGCCGCAGTCTCGTCGGCGACGCTGTGCCAGCCCGAGGGAATCGCGCTCGATCCCGCCGGAAATCTTTTCGTCGCCGACGCCGGAGATAATCGCGTCCTGGGTTACTTCACGCCGATGGCGGGCGCGCAGATCTCGCCGCCCGCGGATACGTCGGCCGATTTGATCTTTGGGCAGAGTGACGGGAGCGGATCGGCGTGTAATCAGGGTGGCGGGACCGCGACTGCGGCGACTCTATGCTTCGAGGTCGGCGGCGCTCCGTTCGGCAGCGTCGGTGTCACGACCGATGGCGCAGGAAATCTGTTCGTCACCGATAGCGGCAATAGTCGCGCGCTCGAATACACCGGTCCGTTCGGCGCAAGCCAAATCGACTCGACCGCGGCGCGGCTGGTCTTTTCGGAGACGAACCTAAGCGAGCCGTCGGGTGTCGCGGTGGATGGCGCGGGGAATCTTTATATCGCGTGGAATCAGGGCGGCGAGATTCGCGTGTATGAAGACGCGGTTGGCGGACCGAACACCCTTGCGAACCTTACGATCGGTCCGGGCGTCAACAATCCGAGCTCCGGCAGCTTCTTAAATCTCGGCGGACTTGCGATCGACGGTGCGGCGAATCTCTACGTGGCCGACACCGGCAATAATCGCGTGCTCGAGTTCAACGAGGGGACTTCGTTCGGCACCACGACTGCCAGCCGCGCGCTTGGGCAGCCCGACTTTGCGCACGGCGCGGTCAATCGCGTCGACGGCGCCGGCCTTGCGGCTCCTGCCGGCCTCGCGATCGGAATGGCAGGAGCGCAGACGGCGGTGTACGTCGCCGACACCCAAAATAATCGCGTGCTTGGATGGATCGGTCCGGCGGCGCCCGCAATTGGCGCGGCGGATATAGTGATTGGGCAGAGCGATTTCATTTCATCGCAGCCCAACGCGGGCGCGGGCGAAGGCGCCACAACGCTGTCGGCGCCGATCGGCGCGGCGACCGATTCGAGCGGCAATCTGTTCGTCGCGGATTCGCGCAATAACCGCGTGCTCGAATTTGCCGATCCGGCCGCGGCGTGCGGTTCGTATCCGTGCGTTGATTCGGCGCCGGCGATCGCAGTCTTCGGCACCTGCGGCAGCTTCAAGGAGAATGTATGCGCGCCGCCCGGAACAGTGAGCGCGACGTCGCTATTCAATCCGTCGGCGGTCGCGTTCGACCGCGTCGGCGATCTGCTCGTTTCGGATAGCGGCAATTCGCGCGTGCTCGAATTCAAGCCACCGTTCGCCGCGGCGCCCGCGGCGTTCGCGGTGTTCGGACAGGACGGAAGTTTTTCGACCATCGGATGCAATCCGGACGGTGTCAGCGCGATGAGTCTATGCGCTCCCGGCGGGATTGCGACCGACAGCGCGGGGGACCTGTTCGTAGCCGACACCGACAATAATCGCGTGCTCGAGTTCGCCGCGCCTTTTCTATCGTCGCCTCAGGCCAGCGTCGTGTTTGGGCAGAACGGAAGCTTCACCTCGAACATTCCAGATGTCGGCGGCGCGTCGTCGGCCACGCTGTATAGACCGGGCGCCGTAGCGCTCGACAGTCGCGGAAACCTGTACGTCGCCGACGCGATGAACAACCGCGTGCTCGAATTCGCTCCGCCCTATATTGGCGCGCCCGCGGCGATCGCCGTGTTCGGCCAGAGCGGAATGAGCGCAATCGATCCGAATCTCGGAATTGCTCCGGAAGATTTGGACGGACTCGGCCCCGACAGCCTCTTCGCTCCCGCCGCGATCGCAGTCGATGATGGGGGCGATCTCTACGTCGCCGACCTCTCGAATAATCGCGTGCTGATGTACCCCGATCCTCCGCCTTCGCCGACGCCAAGCGCGACCGCCACGCCGACCGCCACCTCTACCGCTACGCCGGCCGCCACGCCGAGCATGACGGCCACGGCCACGGCGACTCCGAGCGCAACCGCGACTCAATCGGCGACCGCGACGATCACGCCAACCGCAACGCCGACACCGGTTGCCGAGAAACTCAGGCTCTCACCCGCGCGGGTGAACTTCGAAACGGTGCTGGTCGGCAAGACGCGGTCGAAGACCGTGACGATCTTCAACAAAAAATCGAAGCACGCGATCGCGGTAATTATCGAAGGCGTCGATCCGCCGGGCGCGCCGTTCACGATCGTAAATCGATGCGGCGGCGAGCTGGCGCCGGGCCAGCGATGCGCGATTGTCGTGACGTTCGAGCCCACCGCGAGCGGTCACATGCAGAACAAATTGGTAATTCGGGACAATGCGACCGGAGCCCCGCAATCGATAAGCATCGCCGCAACCGGGAAGGGTTTGCGAAAAAACTAGCCTGGTGGCCAATTCTTGCTCGACGTAACAAATCTTCGCGCTCATCGGGCGAAAATTGTAACGACAGCTACAGCTTGAGCATCCTGATCGTATCGAACGATCCGGAACGTCGGCAGACGAGCGTGAGCCTGTCCGGATTCGGGACTCCGGCTCCGAGGGCATAGCCAGTCATCCCGCACTGAGTACATGCACGGAGTACGCGAAAGCCCGGGAGCAATTCCGGGTCTTCGCTTTTCCAGCCGCAGAGGACGAGAAACAAGAGTTTTTCCCGCCACACGCAGTTAGTACTTGTGATAGTACGAGCGGCGTGGTACCAATTTGATCGCTGACGACTATTCTTTGCGCATTGAGTGACTTTTTGGGTTGAGCGCAGAGATAGCAGTCAGGTCCGAGCCATAAATGGTTTCAATAGTCAGCTGATTCGTGGGAGGGGCTTCGATGCCTGTCGATTCAACCGCCGGAAACGGCCGTCCCGGAAAGACTACGATCGCGATTGTCGCTGTGGCCCTGATGGTTGGCGCCGCCGCGATTGTCGGCACCTACTCTGTTCCTAACAGGCAAACCGCGATCGCGCGGCATCTGTCTAAAGCCGATGCGGCCGCAAAGATCGAGGGAATGCCTCTGTATTTCGAGACAAATCAGGGCCAGACCGATGCCTCAGTACAATATCTGGCGCACGCGGGCGATTACACATTGTTCCTTACCCGCGACGCCGCGATATTCTCTATTATCGGCGGCGATCGGGTTGGAGTGGCTAATCGCAATAATCCTATTGCGATGGCACAACGTTCCAAAGTCGACCCGAAAAACCAGCCGAAACTGCTCTTTTCCGCGGTACGAATCCGGCTGGTCGGCGCGAGCCAAAACGCGACCGTGGCCGGCACCGAGGCGCTACCGGGCAAAGTCAATTACCTGATCGGCAACGACCAGAGTAAGTGGCACCGAAATATTCCGACCTTCGGACGAATCCGCTACGCCGGCGTCTATCCCGGCGTTGACCTGGTTTTCTACGGCACGCCCGACAAGCTCGAATATGACCTGATCGTGAAGCCGGGCGCCGATACCAGCAAGATCAAGTTCGCGGTCGAGGGTCCGGCCACAACCAGCCTGATGCCTTCGGGCGATTTGCTGATCGCCACCGCCGCCGGGAACCTCGTGATGCGCCAGCCGCGCGTCTATCAACAGGCGCATGACGGCACCCAGACGCCGGTCGAAGGCAAATTCACGATCGGCAAGGACGGAATGATCGAGGCGGGAATTCCGCGGCGCGAAGTCGGCTTCGACCTCGCCAGCTACGATCGCTCGCAGACCCTCGTGATCGATCCGCAAGTCGTGCCCGATGTCACCGTGCCCCAGATTCCGTATTCGACCTACCTGGGCGGCGCGGGCGACAGCTCCGGGCCGATTGACCTCGCGCAGTTCGGTAACATTCCCGGGATTAACGACTTGGTCGTTAGCGATGTCGGCCTCGATGTCGCGGTGGACACGGCCGGCGACGCTTATACGGGCGGGATCGCGTTCTCGAGCAAGTTTCCGACCACAACCGGCGCGTTCCAGACTTCGAACAACGGTGCGAACAGCGCGCCGAATCAAAACCCCAACGCGTGGGTTGCCAAGTTTGACCCCACGAAGAGCGGAGCAGCCTCGCTTATCTATTCGACCTATATCGGCGGCTCGGGCAATACGACAGCGGCGGATGCCGGTAACGGCGATGGCGATCAGGGCTATGGAATCACGGTTGATTCCGTTGGGAAGGCCTACTTGGTTGGACTGACTTACTCGACCAATTTCCCCGGCGCGCCATCGTGCGGATTCCCGTCGGGAAGAACCAACAACCAGGGCGCGACGGATGTCAACAATGGGTTTGTCACGCAGGTAAATTCAACCGGCACCGGCGTCGTCTCGTGCTATATCAACGGAAGCGATGGCGCGCCGGCGATTCGTGTAGCGATCCACGGCTCGACTCTTTTCATCGTCGGTGCGAGTACGACTTCAAACAGCGGCGGTGCTGGTACGGATTTCCCCTCGACTGCGAGTGCGTTCCAGCCGGAGAATCCCGACCTTCCCGCAAATGGCAACAGTGCCGCGTACTTCATCGCGATGCCCACCAGCCTCGCCAGCATTTCATATGCATCCTTCTACGGCGGTAAGGGAACCGGGACTGGCGGCGAAGCGGCACTGGCCGTCACGGCTGATCCCTCGGGTAACGCCTGGATCACGGGTTTGACCTATTCGTCGGATGATGGGGTATTCCCGCTGGTTAATGCTTTTCAGAGTGTCAACAACGCGTTCGCCAACGACGCCACGAATGCCTTCGTCGCCAAATTCGATCCAAGCTTGAGCGGCTCGTCTTCGCTACCCTACAGCAGCTTCTTCGGCGGCCAGGGTGTTGCCACGACCGAGGTGAACGTGGGCGAAGCAGGCACCGGTATCGCGCTTGATACGGCGGGACATGTGTTTGTCACCGGCTATGCCTTCTCGACGGGCTTGGTAACGACTGGCGGTAGTCGGACGACACCCTATCAAGCATCGAACAATGCCGCTGCCAACGAGGGCGCCAACGCATTTATCCTCGAACTTGACCCGACCAACGCTGGAGGCCTCCAAGCGCTGTACGAGAGCTACCTCGGCGGCAGCGGAACAAGCCTTGGGTTCTTCTCAGGCGTCGCTCCGGGTGGCGGAGATCTGCCGCTCTCGATGGCTTTGGATTCCGACGGCAATGTTTACCTGACTGGAGCTACAACCTCGGCGGCGGGCTCGGGAGAGAAGGCGTTTCCGACCACGACCGGTGTCTGCGGTGCCGCCAACAACAGTAGCGGCATCTCGATCGACGGTCTTGTCACGGTTCCGGTCACCGCCTTTGTCGCCAAGCTTAATCCGGCCGGTGGCGCTACAGGCCTGCTCTATTCCACGTACTTGGGTGGCACTGGTATGGCCGACGTCGGCAGCGGAGTCGCGCTCGATCCGTTTGGCAATGTTTTCGTTAGTGGCGTGACCTATTCAAGTGACTTCCCGATCACCTCCAACGCTTTTCAGATCACCAACAACGCGGCAGGTAATAGCTCGACCAACGCGTTTCTGACTGAGATCGATCCGGCTGGAAGCATCTGCCCGACGCCGTTCCCGTCGCCGACCGCGACCTCGACCAGCGCGACCCCCACCGCAACGCCTACACCGACTGTGGTTCCGCCGACACCGACGCCGACCGTGGTTCCGCCGACGCCGACGCCGACTGTGGTTCCGCCGACCCCGACGCCGACCGTGGTTCCGCCGACACCGACGCCGACTGTGGTTCCGCCGACGCCGACATCGACTGTGGTTCCGCCGACCCCGACGCCGACTGTGGTTCCGCCGACGCCGACACCGACTGTGGTTCCGCCGACGCCGACCGCGACGCCGACGCCGTCAGGTGGGGTTCTGAGCGTGAGCCCGAACGGACTCAGCTTCGCGCCGATCGCACGAAACCATCGCGAGACGCTCAGGTTTGTAGTGACCAACACTGGCGGGTCCCAGCTGACCGGGTACGTGACTCCACTGCGCGACGACGGCTTCCGCGTGGTCAAGGGTGGCGGCAAATTCAGTCTCGCACCCGGACAGTCGCGCACCGTAGTGGTCGCCTTCAGGCCGCCGTTCGCGGGCAGTTTCACCTCGAACGTCCTGGTGGTCTCAGAGAACCCAGCCCAGCAGCTATCCGTGACGCTGACGGGTGTCGGACAAACTGGACGCCGATGAGGAATTGAATACCGATCAGCACTGACAATCGGCACTGAGTAAACGAAAGGCCCGGGCGAAATCCCGGGCCTTCGCTTTTGATCGCCGCAACGCTTCGAGCTAAATCACCCGCCCGGCCGCGCGATGGACCCCCAGCGCGTAGCGGCCCGCCTTGCGCCCGAGCCTTACCGGAGCGCCGAATGCCGCCGACAGCGTCTTCGAGGTGAGCACGTTCGCGCGCGCTCCGGCCGCAAGCACGCGTCCTCGGCGCAGGACGATCACGTGCGAAAAGGCGGGCATGATCTCTTCGACATGATGCGTCACCAGGACCATCGCGGGCGCTCCCCGCCGGCGCGCCATCCGTTCGATGAATTGCAAAAAATGCTCGCGCGCAACCGGATCCAGCCCCGCGCACGGCTCGTCGAGGATCAGGAGCCGCGGCGCCGCCATCAGCGCGCGCCCAATCAGCACGCGCTGGCGTTCGCCTTGCGAAAGATAACCCCACGGACGCTCGGCCAGCGCGCCCGCCTCGACCCGGCGGAGAATCGCGGCGGCGGCGCGGCGATCGCGCGGCGCAACCTCGCCCCAGTAACCGATCATCGCAAACTTGCCCGAAAGCACCGCGGCGAGCGCGGTTTCATTTTCAGGCATGAGCTGCTGAATCGACGAACTGACCATCCCGATCCGGGTGCGCAACTCGCGCCAATCGGCGCGGCCGAAGGTCTCGCCGAGCACGCGAATGCTGCCGCGCGTGGGCGGCAGATAGCCGGTCAGTGCGCGCAGCATCGAGGTCTTCCCCGAGCCGTTGGCGCCCAGGATCACCCAGTTTTGTCCACGCTCGACGCGCCAGTCGATCCCGCGCAGGATCGGCGCCTCGCGCTCGATTACGAGGCCTGCGAGCTCAATTATCGGATCGGATTTCTGCATAAAAGTGGATCAACTATTTACCCTGATCGCTCAAAATAGTCAGCCGCGAAATCGCCATTTGGAGCAGGTGGCATCTGCATGATCTGCGATCCGCCACTTCCCTAACGCCCGTTCGGGTTTTTGCCAGATTTGTTCATGGCTGAACTGTTCAGCCTTATGTAATTTTTCGCGCGGATGCAAAATGCCTCTCGATGAGCAACCTCCAGACACGCGCCGGTGGTGACCCCGAATTGGACGCAGGCAAACTGAACCGTCCGCTCGCGGCCGATACCGCCGGCGCGCCCGCCACTCCCGCACGCTCCGGCACGGGCGCGGCGGCTCCCGATTGGATCGAGCTCTTGCCCGCGGGCAGGTTCAGCGGACGCGACGGACGCGGCCCGTTTCAGGTCCAGGATCCCGCGGCCGTGATCGCCGCGACTCGCGCCCTTGCGATGGCGGCCGGGTTGCCGATCGATTACGACCACGCGACCGATTTCGGCGCGCCCGAAGGACGTCCTGCTCCGGCGGCCGGATGGATCGTCGCGTTTGCGGTGCGCGCGGGCGCGGTGTGGGGCCGGGTCGAGTGGACCGCGCGGGCAGAGAAAGCAATCTCCGCGCGCGAGTACCGCTACGTGTCTCCCGTGTTCCAGTTCGATCCCGCAAGCGGGCGCGTGACGCGGCTGCTCCGCGCCGGGCTGACCAACAATCCAAATCTGTACTTGACCGCAATCGCCGCGGCCGCGATTCGCGCCGCGAACCCGGAGGAAAGCATGATGGAAGAGTTCCTGAACAAGCTGAGAGAGATCCTGGGCCTCGATCCCGACGCCGCGCCCGGCGACGTGCTCGGCGCCGTGAGCGATCTCGCCGCGAAGGGCGGCGACGGCGCGGCGAACGGCGACGCCGCGGCGGCCAATGTCCGCGAGCTGGATCCCGCGCGCTTCGTCGCGATTGCGGAGTTCCAGAAAGCGCTCACCGAATTGAACGCGATGCGCGCGGAGCGTGCGCGTGAGCGCGCCGCGGCCGCGGTGGACGAAGCGACGCGCGCGGGCAAGCTGGTTCCCGCGCAGCGCGAATGGGCAATCGCGTATTGCGCTGCCGATCCTGCCGGCTTCAGCTCCTTCGTCGCGCGCCAGCCCGCGATCCTCGGCGCCGCATCGGGATTCGACGGTGAGCCGCAGATGGCTTCTGGAGCGGTAGCCGCGCGCGCGGCGCTGGGCGCAACCGAGCTCGCCATCTGCTCGCAGTTGGGAGTCAGCGCCGCCGATTTCACCCGGCGCAAGAACGGACGCGCGGATTTCCTCAGCCTGATCCCGGCCGCCGGCGACCGCTAACCGCAAGGAGCATGGTGCAGACATGGCTGGATTGAGTAATTCACGCAACACGCCCGAACTTTCCGACGGCGGCAGAATGCGGGTGTTCGGAGTCGAAGCGAATACCAATGTTTACCTGGGCGGGATGCTCGCGCTCGACGCGAGCGGCTTCGCGGTGCCGGCTTCGGCGACCACCACCACCGCCAACGCGCAGAAAATCATCGGGCGCGCCGAGCGCGTCGTCAACGGAACTCCGGGCGAAAATGCGCTCAACAATCCCGGCGCGGCCGGCGCGGTTTCGATCGCGGCGCGCAAGGGCGTGTTTCTTTACGACCAGGATAATTCGATCACCGCCGCGGACCTCGGGATGGTTTGCTTCGCGATCGACGATCACACCGTCACCGCCGCCGACCGCGCCACCAGCGCACCCGTGCAGCAGTACGCGGCGGCGGGTCAGGTAGTCGCGCTCGATCCGAGCGGCCAGGTGTGGGTCGATTTCTGGCACCAGTCGCCGGCAGCCGCGTAACGATCGTCAGTATCGACTCGAAGAGGAATTGCAATCATGGAAATCAGCGCCGCCAATTTGGCCGCATTGTTCACCGGCTTCGATGTCGTCTTCCAGCGCGGCTTCGAGACGCCGCCCTCCTACTACGAGCAACTCGCAAGCGTGGTCCGCTCGGGCTCGCGCCAGACCACCTACCCATGGCTCGGCCGCACCACGCGGTTTCGCGAATGGCTCGGTGACCGCGTGGTGCAGGCGCTCGAATCGCACACCTATACGATCGTGAACCGCAATTTCGAGGATACCGTCGCGATCGATCGCAACGATATCGAAGACGATACCTACGGCGTTTATGAGCCGATCATCGAGCAGCTCGGATGGGATACCAAGATGCATCCCGACATGCTGCTGTTCTCGATGCTCAAGAACGCAGTGGCTAATCCCGCTGACGTGGTTGGCTACGACGGGCAGCCGTTTTTCTCGGCCTCGCATCCGGTGGGCCTGCAGGGACAGTCGGGCGGGACGAGCGCGGCGAATCTCACCACCTCGGGCAGCGGGGCGTACTGGTTCCTGGTCGATGCGTCGCGCGCGATCCGTCCGTTCATCTTCCAGATGCGCCGCGAATATGCAGTCACCCGGATGAACGCGGTTACCGACGAGGCGGTCTTCAACCGGCGCGAGTTCCGCTACGGCGTCGATGGGCGCGCGAACACGGGCGTCGGGCTGTGGCAGCTCGCATACGCCAGCAATACCGATCTGAGTAATCCCACGAACTACGGAGCGGTGCGCGCCGCGATGCGCGCGTTCAAGACCGATGGCGGCGCCCCGTTCGGCGCGCTCTCGGGCCGCGGCGGAGTGTTCCTGGTCGTACCGCCTTCGCTCGAAGAGGTCGCACGCCAATTGCTGAATTCTGAATTCATGGCGGGCGCAGGCGCAAGCGCCAGCGTTGCGACTACCAACATCTGGCGCAACAGCGCCGATCTGATCGTCAGTGAGTATCTGGCGTAGGCGAACAATGATGTCACCGTCTCCCTGGGCCTGCGCGGCGTTTCCTCCTCCCGCCGCACAGGCATTGTCCCCGGCCCCCGCAGGCCTCTTCGTTTCACCCCGCCTGCGGGGGCGCTCAAACGCGAGCGAATCAAGCAGAGGTATTCGAACGTGAGTTACGCGGCGCCCCAGGACATTATCAATCGCTACCCGAATCGCGATCTGGTCCAACTGACTAATGAGGATCCAACCGCTACCGCCGTCAACACCGCCGCTCTGGCGCAAGCGCTCGGCGATGCGTCCGCGGAGATCGACAGCTACCTCGAGGCACGGTTCGCGCTGCCGCTAACCGATCCGCCGGCGGTGCTGACTCGGCTCGCATCGGATATCGCGATGTACCGGCTGCAGGCGCTGCGTCCGCTGCACGATCTCGAAGACGCGCGGCGCCGCTACGACGACGCGATCGCGATGCTGACCAAGGTGGCGGCGGGCGAGTTGACCCTCGGTCTCGCGGCCGACAACGCCGAACCTCCGGTCGCGGGCGCTGCCGAGGAAGTCTCCGGCCCCCGCCGCGTCTTCAGCCGCGACAGGCTCAAGGGGTATTAGGCGATGGCGGCGATGCTGGATACGCCATGGAACGGCACGAGCTTCACTCCGCCGACGGCGATTGATATCGCGACGATCGAAACCGCAATCGTCGCGCGAATCGCGGCGCAGGTCGCTGGAATCGAGGTCGCTCACTATCCGGATCGGCCCGAGTCGTACCGCCTGACGCATCGCGTCGGCACGGCGTTGGTGCAGTATTTTGGCTCCAAATACGGCCCGATGCTCGATACGGCGGTGATTGTCCAGGAGCGCGTGATGGAGTTCGGCGTCACCGTTATGATGCGCGATCTCGGATGGAGTTATGGCGCCGAGCCGGGCGGTCCGAGCCCGGGCGCATACTCGATCCTGGAAGCGATTCGCACGGCGCTGACCGGATTCCGGATTCCCGGATGCCGCAAAATCTCTCCGCGCGCCGAGAAATTCATCGAGCGCGACAAGCAAGGCGGCGTCTGGATTTACATGATCACCGTCGCGCTTTCGACGGTCGCGGTCGAACCGCCCTCGACTGAAACCTTCCCGCTCTTCATCCGCGGCGTTGCGATGGAAGAGGGCGGGCAGAGCTTAATCACACTGGCGCCGTCTGCTTTCACCTTCGACTCGAACGGAATCATCCAGCTTCCGAATGGTAATCTGTCCGCCGTAGTCGTCGCCGGCCCGGCGGGTGCGACGCTGGTCCTTGGAGCCGATTACTCAGTCGATGCGGTAAACGGACTTATTGCAGCGCTCGCGGGCGGAGCGGCGGCCGCCGGCGATACGGTGCAGATCGGATATACGTACGCGGATCAGGCGATCGCGACGGCCGCGGAAACCTCGCCGATCAACTGACGGAGTACTGACGTGCCGAACGCCAACGAACTAATCGCATATTTCGCGGGGCTGGTTCCCCGCGCGAGGTAAGAGGACATGCCAGCAAGCTTCCTGCACGGAGTAGAAGTAATCGAGGTCACCAGCGGGCCGAATCCGGTAAGTGTCGTTAAGTCCGCGGTGATTGGCCTGGTAGGGACCGCCCCGTCGTGGGCTGTCGCCGCGCCGTCGCTCGCTCCCGCGCCCAACGTCCCGGCGCTCGTAAGCTCGGCGCTGAACGCCGCGAACTTCGGTCCGCTCATTCAGGGCTACACGATTCCTTACGCGCTCGCGGCGATCCAGGCGCAAGGCGCCGGCCAGGCGATTGTCATCAATGTCTTCGATCCGACGCGCCACTTCACCGCGATCGCGTCGCAGGCGATGAGCTTTCCCGCATCGGGCGCTCAGGTTCTGAACCTCGGGCATATGGGCGTCGCCGGCGTGGTGGTAAAGAACGCGGGCGGCACGACTACGTATGCGGCAGGGACTGACTATTCGCTTGACGCTGTGAACGGCGTCATCACGGCGCTCTCGGGCGGCACGATGACCATCGCCGAAGCGGTTACCGTTTCATTCAATTATGCCGATCCGAGCAAGGTCGCGGACGCTGACGTCATCGGCACGGTCACCGGCGGCGTGTACACGGGAATCCAGGCTCTCCAAACCACATATGGCACGATGGGTGTTTTCGCGAAGCTGCTCGCCGCCCCCGGCTATTCGCAGAATACCGACGTCGCAAGCGCGATGGCAACGATGGCAAACAGGGTCCGCGCGATGGCGCTGGTCGATTCTCCGGCCTCGACTCCGGTAGCGACCGCAATCGCGAACCGCGGCGTGGCGGGCAACTCGTTCGACACCTCTTCGAGCCGCGTTATCCTGTGTTATCCGCAGGAGCAGTTCTACGACGCCGGGTTGGTACCGACCGGAGTGACACTAACCTCGGCGGGCACGCCGGCTCCGGCGTCCTTTGCCGGAATCTCAGTGGGTCCTTACTCGCAATGGGTGGCGGGCGCGATCGCGGCCAAGGATCTCTCGAATGGCTATTGGTGGTCGCCCTCGAATACCGGGATCGAAGGGATTCTCGGGCCCGACGTCAACATTTACGCCTCGATTCTCGATCCGCTATCCGATGTCAATAGCCTGAACGCGCAAGGAATCGCGACCGTGTTCAACGCGTTCGGAACCGGGCTGCGGTTGTGGGGTAACCGGTCGGCCGCCTATCCCGCGGACACCGCGCCGGACAACTTTATCAACGTGCGGCGTACGATGGACGTGATCGAGGAGTCGATCGAGCTCTCGATGCTTCAATTCATCGACCAGCCGATATCGAACGCCCTTATCACAGCAATTCTGGCAAGCGTCAACGCCTTTATCCGCAGTCTTATCCAGCGCGGTGCGTTGGTGGCCGGCTCGGCCAGCTATGACCCGGCCGAGAATCCTCCGAATCAGGTCGCGGCCGGGCAACTGGTGTTCGACGTGGACGTGATGCCGCCGCCGCCGGCCGAGCGAATCACCTTCCAGAGCTTTATCGACTCGACCCTGCTTGCGCAGCTTGGCCAGACCAGTCCGCTAACCGCGGCGGCCGCGGCGACCGCGTAGGAGTATCGGCGAATGAATATTCAGATCAATTCACTGACTAATGCGAACATTTATATCGACGGGGTCGGCCTGCTCGGCCGCGCCGAAGAGATACAGATCGCGCATCCCCGCCAGAAGATGATCGACTACAAGGGCCTGGGGATGGCGGGTACGGCGGAGCTGTGGGCTGGTGTAGCCAAGCTCGAGTCGCGAATAAAGTGGGCGTCCTTCGACGCCGAGGTGCTTGCCTTCGCGGCGAGCCCGTTCCAGGCGCACTACTTTCAGGCCCGGGGAAACCTCGAGCAGTACACCAGCCAGGGGCGCAGCGCCGAGTTACCTGTCGTCTACCTGATGACGGGAGTGTTCAAAGACGCCGGCGCGCCGACCCTCAAGCAGCATCAAATGGTTGAGACGACTTCCGCGGTCAGCATCTATCACGCGGAACTCTATGTAGCCGGCGTGCAGATTTATCTCTACGACGTATTCGCCAATCTTTACGTAGTCGGCGGTGTCGATCAGCTCGCCAACTTCCGCAGCAACTTGGGCGGCTGAGTAATTCGCCTGAAAGGTCCGTAAATTGCCAGTGAGGTGATGCGATGGCCGAAGAAATGCGAGTGAACGGGGTCGCGATCGGAATCGGCAATGATTCGGCGAGCAGTGAAGCGCGCGCGGTCGAGCTGCCCTCCGGCAAGCAAGCCGTCGTGCGCAAGGGCTACGGGCGCGATCTGATACGTGCGCAACGCGCCGCGGTCGGCGACGATCCGGGCGCCGTGGTGTTTGCGCTGGTGGCGGAGCTGACGGAAGTCGCGGGGCGAAAGATCGTCTATGAAGATGTGCTCGCGATGGATTTAGCTGACGTCCTCGCGCTGCAGGCCGAGGTGATCGGCGAAAATTTTCAGCTCCCTCCGCCGCTGGATTCGCGGAACTTGTCCGATTCGGATTTCCGCTAGCAGAGCTGCGCGCGATGGACTTTGCGGAAATCGAATACTGGACTCGCGCGGTGCGCGATTATGCGCGCGCGATCGCCGGCGCCGGAGGGGAAGCGATACTACCGCTTGAATGACCGCTATCGAAAGGGGGCGAAGTTACGATGAGTGCGCGATTGTTTATAGGCAACCTGAGTTTCCGGCTGAACGACGACGAGCTGCGCGAGGCGTTTGCGCAAGTGGGCACGGTCGAGCGCGCCGAAGTGGTGCGCGACCGGTTCGACGGCCGCTCGCGCGGATTTGGATTCGTAGAGATGGAGCGCGCCGAAGACGCCGCGGCGGCGATCGAGGCTCTTAATGGCGCTGACCTGGCGGGCCGTCCGATGCGAGTCGAAGCCGCGACCTCTGTGCGCCGCGATAATCATGCGGGAATCGGAGCTGCGCGCCTGGACTGACTAGAGCGCAAGGCTGCCGCGGCGGGATCCGATTTCTGACTATTCGGAGGAAGTGCATTGTTTGCTGAACTCGGTCCAATCAGGTTTGAAGTAGTCGGCTCGCCCGAAGGAATTGAATCAGAGCGGCGCTACGATTACGCCCGGCAGCCGGTCATAGGAGCGCAGCCACGCCTCCAATGGACGGGCGATGACCTGGAGCGGCTGTCGTTCGAGTTGCTGCTGCATGCCTCATTCACCAACCCTGAGCTCCAGGCGGCGGCGTTGCGTGCGGCGGCGCAAACTCATCAGGCGATGCCGCTGGTGCTGGGCAATGGAGTATTCCGCGGCTTCTTCGTGATCGAAACAATCACGACGCGCGCGGCGCAACTCGACGCCGGCGGGGCCGCGATTGCGCTTCGGCTGCGCGTAAGACTTACGCAGTGGGCGCTCGATTCGGTACTCGATCCGGGAGCGCCGATCCTTCCGAGCTTCGCCCCTCTGGGCCTGACGACAGGCTTGAGTAGCGCGAATGCCTCGCTCGCGCCGGCGGGTCTTAGCGTTCTGCTCGGGAATGCCGCGCCGACGGCGCCGGCCACCGCAATCCTGCAGCCAGGCGATATCTCGACCGCCGCGATCACACGGAGCGTGGCGCGATGACGGCATCGCAGTACATCGCGCATGTCACTGTTGCGGGCGAACGCTGGGATCTGCTGGCGTGGCGCTACTACGGCGACGCGACCCGCTTCAATCCGATCATCATGGCGAATGCATCGGTTCCGATCGAGCCGGTGTTCGAGGCTGGAATCGTGATCGAGGTGCCGGTCTTGAGCGGGCGCAACTCATCAGGCACGGATCTTCCGCCCTGGAAGACCGCCTCATCGGCGAGCGTCGCGGGCAGGTCCTCATGAGCGCGGCAGCCGCATACTCAGTCTGCGCGCCGCAGTGGATACTCAATTACGCTGGGGTAAATATCTCGGGTGATATCTCTGGGATGGTGCGCGGGATTACCTATGTCGATCGGCTGGACGGAGCCTCTGGCGAGCTCTGTGTCGAGGTCGAGGATCATGCGCAACGATGGCAAGGTCCGTGGAATCCGGCGCTCGGGGACGGGATCGAGGCGTTGATCGGATACCAGGGCCGACAACTACTCGAATGCGGTGCGTTTCAGATCGACGATCTCGAATTGCTGGGGCCGCCCGACGTCTTTCGGCTGCGATGCCTGAGCGCGTATATCACGCCTGCCATGCGCACGCGCAATTCCGTGGCGTATGAGGGACAGACATTGGTGGGAATCGCCGCGACGATCGCGGCGAAGTACGGGCTCGCGCTGGTGAGCGCGCCCGGCCTCGAGGATATAGCCTTCGCGCGCGTGACCCAGCGCGACGAAAGCGATCTCGACTTTTTGAGACGCCTGGCGGCTGAGTTCGACTATGCATTTACCGTGCGTGGCGCCCAGTTGGTATTCTACGCGCGCTCCGCGCTGGCGGACGGATTGCCGGCCGCGACGATTGTGCGCAGCAGCCTTGTGCGATTTGAGTTTCGCCACCGCACCCGCCGAATATACTCGTCGGCGTCCGCCGCGTATTTCGATCCGGCCGCCAAACAACTAATCGGCCAGACGGTATCGGCACTTGGCGCGGCGCCGACCGGCGACACCCTGAAGATCATCGCGCGATGCGAGAATGCCATCCAGGCGAAGCTGCGCGCCGCCGCGGGTCTGAGCCGCAACAATCGATTCCTCATAGCTGCGCGCCTAGCGGGTCCCGGTAATCCCGCTCTGGCAGCCGGGAGCAACGTGTTGCTATCGGGGTGGGGCGTCTTTGACGGAATCTATCTAATCGAGTGCGCGCGCCATCTGGTCAGCCGCGCGCGCGGCTATACAACCGAACTCGAAGCGCTGCGCGGCGCATGACGGAGCAGATGTTGTATCACGCTGAAAACCAATCGGCCGCGCCCGGCATGTTCCGGGTGGGCATCGTGCAGGAGCTGGACACCGCCGCTGCGCGCGTGCGCGTGACGTTTGCGGATTACGATGAGTTGCGGAGCTGGTGGCTGCCGATGGTCGTGCCCAAGACGCAGAATGACAAGGCGTATTGGCTGCCGGATGCCGGTGAGCAGGTGGTGTGCCTGATGGACGCGCATGACGAAGCAGGCGCGGTGCTGGGCGCGATCTATTCGTCGGCGGATTCGACGCCGGTGAGCAGCGCCGACAAGTGGCATCTCGCGTTCAAGGATGGCGCCGCGTTCGAGTACGACCGCGCGGCACATGTGCTGAGCCTCGTGTTCGCTGACGGGGCGTCGATGAAATACGACGGCGGCGCGCACGCGCTGAGCGTTGCGCTGCCGCCGGGAGCCACACTGACTCTCGGCGCGAACGGCGCGGCGATCGCAATCGACGCGCTGGGCAACGCGCGGATAACCTCGCTCGCGCAGATCCAGCTCGGCGCAGGACAATTAAAGGGTGTTGCGCGGCTGGGCGATCAGGTGACCTGTCCCGCCGGAGTCGGATCGATCACGAGCGCAAGCCTAATCGTGGAGGCTGAGTAGGATGAGCGCCAACGCGATCACGCTTACCGACATCAGGTCGGCGGATTGGTCGCTGAAGCTCGGGTCGATCGGACAGGTGGTACAGGGTGTCGCCGACGTCGACCAGTGCGTCGCGATAATCCTGACTACGCCGATCGGCAGCGATCCACTGCGTCCGGCCTTTGGCTGCGACATCTGGCGTTACCTCGATCATCCGATCTCGGAGGCGCTACCCGCAATAGTGCGTGAGCTGACCTCCGCGCTGACGCTCTGGGAACCACGTATCACTTTACTGGGTATCACGGCGGTACCGGTCCTCGACACTACTACTCAGTCGGGGGCGCATCTTGACGTGAGTGTAACCTGGCAACTCAAGTTGTCCGGAGGCTTCAACACGGGTGCGAACCCGAGCGCGACTACGACCGTGACGCTTGCTTCGGCGGCTCTCTAACCCGATGAGCCGCAACGCAGGCCGGATCCCGCGAGAAAGGATGAACTGATGGCAGCAGGAATCCCGTCGCTTCCGCCCCCGGTATTCGTCGATGACGCCGACGGGCTCGATCCCAATCTCGTGCTGGCGGACATGATCGCGGCGTTTGAGGCCGCGGCTGGCAGTACCCTGCAGCCGGCGCAAGTCGAGCGCCTGCTGATCAATCTCTACGCATATCGCGAGTCGCTGGTCCGCAACGCAATTCAGTACGCGGCCCAGCAAAATCTACTCGCGTTCGCGGTATTTCCGATGATCGATTATCTGGGGCAATTGGTCGGCGTGACACGACTAGCAGCCCAGAGCGCGGCGACAGTGCTCGAATTCACGCTCGCGAGCGCGCTGACCGTCACAGTAACGATCGCGCAAGGGACAATGGTGGGTACCAGCGACGGCCAATACTCATTTTCGACTACGGCGGTATTGACCATGTTGGCGGGAGCGCTTTCGGGTTCGGTTGAGGCGACGGCGCTGCAGGCTGGCGCAGACGCAAATGGTTATCTGCCCGGTCAGGTCAACGCGCTACTCAGTCCGAGCGCAATTATCGCGGGTGTCAGCAATACAGTAGTGACGGCAGGCGGTTCGTCGCCCGAAACGGACGACCATCTGCGCGCGAGAATCCAGGCGGCGCCGAATCAGTTCAGTGTAGCCGGACCCGCGGGCGCATATCGGTTCTTTGCGCTTGGCGTCGATCCTTCGATCGTCGATGCGCAAGTGGTCAGCCCCGCTCCGGGCCAGGTAAATGTCTATGTACTGACCGGACCCGTCACGGTCCAACCACAGAGCAGCCCGAACCCCGCCGGAGTGGCGGGAGCGCCACTGCTCGAGCGGGTCGCGTCGGAGCTGAGCGCTGATTCCGTGCGTCCTCTAACCGACACGGTAAATGTCCTGGCGATCGGCGAAATCGACTACCAAATCACAGCGACGATCACACTTTACTCTGACGCGGATCCAGGAGTGACGATGGCGGCGGCGAACACAGCGGCCGTGCAGTATGCGCTGGGGCTTGCGGCCAAGATTCAGCGCGACATCGTGCCCAGCCAAGTGGTCGCGGCGCTGTCGGTCGCGGGTGTGTATGAAGTCGCACTGTCAGAGCCCGCATACACACAACTTACTCCCGGCCAATGGGCGAACTGCACCGCGGTTTCGCTTACCCAAGCCGTGAGCGGAGAGCATAGCTGAGCTGGTGGCGGGACCGCGCCGCCGCGCGAGTCTCGACGGATGAAAGACGATGGCTGAACTGACTCCGTCTCCGTCTATAAATGACGCAAGAGCGCAGGCGCTGCTGGTGCTGATCGAGCGGTTGTCGGCGCTTGATTTGACGCCGCTGCTGATCTACCGGATTGACTCCGTAACCGCGGATGCGCTGGTATTTCTCGCATGGCAGTTCGATATACTGTCACCGCTCTGGCAGCTTGCCGCTCCAGCCGCACTGAGTATTGATGCTCTGCTCGATATCGACTCGCTGACCGATATCGATCTGCTATCCGGTCCGGATTCGGCCGGCGGCGCGGCTTCGCCTGACCCCGCGACGGAGCGCGAATTGCTGAAGCTCGCGATCGCGCTGCATCGCGAGCGCGGAACTCCGGCGGCGATCAAGCGAGCGCTTGGGTCGCTCGGATGGACCGGTGTAGCGATCATTGAAGGTGAAGTGAACTGGGGCGGGACTAGGTATCCGAGTTCCGAGGGATGGGCTGTATTCCGGGTTCTCATAAATCTGGAACCGGGCGCGGGGATACCGGAAGGCGCTGCACAGAGCGCGATCGCGGCGATTAACTTCTTTCAGCCCGCGCGGGCGTGGCTCGATTCCATATGGTTTGTGACTGCTCCGGTTCGGGACGCGGCGCCCGTTCCAGGCGATCTCTTCACCTTGGAGGGGATCGCCGAATATCAAGTCGACGCCGCACCAGCGGTGTCCGATGCGCGGTTATCGATCGCGATCACGACGGCGCCGGATGGCGACAGCTACGGACCGATCGCGCCGCTATATAACGGTCACTATGTGCATAGTGGAATTACCTACGGTGCGGGCGAGCCGATCGTCGCCGACCGCGCGCTAATCATAAACGGCGTCGCGATGCTCTATGGAGGTTGAAATGAAAAGGCCTTTCGGACTGGTGACGGTGCGGGTGTTCGAGCGCGGCGAATTGATTTATCAGTTGAGCGGCGCCAACTTGTTCGTAAATGCGGGCTTGCCGGCTTTGGCGGCGCTGCTCGGCGGCGATACCGCGGGCGAGTTCTGTTCCGCGGTCGGATTTGGCTCCGGAGCGGCTGCGCCGGCGGTGAGCGATCTCGCGCTCACCACGCCGGCGTATTACAAGGCTATCGACAGCCACTCCGAGGACGGTAACGGCAGCGTTACAATCAACTGGAGTCTCACCACCGCGGATACGGGCGCAGTGAGTATCACGATCCAGGAGATTGCCTTGTTCGCAAATCATTCAGGCGTCGGGGTGCCGGGGAGTAGCGCGCCGGCGCCGATGCTCGCGCGCAAGACGATTAGCCCGATAGTATTTACGACGGGCATGTCGCTAGCGGGGGCCTGGACTCTGACGTTCTGAGATGCGGTCATTGAGCATCACGGCAGAAGTAACCAACGGCGCGAAAGACCGGAGCGAAACAGCAGGGGACTGACATGGCGACGTTAATAGATAGTCCGGAGTTCAGCGCGAATGAGATTTACGAAATCCAGGCGGCGGACAGCGTTGAAGGCGCGGCGTCGGGAGCCAGCTTTGGCGGACTTGGACTCAGCAATCAGCCGCACCAGCAGCTCGCGAATCGCACCGCCTATCTTTACGGACGCCAGAACACCAACATCGCGAACATCGGAATATTGCAGGCGTTCATGGCCGGGTTTGCCGGATCGCTACAGGCTAATGGCTATCTGAAAATTCCGATTGTTGACGTGAGCCGGGGCGCGGTCGCAGCGGTTATTCAGTGGGGTTACTTTCCGCTGAGCGACCAGAAGATTCCGAATGATGAGCAGTTCAACGTCACCTGGCCGATCACCTTTCCCAACGCAATCCTGCTCCCGCCTCTGGCCACCAATGTGTATGCCAGCACCAGTGGGTTCAATACCGTCGCCAGCGTGGTGACGTACAGCCGCAGCGGCGCGAGCTTTGTGCTCGACGTGCCGGGCGGAACGTCGCTCGGCACGACCGGAGAACGCAGCAATGGATTCGCGTGGTTGGCGATTGGGTTCTGAACAAGTTCTGAGCAAGTAAAGACATCGATGATGCGGAAACTCGAAACGGACTCAACGACCCGAGCGGTTCGGCGCCAGCGATTCGATGACCCGATCCATCGCCATCCCGAGCGAGCCTTTGACCAGGATCACGTCGGCGGGACGAATGATGCCGCGCACGATTTGCGCCGCGTCGTTGCTGTCGGAGGCGACCAGCAGCTCGCATCCGGCGCGAGCGTTCGATGCGAGTCGTTCGAGCGCCGAGCGCATCTCGGGCCCGACCGCGACGATTACCGCCGCGCGCGAGTCGAGCGCATGGCGGATTGCTTCATCGTGAGAGGCGGGCGCGAGCACTCCGAGCTCGAGCATGTCCCCGAGCACGAGGACCAGGCGCGCGCCGCGCGCGGCGGCGATCTCGCGCGCGGTCTCGATCGCGATGCGCATGGAGGGCGGCTGCGCGTTGTAGCTGTCGTCGAGGACCAGCGCTCCTCCGATTTCGAGCGGCACCATCCGGCGCGCGATCGGAGTTGCGGCGGCGAAGACCGCTCCGATCGCCTCGAGTTGCGCTGCCGTGAGCGGCGCGGGACTGAGCGCGGCAACGGCAGCCAGGGCAGCGGCGCAGTTTAACGCGGCGGCGGCGCCAAGCATGCAAATGTCAGCGGACAGGATCGGATTTGCGCCGGGAGCGAGCAGGGCGGGATTGAGCTCGAACGAGATATGGGCGCGGCCGCCGGGCAGCGCAACGCGACTCGCCACGCGGACATCGGCGCCGCGCGCGAGGCCGAAGGTGATGGCGCGCAAGCGTGCTGGGAGCCGCCGCGAGAGCATTGCGTCATCGGCAGGAAGAATTGCGATGCCGCGGGCGGCGGCAAAGATCGACGCTTCCTCGTCGGCGATCTCCTCGAGCGAGCCGAGACCCTCGCTATGCTCGATCGCGACGTTCAACACCGCGGCCGCGTCGGGAGAAACGATCGCGCCCAAGCGCGCGATCTCGCCGCGCGTATTGGTGCCGCATTCCAGAACCACCGCGTGATGCTCAGCGCCGAGCGTGAAGAGCGTCATCGGAACGCCAATCAGATTATTGAGATTGCCCGTGGTGGCGAGCGTGGTTCCGAAGAGCGCGCGCGCGGCGGCGGCGGTGAGTTCCTTGGTGGTGGTTTTGCCGGCAGCGCCGCCGATCGTGACGATTGGAAGATGCCGCGCTGCACGAATGCGAGCGAGATGAGCGCGGGCGAGAGCGCCGAGCGCGGTGAGCGTGTCGGGGACCTCGATACACGCAACGCCGGCGAGCGCGCGGCCGGTCTCGACGATCGCGGCGGCCGCTCCGCGCTCGGCGGCGCGCGCGAGAAACGCATGTCCGTCGGCCGCGCCGCGCAGCGCGACAAAGATCGCGCCGGCTTCGAGCGTGCGCGTGTCGATACTAACGCTGGTCGCGCCGCGTGCGCCGTCCGCGCCGAGCAGCGCTCCGCTCACCGCGGCGGCGGCATCGCCCAGCGTGAAGGCGCAATTATTGCGCGGAATCGGAGTCGCCATAGTCCGACATTTTGCCGCAATCACCGCCGATGTCCTATCGCCGGATCCGATCCGATTGAAAAGTTCAGGTGGACTTGACAAGTGCGCGGCGGGCGGCAAGCCTCGCTGCATCTGTATTTACCGAGGAATCGATTGAGGAGACGTGCGATGGCATCGGGGCAATCAGCGCTGGTCGGCGTGGTGCTGGGCAGCAAGAGCGACTGGGAGTTCATGTCGGCGGCGGCCGAGGTTATGACAGAACTTAAAGTGCCGCATGAAGTTCGCGTGTTGTCGGCGCATCGCACGCCCGACCAGACTTCCGAGTACGCTGCCGGTGCGGCGGGACGCGGAATCCGCGTGCTGATCGGTGCGGCGGGCGGCGCGGCGGCGCTGCCCGGAGTGCTGGCGGCGAAAACGATTTTGCCGGTGATTGGCGTGCCGATGCCCGGATGGGCGCTCAATGGAATCGATGCGCTGCTCGCGATCGCGCAGATGCCCAAGGGCGTTCCGGTCGCGACGATGGCGATCGGCAAGCCGGGGGCCAGCAACGCGGGGCTGTACGCGGCGCAGATAATTGCCCTGGGCGATCGCGAGCTGGCACAGAGGCTCGTCGCATGGCGCGCGGCGCGCGCGAAGGAAATCCTGGAGTTGAAGCTTCCGTAATGAAACGACCTTCGGCGGCGGCCACGCGGGGCCGCCCCCTGCATCATCCCCGCTTTCTGTCTGTGCAAGCGCGCATGGTAGGATTCGCCAATGCAAAAGCGCGACATCGACACTCCCGCGCTGATTCTCGATCTCGACGTGGCCGAGGCGAATATCGCCGCGATGGCGCAGTACTTTCGCGCGCGGCCGCAAAAGCTCCGGCCGCATTTCAAGACTCCCAAGACGCCTGAGATCGCGCGCCGCCAGCTTGCGGCGGGAGCGATCGGTATCACCGTCTCGAAGCTCGGCGAGGCCGAGGTGCTGGCCCGCGCTGGGCTCGGGCCGATTCTGCTCGCGAACCAAATTGCGGGAGCGCAAAAGATCGATCGATTCTTCGCAGTCGCGCGCCAGATGGAAATTGTCGCGACGGTCGAAAGCGAGTTCAACGTGCGCGAGCTCGAGCAGGGCGCGCAGCGCGCGAGCCGCGGCGCCGGCGTAATAATCGAAGTCGATACGGGGATGCATCGATGCGGCACCGAATCGCCCGAGGAGACTATCGGGCTTGCGCGGAGAATCACGCGCGGGCCGCTCAAATACCGCGGGATCATGGGATACGAAGGGCACGCGGTCCTGGTCGCCGACCGCCAGAAGCGCGAGGCGGCTGCGCGCGAGGCGCTGACGATGCTCAGCCGCCATGTCGATGCCCTGCGCGCGGCGGGTCTGGCGCCGGAGATCGTCAGCGCGGGAGGCACCGGGACCTACGATATCGCGGGCGCGTGGCCGGATGTCACCGAAGTGCAGGCAGGCTCCTACGTATTTATGGACGGCGCGTACCGGTTCGTGCGCCCGGATCTGGGGTATCCCGCGCTGAGCCTTTTGGCCACGGTGATTTCGCGGCGCGGCGAGCGCGCGATTATCGACGCGGGGATGAAAGCGCTGACCAACGAGTTTGGCGCGCCGCGCGGAAAAGATCTGCCGGTCAAAGTCGAACGCTTGTCGGAAGAGCATGGGCATCTGGCTGCCGCGCACAGCGAGCTCGCGGCTGGGATGAAGCTCGAACTGATTCCGAGTCACGGCGACACGACGATCAATCTGCATAGCGAGTACTACGTGGTGCGCGGCGACGAAGTGATCGCGATCTGGCCGATCGCGGCGGCGCGGGCTTACAGATAGAGGCGATGAAGCGGGCGATGCGCAAGACGGCAATTTGCACTGCGATGCTTTTCGCGATTGCGGCGGCGATCGCAATGGACGCGGGAGGCGCGATCGCGGCGGACGTGAAGACTCTAGGGCGGCTCGAGATTGCGCCGGGCACCGCGGTGATGGCGATCTGCACCGATCCCACCGTGCAAAACGTGCTGAGCGGCGACCTCAATGCGCGCAAGAGTAGCGGCACGCCGGTGCTGGTGACGGTGACGATGAATGTGCGAGTGCTGTCGCCGGGCGTCTCACTGCAGGACGTGTCGCCGGGAGATCCTTCGGTGGCCGGGATGCTCAAGGACTTGGGCGCGGAGGTTCCGGCGGTCGGCAACGCGGGTGACAGCTCGCCGGATCCATATGCAATAGAGGCGCGGCGGCAGAACACAATCCCGGACGATCCATTGACGCGGCAGTTCCGTAGTTACCAGGCGTACAAGGCGGGGATGCATCGCGGGCCGGACACCTACGACAATCTGCCCGAGAATAAAGTTTACGATACGGCGATTGTGGCGCGCGCGACGATTTCAGGATCGCAGAGCGAGCTCAAGGTGGTCGCGATGGCGCATCCGGGCGACGATGTGAACACGGCGAAGAAGCTGGTGGCGGAAGAGATCGCGAATTCGATTCTGCATTGATGAGGCGCATCTTTGCGTGCAGACATTGGTAGGGCGGGCGTCCCGCCCGCCGACGATGCGCGGGCCGTCAGGGCCGCGCTAGCAATGAAATTCTCCGCTGATGTGGGGGCGGCCACGAG
>JBOHWH010000100.1:0-21274 GCA_050736695.1 Binataceae bacterium (SeqCode) | reverse complement strand
ACTCCAGCGTGTTACGCTCGCGATTTACGATGTCTTCGAGCTTCTGCTCCATGTCCGAGAGCGAGTTCTTGAGATTGAAGTCGCGGTAGCGCTGGCGCATCTCCTGGCGCAGCTGCTCGATAAATTCCTCGAGCCCCATCACCCGCACGCCGTCGAAGTCCATCCCCTGGCGCATCATCCAGTCCATCGCCTGGCGAACGTCGTCGGTATAGGACATGTACTCGGCGAGCTTCTCGAACACCTTGTCGGCGTCGAGTTTGAGCTTCTGAGTGCCGTCCCACTGCGTGTAGCGTGTATTGACCATCGCGCGCCGTTACCGTCAGGCGTGATAGGCGAAGCGGCCGCCCTGGCGGTCCTTGTTGAGTTTCTGATGGAGATGCAGGCCCTCGAAAATAAACTCGCTCGCGGCGGCCATCAGCCCCGGGGTCTCGAACGGGCCTAGCGTCGCAATCGCCTCGCGCAGGCCAGTCACTTCGCGCAACGGCTCCATGTACTCGGACGAGGGCGCGCGATCCGAAACCTCGACGCCCCATCCCTGCTCGAAATAGCCGCTCACTTTTTTCAGATCGTCGAGCTTCAGATACCGATCGAACACCTTGAGCACCGCGCGATTGATCAGACGCTCGACCAGGTCGTCTTCTTTTTTGTCTTCACCGGCGTATTCGAGCTCGATCTTTCCCGCGGTTGAGGCGTAGAGCGAATGCAGGTCCGAGATGCGCGGCACGATTTCGTTCTCGCCATTGACGACCGAACGCTTTTCGGCGTTCGACAGCATCGACTCGAAATTGTTGATCGTGACGCGGACTGAGACCCCCGACGATTGGTTGATCTCGTTAGAGCCACGCGCCTCGAACGTGATCTGCGCGATGATGTCCTTCAGAAATTGCGGAATGCGCACATCCATCCCCGGCCGCGGGGGATAAAGAGCCTCCTGCTCCATGATCGCGATTTCGTCTTCGAGCTTTTTCGGATAATGGGTTCGAATCTGAATATCGAAGCGATCTTTCAGCGGCGTGATAATTCTGCCGCGCGAGGTGTAATCCTCCGGGTTCGCGCTCGCAACGAATACCACGTCCACCGGCAGGCGAATCTTGTAGCCCTTGATCTGGACGTCTTTCTCTTCCATCAGGTTGAACAAACCCACCTGCACCTTCTCGGTCAGGTCGGGCAGTTCGTTGATCGCGAAAATGCCGCGGTTGGTGCGCGGGATCAGGCCGTAGTGAATCGTCTCCTCGTCGGCGAGGTAACGGCCTTCCGCAACCTTGATCGGATCGATCTCGCCGATCAGGTCCGCGACCGAGACGTCCGGGGTCGCAAGCTTCTCCGCGTAGCGGCGGTCGCGGCCGATCCAGTGAATCTCGAGCGCGTCGCCTTTCTCCTCGGCCATGCGGCGGCATCGCCGGCAAATCGGCGCAAAAGGATCGTCGTCAATCTCGCAGCCCACTACCGCGGGAACGAACTCATCGAGCAAGTTCACCAGCGCGCGGATGATCCGCGACTTGGCCTGCCCGCGCTCCCCCAGGAAGATCATGTGATGCCCGGCAAGGACACCGTTTTCGATCTCAGGCACTACCGTCTCTTCGTAGCCGACGATTCCCGGCAGGATGCGCTCCTTCGCACGCAGCCGCGCGAGCAGATTGCGGCGCATCTCCATCCGCACCGGAAGTGTTTGATACCCGGCGGAACGCAGGCCGCCGAGTGTGGTGATATTGGTCAGAGTTTGGTCCATCGATTAATCCCGGAGCGCCCTTCCCTATTCAGGATAAGCCAGCATCGATCGTTTTGAAAAGCGGGCACAATTGCGCGTAGCTGTCTTCGAGACTCTGCGACAGCACGCGCGTCGAGGCAAGCACTGGCATGAAGTTGTTGTCGCCGTCCCATCGCGGGACCACGTGCCAATGCATATGCTCGGCGAATCCGGCGCCGGCGGCGCGGCCAAGATTCGCACCGGCGTTAAATCCGGCGGGGCGAAGTTCCGCGCGCAGAATCGCTACCGTCTGCGTCACCAGCTCGCCGATTTCGATCCGCTCTTCGCGCCAGAGTAGTTCGGGGGACGCGACATGGCGCCGCGGCGCGACCATCACGTGCCCATTGGTGTACGGATAACGATTCAGCATCACGACCGCGCGATCGGTCTCAAGCAGCACCAGCCGCTTACGCCGCCCTGCCGCGGTAAGCCGCGAGAAGCAGAAGATGCATGGCTGAGTCGCGCTCGTGCCGGAGTGCAGATAGGTGTGCCGCCACGGCGCCCACAGTCTCACCCCGGCCGGCGGCGCCGCGGAGATGTTCCCGCCTTTAGCGCGCCGCGTCGTCCGAGCCATTAACCTCGATGCGGAGTTCCTTGCCTGCGCGGAAATAGGGGATACGTTTGGCGTCCACCGGAACTACTTCGCCAGTTTTCGGATTGCGGCCCTGGCGCGCGCGGCGATCCTTGACCCCGAAACTGCCGAAGCCGCGAATCTCGATTCGCTTGCCGCCCGCCAGCACATTGGCCATCGCGTCGAACATTGCATTGACAATCGTCTCCGATTGCCGATGCGAGCAGCTATGACGACGCGCAAGCAATTCTTCGATAATCGCGCGCTTGGTCATGACGGTGGCGATGCTTTGCCGGCGGCGCCGTTAGCGGTCGCGGCGTCCGCGTGAGGCGCGGCGATCGCTATCGTCGCGATCGAGGCGCAGTTCCTCGTTGAGGATATCCTCCATCGAGAACCGCGCATTCTCATGCTCGCGCTTGAGGTACGCCTGCATCTCTTCGCGCTCTTCATGCGCCTTGAGTGCCTTGATCGAAAGTCCGATACGCCGTTCCTTGGGATCGAGCTGCACCACCAGCGCTTCGAGCTGATCGTCAACCTTGAACAGCGACGACGGCTTGTCCACGCGCTCGTTGGAGAGCTGCGAAATATGAATCAGCCCTTCGATTCCCTCTTCGATCTCGACAAACACTCCGAAATCCGCAACCGAGCTGACCTTGCCATGGATCCGCGTGTTGAGCGGGTAACGCTCTGCGATCGTGTTCCACGGATCGGGAGTAAGCTGCTTGACGCCCAAACTGACGCGCTCGTTTTCCGCGTCGATTCCAAGTACGACCGCTTCGACGTCGTCGCCCTTCTTCACCATCTCGCTCGGATGCCGAATCTTCTTGGTCCACGACAGATCCGAGATATGCACCAGGCCGTCGATTCCCGGCTCGATCTCGACGAACGCGCCGAAGTCGGTGATCGACTTGACCTTGCCCGCCACGTGGCTCCCGACCGGATGCTGTTCGGCCAGTGCGACCCACGGATTCGGTTCGGTCTGCTTAAGGCCGAGCGAGATGCGCCGGTTGGCTTCGTCGACACCCAGCACTTGCACTTCGACGCCGTCTCCCGGATTGACCACCTTCGACGGATGAACCGCGCGTTTGCTCCAGCTCATCTCGGAAACATGAATCAGTCCCTCGACGCCTTTTTCCAGCTCCACGAATGCGCCGTAATCGGTGACGCTGACGACTTTGCCGTGGACCCGGGTGCCCGGAGGATAAAGCTCGTTAACCTTGCTCCACGGGTCGGCCATGATCTGCTTCATCCCGAGCGACACGCGCTCGCGCTGCGCATCGTACTTGAGGACCACGACCTTAACTTTCTCTCCGACCTTCAGAACCTCGGACGGATGCGCCAGGCGGCCCCACGACATGTCGGTGATGTGGAGCAAGCCGTCGATTCCGCCCAAGTCGATGAATGCGCCGTAGTCGGTGATGTTCTTGACGGTACCTTCAAGAATGACGCCCTCTTCCAGGACCTTGAGCGTCTGCTCCTTGAGCGAGGTGCGTTCGCGTTCGAGCACGCTGCGGCGCGATACGACCACGTTGCCGCGCGCGCGATTGAACTTGAGGATTTGAAAACGTCCGCGCTGGCCGACGTAACGGTCAAGGTTGCGCGCGGGACGGATGTCTACATGCGAGCCGGGCAGAAACGCCGGCACGCCGATATCGACCTTGAGGCCCCCTTTCACTTTGCCGAGCACGACGCCTTCAACCGGAGTCTCCGATTGAAAGGCCCGGTCGAGCTCGCGCCAGACTTTGAATTTCTCGGCCTTCGCGTGCGAGAGCATCACCGTTCCGTTGTCGGTCTCGGTGCCCTCGAAGTAAACGTCAACCTCGTCGCCTTCTTTGACGGTCGGATTTCCGTTCGCGTCGTAGAATTCGGCGACGGGGACCTGGCCCTCGCACTTGTAGTTGATATCGATGATGACATAGTCGCGGGTTATGAGGAGGACTCGTCCGATGAGCACATCACCGGGACGCGGAGCCTTCAGGCTCTCTTCCATCAGCGACTCGAAATCATTTTCTCCTCCGCCGAGTGTTTCAGGCAAAACTTTCTCCATGTAGTGGGACCTTCCGGGAACTTCGATGCTGCTGCGAAACTTACAACTGGGCTAGCTGCGTTTCAACCCCTTATCTGCGTTGGTCGCAGCCAGTATATGTTCCTTTATAGCATTTATGACTGCGGATATATCGAACGCGGTCGAGTCCACGACTATAGCATCATCGGCGCGCTTGAGCGGAGCGAGCGCCCGGCTGGAGTCGCGCGCGTCGCGCTCGCGCAATTGAGCCAGTACCCGGTCGAAATTTGCCGACGGGTCTTTCACCGACATTTCCTCGAAGCGGCGCCGCGCGCGCACGCTCACGTCGGCGTCGAGGAAGAATTTGAACTCGGCGTCGGGGAAAATCGCGGTGCCGATATCGCGCCCTTCCATCACCACTCCACCCTCACCGCCCGCCGCGCGCTGCAATTCGCGCATCCGCGCCCGCACCGGTCCAAGCGCCGACAAACGCGAGGCCAGGTCGCTAATCGCGGGATCTGTGACCCGATCGCTCACGTCGGCGCCGTCCAGCAGAATTCGCTCGCCTTCGAAAGAGATTCGGATCGCCGCCAGAATTGGCGCCAGGCGCGCTTCCAGCTCCGGCGCCGACGGATCGATGCCGGCATCGCTGGCCGCGATCGCGACCGCGCGATACATCGCGCCGGTGTTCAGATAACTGAAGCCGAGTTCGCGCGCCAACCCGCGCGCCACCGTCGATTTGCCGGCGCCGACCGGTCCGTCGATTGCAACGATCGGTTTCGCGCGCTTCATTTCAGTTTATCGCGCATCGCGCGGCCACGGTTGAAGAGATGCTCGAGCGCGGCGATATCGCCGGTTGCGATCAGCTCCTGGAATTCGCCGATGGTCGATCCGAACAGCTTCAGTGCGGCGACGATCGCGTCGCGATTGGTGACAATGATATCGCGCCACATCTCCCACGATGATCCCGCAAGCCGCGTCGTGTCGCGCAGTCCGCTCGCGCCGAACTCCGCCGCCAGCATTCCGCCGACACGCTCCTCCGCCAGTGCTGCTCCCAATGCGCTCGCGACAATCTGCGGCAGATGACTTGCACGCGCCAAAATCGCGTCGTGCAAATCGGGATCCATTTTCTCAACGCGCGCGCCGGTCGCCGCCCACAGCGCTTCGACGCGCGCGATCGCGCCGGCAGTGCTTTTTGCCGACGGGGTGACAATCACGCGCCGGCCGCGAAATAACTCCGGGTCGGCAGCCGCGGCGCCGACTGTCTCCTTGCCGGCCACCGGATGCGCCGCGACGATCGCCATCCCGGCCGGAATCAGCGGCTCGAGTTCGCGCACGATCCATCCCTTGACGCTGCCGACATCGGTGATAACCGCGTTCGGCGCAAGATACGGAAGCATCTGCCCGAGCGTCGCGCGCATCGCGAGGATCGGCACCGCAAGCATCAGCAAATCAGATCCGCGCGCCGCCAGGGCCGGGTCGCGCGTCGCGGCGTCGAGCATCCCGCGCTCGAGCGCGACGTCGAGGTTCGCCTGCGTGCGTCCAAGGCCGACGATTCGCCCGACCAGACCCTCGCGCCGGACGGCCAGGGCGAGCGAACCGCCGATCAGGCCAACGCCCGCGATCGTCATTTGCTTGAAGAGTTGCGCCATCAGGAATTCACGCCGCCGCAATCATGCGGCTCGCGGCTACCTTGAGATTACCTGCTCGAGCACTTCCACCAGACGGCGATTTTCCTCCGGCAATCCGACGCTGATTCGCAGGTGGCGCGGATAGCCGTACCCGTTCATGGGGCGCACGATCACGCCCTTTCGCAAAAGGGCGTCATACACCGCGCGCCCGTCGCCGACCTCGGTCAGAATGAAATTCGCATGACTCGGCACGAAAGAAACTCCAATCCGGCGAAACTCGGCCTCGAGATACTCCATCCCCTGCGCGTTTACCCTAAGCGTGCGCTCGATGTGCGCCGTGTCGTCCATCGCGGCGAGCACCGCGACTTGCGCAAGCGAGGTCACGTTGAACGGCTGCCGAACATTGTTGAGCAGCCGCACGATATCCGGGTGCGCGACCGCATAGCCCGCGCGCAGTCCGGCCAGCCCGAAAATTTTCGAGAACGTGCGCATCGTCACGATCAGCCGGCTCCCGTCGTGATCTTCGAGCGAGTCGGGATACTCCGGATCGCGCACGAACTCGAAGTAGGCTTCGTCGGCAACGATCACCACATGCTCGGGCGCGCGCGCAAGAAAGCGCTTCCACTCGGCGCGGCGATAGATCGTGCCGGTGGGATTGTTCGGATTGCCGAGAAACACAATGCGCGTGTTCGCGTCGATCGCGCTCGCGATCGCGTCGAGATCGTGCGCATAGCCGTCGCTCGCCGGCACGGCCTTGAAGCTTCCGCCGGCAGCCAGGGTCGCCAGCGGATAGATCGCAAAAGCGTGCTCGGAAAAAACCGAATTCAGCCCGGGGCGGATAAACAGGAACGCGAGCAGATTCAGAACTTCGACCGATCCGCCTGCCGCGAAGATCTGTTCGGGGGCGACTCGATGCCGTGCCGCAATCTTCTTGCGCAACTCGTAGCTCGCGCCGTCGGGATAGCGATTCAGCTCCGCGAGCGCGCCTTTGATTGCGGCAACCGCGCGCGGCGACGGTCCGAGCGGATTTTCGTTCGAGGCGAGTTTGATCGGCTCTCCGATTCCGAGCTCGCGCCGCAGCTCCTCGATCGGTTTTCCGGGCTCGTAGGGATTTAGCGCCGCAACCGGCGGTAGAACAAGATCGTCAGCTTTGATCAAGGGAGTTGAACGGCCGTGCTAGCCGGCGGCCGACCTGCCTTCAGGATACGATCCGAGCACCTTGGAAAAAAGGGCTTTTCGTTCGAGCGCCTTGAGCGCGCGCTTGAGCTTCGGGTCGTCGCGATGCCCCCCGAGATCGACGAAAAAAATATATTCCCACGGACGCGAGCGCAGCGGACGCGATTCAATCTTCGAGATATTGATCGAGTTGCGCGCAAACAGCGTGATTGCCTGGTACAGCGCGCCCACCTTGTCCGCCACCGCGAACAACACCGTGGTCTTGTCGGCTCCCGTGCGCTCGACCGGCCGTTTGCCCAACACCAGGAAGCGCGTGGTGTTGGTTGCAAGGTCCTGGATATTCTCGGCGATCGCGGTCAGCCCGTATGCGGCCCCGGCCTCGCGCGAGGCGATCGCCGCAATCGACGGATCGCCGGCCGCGCGCTCGGCCGCAAACGCGTTGGAGGCAACCGCTTCGAGCTCGCAATTCGGGAAATTGGCCTGCAGGTAGCCGCGGCACTGGCCGAGCGACTGCTGATGCGACAGGATTTTGCTTATCGCGCGCGGATCGTCGCTGCGCGAGAGCAGGAAGTGACGGATCGGCAGCAGGATCTCGCCGATAATCACCAGACGCGTGTCGATCAGCAAATCCAGCGTCAGCCCGACCGACCCTTCGGTCGAATTCTCGACCGGCACCACGCCGAAATCGGCGCGTCCACTCTCGATCGCCTGGAACACCGCCGCAAACGAGCTTAGCGGCGTGAACTCGACGCTCGAACCGAAACGCTCGCGCGCGGCCGCATGCGAATAGGTGTGTTCGGGACCCAGAAACGCGATCCGCGCCGCGTGCTCGAGACCACGGCAGGCGGAAATAACTTCGGTGAAGATGCTCCTGATATGCTGAGACGCGAGCGGACCCGGATTCGCCGCGATCATCCGGTCGATAATCGCCTGCTCGCGCGTAGGAACGTACACGACCTCGCCGGTCGAATGCTTGAGCGCGCCGACTTGTTCGACGATTCCCGCGCGCATCGCAACCAGGTCCAGGAGCTTGCGATCGATCTCGTCGATTCGCTCGCGCAGGCTCGTGAGCGAGGGCGTTTCCTCACTATGCCCCAGCGCACGCGCGGGAAAACTTTTTTTCGCAGTCCGGGAAGCCATGAGGAGCCACTATGGCTAACCGATCAGGCCGGGGTTTTCAACGCGATCGCGGGTCAAGTAGGCGTTTCCGATCGCCGCGAACTTGCGCTCGCGCCCAAGCCGCAACTCGGCCGGAGCGCGCTTGCACAGGCGATCGAGATGCCGCCCGATGGCGGCGCCGAGATTGCGTGCCGCCTCGCCGGGTGCGGTATGCGCTCCGCCCGCCGGTTCGGGGACGATCTCGTCGATCACGCCGAGCTCGAGCAGATCCGGTGCGGAGATTCTAAGCGCCGCGGCGGCGGCCGCAACGTTTTCTTCGGTCGCCTCGCGCCACAAAATCGCGGCGCATCCTTCGGGCGTGATTACCGAGTACGAGCTGTTCTCCTGCATCAGGACAACGTTGGCCACGCCGAGCGCCAGCGCGCCGCCGGAGCCGCCCTCGCCGATCACGCATGCGACGATAGGAACTTCCAGCCGCGCCATCAGCTCGAGATTACGCGCGACCGCCTCATGCTGCCCGCGCTCTTCGGCGCCGACGCCCGACTCGGCGCCTTGCGTGTCGATAAACGTAATCAGCGGAAGGCGGAACTGATTGGCCAGTTGATACACCCGCGCGGCCTTGCGGTAGCCCTCTGGATGAGGCTTGCCGAAGTTGCGCTTGATTCGCTCAGCCGTCGTGCGTCCGCGCTGCTGGCCGACGATCGCGACCGGGCGTTTGCCGAAGTAACCCAGCCCCGCGACAATCGCGGCGTCGTCGGCGAAACATCGATCACCGTGAATTTCGATAAATTCGCCGACCAGCGCGTTGAGATAGTCCAGCGTCTGCGGACGCGACGGATGCCGCGCCAGGCGCACGCGCTCAATCGCGGTCAGCCCAGTCGAGACCTCCGCCGCAAGCGGCGCCCCGGGTCTCGCGTGCGGAGGCTTACCATTATGATTGGGTTTGAGATGACGTTTCACAATTTATCTCGCGTGAAAAACTCGGCGAATAATTCCTGAGCGTGCTCGGCCGGACGCGCCGGGTCAAGCCATCTCAGCTCCGAATCGGCGCGAAACCAGGTGAGCTGGCGCTTGGCCAGATGGCGCGTGTCGCGTTTGGCGAGCGCGATCGCGCCCTCGAGGGTCAGTTCGCCCGCGAGATGCAGCGCAATCTGCTTATAGCCGATCGTCGCCAGCGGAGGACGGCCGGGCGCATATCCCGCGGCCAGCAAAGCGCGCACCTCGGCCACCAATCCCGCCGCGATCATCGCGTCGAAACGCCGATCGATCGCCTGGTAGAGATGCGCCCGTTCGAGCGACAACCCAACCGTCAGGCTCTCATACGCGCGCGCGGAGAATGCGTGGCGCGCCTGATGCGCGCTGATCGGCTCGCCGGTCAGCTCAAAGACCTCGATCGCGCGCATGATGCGGTAGAGATCGTGGTGCCCGATTCGCGCTGCTGCCGCGGGATCGGCCTCGCGCAGCCTGCCGTGCAGAGTTTCGATTCCGCCTTCTTCAGCCTCGCGCGAAAGCCGCGCGCGAATTTCCGGCGATGCGGCGGGACCGCGAAAAATTCCGCCGCGCAGCGCGCGTAGATAAAGTCCGCTTCCTCCGACGACCAGAACTCGGCGGTCGCGCGCCGCGATTTCCGCGATCGCCTCGCGGGCCAGCATTACGAAGCTCGCCACGTCGAGCGGAGCGTCGGGAGCGCGCACGTCAATCAGATGATGCGCCACGCGGCGGCGTTCGGCGGGCGTAGGCTTTGCGGTTCCGAGATCCATCCCGCGATAGAACTGGCGCGAATCGGCGTTGACTATCTCCGCGCCGAGCCGCCCGGCAACCTCGAGCGCGAGCGCGGTTTTGCCCGCGCCAGTCGGCCCGACAATAAACCCGACGCGAATCCGCGCGGACAACGGCGTCGCTGCCGTTTCGGGTTCGCGCGATGCGGCTTGAAACGCGCTCATCGCCGGAACATCCGCTCGATCTGGCCGCGCGCAAAGCGAATATGCACCGGCCGTCCGTGCGGGCAGTTGGTTTTGAATTCGGTGCGATCGAGCTCGGCCAGCAGCGCGTGTATTTCCGCAGGCTCGAGCACGCGGCCAACTCGTACCGAGCCATGGCAGGCAAGCTGCTTGAGCAGATTCTCGAACGCCGCTTCGCTGCCCGAGCGCATCGGAGCCTCGCCGATACTATCGATCATGTCCGACAGCAGTTTCGCTCCGCCTTCGGGCCCGAACACCGCCGGCGTGCCCTTGAGCACAAGCGAGGCCGGTCCGAAGCTCTCCACGTCAAAGCCCATCGCGCGCAGCTCCGGCATCGCGGCGTGAATCTGCGCGGCGCGCGCCGGATTGAGCTCGATCGTCGCCGGGACCAGAACGGCCTGCGTGCGCACGCAACCATCGCGCAACTCAGCGCGCAATTTTTCGAACGTGACGCGTTCGTGCGCGGCGTGCTGATCGACCAACAGCAGTCCCTCGTCGCTTTCAAGCGCGATATATCCGGCAAAGATCTGGCCAAGCACCCGCAGCCGCGAATACATCGGCACGCCCGCCTCCGGATGCGCGTCAACTCCGGCGCGATCGCCGGCCGCCGCGAAACCCAGACCCAGCGCGCGCTGCGTCGCGACGGATTGAGCAGCGTCGGGCACCAGCCGCAACGCACGTGGCTCCATGCGCGCAACTCCGACAGCGGGCGTCGGGAAATCACGCGGCGCGAGATCGGAAGCGCGCGCGGGCGTCGCGACGGTATCCGCAATCGCATTTCCAATCGCCACCGCGCTGGTTACGGACACGTCCGCGGCGCGATCCGGGGCGCCGGCGCTCTGATTCGACAGCCGGTTGCGAAGCGCGTGATACACCGCTTCGAACACCGCGCCTGAATTACGAAACCGCACTTCGGTTTTCATCGGATGGACGTTCACGTCCACCTCTTCGTGGCGCAGCTCGAGGAAAAGAACCACCGCCGGGTAGCGGCCGCGCGGCAGCAGCGTCTGATAGGCCTGCGCGATCGCGCGCGCGAGCAGCTTGTCGCGCACGACGCGGCCGTTGACGAAAGTAAAGATCATCCGCGCCGACGCGAACGATTCCTGGCTCATCGTGGCCAGTCCGCGCACGCGAACCGAATCGCGTCCGCCCTCGAACGCGAGCATCCGGAGGGCGAGCTTCGCGCCAAACGCCTGCCGCACACGTTCCAGCGGTGACGCCGCGCGCGTCAGATCGAACATCACTCGGCCGTCGGCGGTAAGCGAAAAAGCGACGCGATGGTTCGCCAGGGCGACGCGCTGGATCGCCTCGGCGATCGCGCTCTGCTCGGTCGCGGCGGTTTTCAGAAATTTGAGCCGCGCGGGAGTATTGAAAAAAAGATCGCGAACGTCGATATGCGTCCCCGGCGCCGCCGCCGAGTCGCGCACCTCTTCGATCTCGCCGCCCGCCGCCAAAATCTCGACCGCATCGGCGGCACCGGCGCTGCGCGTGCGCAGCGTCATTCGGGCGACGCTCGCGATCGAGGCGAGCGCCTCACCGCGAAAGCCCAACGTGCGGATCGCGACCAGGTCGGCGGCGCTGCGAATCTTCGAGGTGGCATGCCGGCGCAGCGCGAGGATCGCGTCCTCGCGGTTCATGCCGCATCCGTCGTCGGCGACTGCAAAGCGCGCGCATCCGCCGCGCTCAATCGCGATGTCGATCCTGCCGGCGCCCGCATCGAGCGAGTTCTCGACCAGTTCCTTGACCGCGGACGCAGGCCGTTCAACGACCTCTCCGGCCGCGATCTGGCTCGCAACTTGTTCTGGCAGGATGTGGATCAGCCGCTCAGCCATCGCACCACGCCCCCAATCGGCAGGCGAGTATCATTGTCGAACGTCGGGCGCAGAAGCGTCCGAGGATTGCTAGACATTGCGGCTTTTGCACCGGATACTCAAGCCGCTTCACTTGCCGGAGACTTCAAATTGAACTTGGACGCGCACTCAGGATAGCTTGGCGGGTCACGCAACGGAGCGTTCCAGACGGATATGATGATACGCAAGTCCACAATCACGATTACGTTCGCGCTCGCCGCGATGATGCTGTTCACAGCCGAAATTTCCGCGCGAGCCGCCGACATCAAGATCGGAGTCGGAGCGCTGGGGCCGATTTCGCCACAGGCTGAGAACGATATCGAAAAGCTGGTCGGCCAGATGCCGAACGTCGATTCGGTTCCGATTCAGCCGCCCGGCGACGTTGACGCATGCGTGAAGCGCTTTGTCGCCGGTGACCTGGACGACAGGCTCGACGCCGTGATCGTCGTCAGTCTGCCGACCGATTCGTTCAAAGTCGTGCAGACCGGTTCGGAAGCAAAGTTCACCGGCTCCTATCAGATCTGGACGCTCAACCTTTCGACCCTGGCCGAAGATCGGCACACATTCACCTTCACCGACAGCGAGACGATCGTCAGCGGGCCCGCCGCGATTCTTTCGATCCCCGCGCAGTTCCTGTTCGAACGGACAAGCGGCCAGCGGATGATCTCGAGCAGCACATGGCAGGCGTATGAATCGATCCAGGTGCGGGTCGAGGCAAAGCTGGTGGCGGCGACCAAACTCTATCTATCGACTTCATCGCTCGGCTCGACGCAGCCGCTCAACCTGCTCCAATGCGCACAGGCTCTCGTCAATCGCGGCGACGCGGACACTGCGCTTGCGGTGTTTCAGGCCGCGGGCGCGGATAATCCTCAAGTGCGGCAGATGATGGCGGACGCGCGCGAAAAGATGCGCCGCGCGAAGGCCGAAGGGATGCTGGGGCGGGCGCTCGGCGCGATCGCCGGGGGAAACTCCGCCGCCGCGACCACGATCCTGGCCGAATACCAGAAGGAGCCCACTGCGGAACCCGCGCGCGCCGAGCAACTGCGCCGCGCCCTCGCCGTCGAGACGGATCATCGAGCCGATACCGCCTATCATCAGCTTCTGCTTAGCGATGTACCCGGACTCGATCGCGCCGCATTCGTGGCGATGCTCACCCAAATGATGGCGGACGCAACCGGCTCGGCGCCCGAAGAAGTGGTGCTCAGCGACAAGGACGTATCGATCGAAGACAAGAGGGCCAATGACGGCCTCAAGACGGCGCTGGACCGCTACGCGACCGCGCTCGGCAAAGCCGCGTGGCTGATGAGCATCAAGTGCCGATGCGACGCGGGTGCGCGCCTGACCGTCGAACCCGCGGGGCAGGCGTTGCTGCGTGCGAGCTTCAGCCCCTCTTTCACCAAGCCGCAGGTCGGGCTACCCTAGGGCGTTCGACTCCATTCGACTTCATCTGGGAGACAAACCCGTGCGACATTGCGCAATTTGCGGCAAAAAGCCGTCGGTCGGAAACAACGTCAGCCACGCCAACAACAAAACCAAACGGCGATGGGAACCGAACCTGCAAGAGGTTCGCGCCAAGATCGGTGGCGGCGTGATGCGAATCAGCGTATGCACCCGATGCATCCGCAGCGGCAAAGTCCAGAAGGTCGCCTAGCCGCCCCGCGCGATGGCTTCGTTTCGCTAAAATAGCGCGTCGAGCTTCTCGGGCGGACGCGCAATCACGGCACGCCCGCCGCGCACGACCACCGGGCGCTGCATCAGCTCCGGATGCTTCAGCAATAGCGCGATGACCTTTTCCTTGGTGGTATAGTCTTCGGCCTTGAGTCCCAGCTCCTGGAACCGCTTGTCCTTGCGCACCAGGTCGGCGGCCGGACTCTCAACCATCGCAAGAACCCGTTCCAGCCCCGCGCGATCGAGCGGCGTCTTCAGGTACTCGATCGTTTCGAAATCAGCGCCGCGCTCGGTCAGCCGCGCAAGCGCGCCGCGTGACTGCCCGCACTTGGGGTTGTGATAAATAGTGGTCCGGTCCATGCTTTCCTCGCTCGCATATTTTGATAAGCATAGGCTTGAGGATGCGGCGGCATCAAATCAGCGCCGCACATAAAGCCGCTCGCGATTTTTTCCGGATGCGGGCGCTATGAAGGAAGACCCCCGATGCGCGCGAAATTGAATGTCTCCGCAATCATGGGACTATTGGCCGCGTCGATGATCGCGACCGGAGCGATCGCCATCGCCGATGTGAATGCCACCGTCGTCAGGGGCAGCTTCGTCTATCGGGGCGGCACGCCCGCCAATCAGCGTCAGCTTCATTTCGAGAATCGCGTGTCGCAGGACATGTTTATCGCGCCTACCGGCAACGACGGCACCTTCGCGGTAGATCTGCCCCCAGGAGTCTATGATCTGCGCGCCGAGCGCGGCGTTATCCTGAAATCGGGAGTCGTGGTCGCCGATCAGCCGATCGACGTGGGCCAATCGGTCGAGCCCGCGCCTTTAGACGTTCGGCGTCCGTTCGAACATGAAGGCGTTGGCGAGGCTATCGTCCAGACCGAGGCGCCTGCGACCGCGAACCTCCGCGGCCGCCCCGAAGAGGGTATGAAGTTCGGCCACAGCCTGGTGCAGATGTTCTGGGCGCCGGAAGAGCCAGTCGCGCCGATTCCCGAAAGCGCCGCATCGCCCGCCGCCGTGCCATCGCCGGGCAGCGTGAGCCCCTTGAAGCCGCAATCCTGAACGGCGCCGCGGCCTCTTAGCTTGTCAGCGCCACCGCGATGTCGGTGTACGCGAAGTCATCACCTTTGAAAAGCAATGGTTCGCCGAATGCTTTGGCGAGGGCGTACGCGAAGCAATCGCCGAAATTCAATTTGGCGCGATGGCCGCTGCCTTTGCCAAAATCGCGATAGGCCTCTCGCGCGATTCGCGCCTGCGCTTCGGTTACCGGCTCGATAACGAGCCCGGCCTCCCGAATCAGATCATCAAAGCGCCGGCTGGCAATCGGATCCCGGCTCCCGTCAATGACGGCGGCGGTCTCGACAAAACTGGCGGCAGAAATCCGGCGTTTGGCTGCGCTATCGATGGCTCTAGCACAAGCAAGCGCCTCCGGTTCGTCGCGAAGAATCGCGATGAGCGCTGAGGTATCGACAATCATCTTGGCAATCCGCGCTCGTCGTACAGCAGCTCGCCATGGTCGGCGGAACGAAACGGCTCCTTGAGATGGGCTGCGCAATCCTTGCCGATCGCAACCAACCGATCGGAAAGGCTGGAACCTCTCGCGCGCCGCACCCGCACGAGACGCTCGCGTATCGCTTCGGTGACAGCGGTCGTCATGCTTTCGCCCGTAAGCTTGGCAAGCCGCCGCGCCATCTGATGCGCCTCATCGTTCTTTATGTTGATTCCCATCTGCCGAAACTTTCAGCCATCTTTCTACCTACAGCGTGGTACCCATCTACCACACAAACCAAGAGCTTTCAATGAAGCTGTTTTTACAGGAGAAGTGTTAGATTGCGCCTGATTTGTGATGGACGATCACGACCGGCCGCGCGTCACTACATCGATTGATTATCGCTGCGACGCGGGCGGCTATTCCTTGATCGCGCTTAAGAGCTTTTGCGCCTTGTCACGCATGCGCTTGGAGAACGACCGTTTCTTCTTTTTCTTGGCTTGAGCAGGATGCTTATGCGACGGTCCCGGAGCCTCGGCCGCCGCTCCGGGGTTGCTGTCGGCGTGAGCGGCGCTCGCTGTGCTGCTATTGGAGGCCGCAACTGGGGGAGGGTTATCCTGAGCGAGCGCCGGCAAAGCGGTAGCAATCGCCAGCATAGCCGCACCGAAAACCGCCAACACGCGTTTCGTGTTCATATCGGCATCCCCTTCATATCGGCATCTCGCGAAGTCGGCGGCACCATCATTCAGAAGGACGAAATAACTGCGCTTTGGTTTCGGTAGGGGTTGATGGCATGTCCTCGGGCGAGGACATGCGTTCAAGGAATCTAGCCGCCGATTTGGTACATCGAGCGGTCGCGGGTTGAGCGGCCTTCCAGCAGATGATGGCCGGTAGGCTTGAGCTCGACGGCGCGCTTCAAGATTTGCGCGACTTGTTCCAGCTCATGCCCCGAGCCGGCGCGTAGCGCGCGGCGCACGTCGAGTTCGTCGTCGTTGAGCAGGCATAGATGGAATTTTCCATCCGCCGTCAGGCGCATCCGATTGCAGGTTCCGCAGTATGGCTCACTGACAGGACTGATAAATCCGATCACGCCGCGCGCGCCTGCGATTTGGAAATTTTTCGCTTCGTCGGCAAGGTTCTCGGTCGGCAACTCGCGTATCGGACCGAGCGCGGTCTCGATGCGCCGCCGGGTTTCGATATTCGACACGTAGCGCTTGACCGAAAGCGTCGCGCATTCACCACCGCCCAGCGGCATCAGCTCGATAAATCGTACGTGCCAATCGCGTTCGATTGTGAGCCGCGCCATCTCGACTACGCCGTCTTCGTTGTAGCCCGCCGTGACGACGGCATTGAGCTTGATCGGGGTAAGGCCGGCCGCCTCGGCCGCCATGATCCCGCGCCAGATCTTCTCGAAGCCGCCCCATCGCATTTGCCGCTCGACAGTGGCGGGATCGAGGCTGTCGAGATGAACGTTGATTCGCGTCAAGCCCGCATGCTTGAGCGGCCCGGCAAGGTCATCCAGCATCAGCGCGTTAGTCGTAAGTGCAAGGCCTTCGATCCCATCGACGCGCGCGATACGCTCGACAATCTCCAGCAGGTCGGCGCGCAGAGTCGGCTCGCCTCCGGTCAGGCGAAACTTGCGAAAGCCCACGCTGACCGCGGCGCGCGCGACAGTTTCGATCTCCGCGGGCGTCAGCAGCTCGGCATTCGGCAGGAAGCGCAGCCCTTCGAGCGGCATGCAATAGACGCAACGCAGGTTGCATCGATCGATAACCGAGATACGCAGGTAATCGATTTCGCGGTTGAAGGAATCTCGTGGCACAAAATCAATACTAATCGCAGCGCTTCCGCCGAGACAACCGTGGTTTCGGAAGTGCAACCTTGCTTCGCCTGCCGCGTCTAAACTGTTAGGGTTTTCGGCTGGGGGTATCGAACGACAAGTGACAAGAATGATCGGAATGCTGGCAATTGGCGCGATCGCGATTGTATGCGCCGGCGCAACTTCCGCGCAGGCCGCGGCAGCGCGCACGGAGTCAGACCGGATGGTCACGCAAGCGGAAGTCATGATTCGCGCGGCGGGACAATCTCATCCGGTCGATACAGCGAAAGTGCACAAAGCGATCGATGAACTGCACAAGGCGCTTGCCGCCGATCCGGGCAATGATTCCGCTTATGTTGATATGGGTTTCTGCTACGGACTGCTGCGCGACGGGCCGGCCGCGGTCGAGATGTACAACCATGCGGTGCATCTGAATCCGTCTTCCGCGAACTTCCTTGAGCTGTCCGATATCTACATGCGCGTGGGCGATTCCGAGCATGCCCTGATGGCGGCGAACGCCGGAATCGTCAAGAACCCGCGTGACGCGCGGCTCTACAACGCCAAGGGAATGGCGCTCAACGATCTGGCGCGCAAGGCGGAAGCAGCGCAGGCGTTCCAGAAGGCGATCGCGCTTGATCCTAAATTCCAGGTCGCGCGCGACAACCTGCACGCCGTCCATTCGGGATCAGGCGGCAGCGCCAGCGCGCACTAGCGCTGCCGCGTGGGCGCTCATTTGCTCGAGACCGACTTCACCACCAGATAGGGACTGGTGCGGCCGAAAACGTAGCCCTCGACCTTTAAGGGACGGGCTTTGTCGGCCGACGCCATGATCTGATCGCGCAGGTCCTGCTTTCCGACCACTTCGATTCGCTTGGTCAGAATCGCGCGGTACAGATCGCGCGCGTAGCCAGCGTTCGGGTCGAACTGCAGCTCGGCGGTACTGAGTTCCGTGTCGAGCCGCATGTAAACGTCCTGTCCGTCGACCCGCAGGCGGACGATCTTCGAGCCCGGCGGAAGATCGGATTCTTTCAGGCCGACATCGCCGACGACATTGAGGTTGCGGAACCGCTGCGGGGATTGTCCCGGTGTGGGAACCAACATCCCGGGCGCCATAGAGAAGTTCGATGGGGTGATTTGAAGTCCGCTGCCCGCGCCGATGTTTATCGGAAAGGCGGCTGCGGACCCCGCGCCCGCGAACAGAAGCAGCCCGAGCCCGATCGCGATCGCTAGATGCTTTTGCATTGACTTTTCCTCCGACACACTGACATCTCCAAATCAGCTGCGGATCATCCCGTGATTGGACGCGCCGGCTCCGCCACGCAGTAAGCGCATCGGCAGATGTCGCGTAGCTGGCGCATCGTGTAGATCGTCTCGTGACCATCGGCCCATCCGAGAAACATGGCCTGCTCGCCCAGGCGCGAAAGACGCTCCAGGCGCTGGCTGGCCGGCGGAACGTCGCCTTCGACCGCCCCATGACACGCTTCGCAAGGGCAATGGCGGCGCAAGTTGTCGAGCGGGTAGATACTGTCGTGCCCATCGGTCCACTGCACGCCAACCGCATAGCGTCCAACTTCATTCAGCCCCTTGATCTTTGGGTTCTTTGGCTTGATAAGAGCCATAGGTGTTCTCTCGGGAAGATTATAACACTTGCGCATCGCGCAAGGGGAACCTGCGACAATATGCAGGCCGCGCTTCCCAAACCAAATTCGCCGTAACACTGGAGGCTTAAGTCATGGATGAGAAAGCGAAAAAACGGGCCCTGCTAATGATCCCGTACGGACTGTTCATTCTCGGCGCCGCTCATGGCGGAAAAAGCACCGTCGCGACGATCAACTGGGTGACTCAGGCAAGCTTCAATCCTCCGCTGGTGGTGGTCGGGATCAAGAAGGATTCGGGCTCGCATGCGCTGGTGAAAGATTCGAAACAATTCGCACTCTCGGTGCTCGGCTCCGGACAAAAAGCAATCGCGGGAGCGTTCTTCCGCCACGTCGAACCCAAAGACGGCAAATTTGGCGATTTCGCCTACGAGAACGGCAAGAACGGCGCACCGATCGTCAGTGACGCGCCGGCGGCGGTCGAATGCGAAGTAGTCGGCTTTTACGAGCTCGGCGACCATAGCATCGTGGTCGGCAAGGTGACAGAAGCGCACATCAAGAAGGACAGCGAAGTGCTGACGATGAAGGAAACCGGCTGGAACTACGGCGGCTAGGTTTTCATGCGCCGGCGCTCGCGGTGGGTTCGTTCCGCGCGAGCGCGGCGTTTGTTTTTCACAGAGATTCGCGCGCGCGGCGCAGGCCCGCGCCAGGAGATCAGGTTGGCAAACAAGAAAGTTGTAGTCTTGCCCGGAGACGACGCCGCGCCCGAGGCGATGGCGGCCACGATGGAAGTGCTGCGCGCAATCGAGCTGCCGATCGATTACCTGGAATTTCCGCCCGGCGAAAAATGGGTGCGCGGCGAGACTGACGCGAAGGCGCGCGCCGCGATAGACGCCTCGGACACGACACTGTTCGGCTCGACCTCGGGCAAGACGACTTCGATCACATACCTGCGCTGGGGCAAGCAGACTTTCGCCAACGTGCGGCCCGCAAGGTGGTCGAAGGGTTATCGCAGTCCGATGGCGCGGCCCGAGGGAATCGATTTCGTGATCGTTCGAGAAAACCTGGAGGACCTGTATCTCGGACTCGAAGGACCGATCGCGGACCTTGCGCCGCTTGCGCCTTACAGCAGGATCCTGCGCGCTCCGCTCGATACCGGAGAACGCGGAATCTACGCGATCAAAATTATCACCGAACGCAACACGCGCCGCGTCGCCGAGTTCGCCTGCCAGCTCGCGCTCAAGCGCAAACGCGCGGGCGGCAAAGGCAAGCTCACCTGTTCGTCGAAGTACAATATGCTGCGCGACTCGGACGGATTGTTCCGCCGGATCGTCGAGGAGACCGCGGCGAAATATCCCGGGATCAAGTACGAGCAGTTCATCGTCGACGACTTCGCGCGGCGAATCGTCGCGTCCCCGCACGAGCTCGACGTGGTCGTGATGCCGAATCTGTACGGCGATATTCTGTCCGACGCGGCCGCCGGAATTATCGGCGGTTTGGGCCTCGCGCCCAGTGGATGCTACGGCGAGGACTACGCGTACTTCGAATCGGTGCATGGCACCGCGCCGGACATCATGGGGATGGGGATAATCAATCCCAGCGCCACAATGATGTCGGCGGCGCTGATGCTCGACTACCTGGGTTTCGGGGACGCGGGCCATCGCCTCGACGCGGCGGTGCGCAAAGTTTACGCCGATGGCAAGATGCTGACCCTCGATCAGGGCGGCAGCGCGAAGACCAGGGATTTCGCGCGCGCGGTTATTGCAAACCTGTAGCCATGCGGAACCGAGACGCTCTCTTGGGCGGCGCTCCCTTCCGGCATCCTGAGCTGCGGCCGTTTCGGCCGCAGTCGAAGGATCCCGGAACGTTCGTGCACACCACTCGCGACTTCTCTCAGGGTCTTCCCGTTACCTGCACATCGCCGCACTGCTCGCACCGGCGAATGAGGAATCGGGACGCCGTGAGGATGCTGGTCGTCCTCAAACTCGTAGTAGACAATCGTGAGGGTCTGCATGCCCGTTCGGGATCCTTCGACTGCGGCCGCAGCGGCCTCGCTCAGAGTCTGTGATTTTTTAGTCTGTCGGCGTTCCGTCATCCTGAGCGGCGGCCGTTTCGGCCGGAGTCGAAGGATCCCGGGCGTTCGTGCACACAATCGCGATTCCTCCTCGGGCCTTCTCGTTACCTGTACATCGCCGCACTGCTCGAACCACGAATAGGAATCAGAACGCCGAGAGGATGCGGGCCGTCCCCAAACTCGGAGTATGCAATCGTGATGTTCTGCATGGCCGTCCGGGATCCTTCGACTCCGGCCGCGGCGGCCTCCGTTCAGGATGACGGAAGGGAGCGCCGCGGCAGGCCAACAAATTCATAAACTCTCAGAGTTTGTGAGTGAATTGGCTTTGTAAAAAATGGACCCCTGAAATCATTCGGCTTTTTCCCCGTCCGAGGTGCTTCGCGGCAATTCACTCACAGACTCTCAGAGGTTGTGAGTTTTTTGTTTGAGGGGATCGTTTTAGGTTGGGGGAAAGTGGAAGATGGAAGGAGCGGTGGAGGTGCGGAGATGGGCGACGAATCAAGCGTGCGGTTGCGCGAAGCGAATCGACAACAACTCGAGCTGCGTGCTTACGATTTGGATTCGACGCTGGCGGG
>JBOHWH010000099.1:0-2400 GCA_050736695.1 Binataceae bacterium (SeqCode) | reverse complement strand
CGGCGGCGCGAAGTCATAGAAGAAGCCGGCCTCGATCACCGGGCCGATCGTCACCTGCGTACCCGGAAAAAGCGTCGGCACCGCCATCGCCATCAGATGCGCCGTCGAATGGCGGATCACGTCGAGGCCCGCGGGCGAGTCGGCGTACACCGGCTCGATTTCCAAAACTGTGCCGAGCCGGGCGTCGCCGCTTGCGACCGAGCCGAGCGGGCGCGAGAGATCGACGACTTTGCCCGCCGCCTTCGCCGCGACCAGGTCCTTGCTCGGGACGCCGGACAAGGCCTCGCGCACACGCGCCTCGCGCGCGAGGACGCGGCGCTCGCCGTTAACCAATACGGTAAGCTCGGAACTCATCTATGAAGAGAACTTAATCATTGGACAAAACGATGCGGGCGAAATGCGGGCAGCGGTTGAAGGACGACCGTAACAAACTGAAGACACGGTGGTAGGCATGGGCGGGATTGAACCGCCGACCTCTTCCGTGTCAAGGAAGCGCTCTCCCACTGAGCTACATGCCTGTGTGTTCCAGGTAAGATGCGGTTGTCGATGGAGTGCAAGCAAAGCCAAGGGGTAACAGAGATTGCCGCACCGGGCAACCGAGTTTCGCGCGTCAGCAAAAGAGAAACCGCGGATTTCGCCGATCAACGCCGATTCCAAATTCAAATCTGTGAAATCTCCGGCTCCTGCCGATGGTGGCCACTGGGTGCTTCTACTTTTCTTTGAGGCGCGGATCGTCAGTTGCGAAGCATCGCCCATTTCGCAGCGCTTCACCTTGGAGATTCCGCATGGCGTCGCCTCGATGCCAGGGCCCGGTCGGTTCCGGATTATCCTCTTTCAGTTGAACCCGATGCTTCTCGCAATCCTCCTTGGTGTCGAAGGCGCCCTGTCTGTCCCAGAGTGAAAGGGAAAGGTTTCCATTGATCACGATACCCATGCCGGTTTCCGTAACCGGCGGCGTCATCAGATAAAAACCCAAAAGCCCAACGGCGGCCGCATGGCACAACCTGGTTTTCGTCCCGACAGCACGGTCCATCGTGTCTCCCCCTGGGTTTCCTCAATTACTGGCGCAATTTAGGTTTTTGACGGAATACGCGACGAAGCAAAGCGAACAAACGATCGGCCCTTTTTGTGGATAGCCACGTCCGGCCTGGAATGTACGTGAAGGGTGGGTGGAACGGTACTGGAGTGTCGCCGGCCGGCGTTTCGTGACGGCGAAAGCCGTGTCGTTTGCGCCACTTCCGGAGATCTCTCCGCTCCATTCGCGACCAGTTCCGGGCGGGGCTGTTCTGGTTTATGATCGTTATGAAAAGCAGTCCCACCATCAGCAGGCCGAGAGCGCCGACGACCACTTCCAGGAGCATCGTTCTTCAGCGCACGTCGCGTGGCTTGCGCAGGACCATGCCGGGCTTGCCCGAGGCGCTTAGCGCCTCGCCGACGGGCTGGTATCCGGCACCGGTCCAGAACTGATGCGCCAGCACGGTATCGCGATGCACGAAGACGCGGATTTCGTTCCATCCCGCGACGAACAGTTCATGCTCGATCGCGGCGACGACCTCGCTGCCAAGCCCGGCGCCTTGCCGATCGCCCTGGATCATCATCAACGCGATCCAGTTGATCCGGTCCGACGGGACGGGCGCGATAAGCTCGACCGTCCCGACGATCTGGCCGGTCGCGCGTTCGCGGACCGTGTACTCATGCGATTCGAGGTCGGGGAAGCGCGGATTGGGATCGTCGGCGAGATAATTCTCCAGGTCGGCGGGCACCCAGACCTCGCGCTCGCCCGACGCGCGATGGAACTCGGGATTGGAATTGAACAGCGCAACCAGACCGTCGATTGTCGCGCGGTCATCAGCATGCGCTTCCTCAATCAACAGGCGCTCAGTTTCAATCGGCATGATGCGTAACGCCACCGATCATACTCCTTTTCGCCCGGCAGTGCCGGTCCGCTGCGTCCCGCCTCTATCGTCATCTGAGAGTCTGTGATTTTTTGGGCCTGCCGGCCTTTCCGTCATCCTGAGCTGAGCGGCTGTGATTTTTTTAAGTCTGCGGGCCCCTCGCGTCATCCTGAGAGTTTGTGAATGTTTGAGACCCGCCACGGCGCTCCCTTCCGTCATCCCGAGCGAAGGCCGTTGCGGCCCCCTCCGTTATCCTGAGCGGCGGCCGTTTCGGCCAGAGTCGAAGGATCCCGGGCGTTCGTGCACACAATCGCGATTCCTCTCCGAGTCTTCGCGGCGCTTGCGCATCACCGCGCTGTTCGCGAGGATCGCGCTGAGCGAGAGCGCCAATCCGGCCTGGAATGATCTGACCGAGGAATAACAACGGTGAGAAGATGTGGGTCGGCCCCGGTTAGGAATAGGTAATCGTGAGAGTCCGCACGGACGTTCGGGATCCTTCGACTGC
>JBOHWH010000098.1:0-6061 GCA_050736695.1 Binataceae bacterium (SeqCode) | reverse complement strand
GATGATATCCCTCATACTTCGCGCATGCGCGAAAAATCTCTTCGATCTCCTCGGGCTTCAGAGTCACCGGCAGGAGTCCGTTCTTGAACGAATTGTTGTGAAAAATATCGGCGTATGACGATCCGATCACGGCGCGGAATCCCGCGTCGGCCAGCGCCCACACCGCATGTTCGCGCGACGATCCGTTACCGAAGTTGGCGCGTGCGACCAGAATCGACGCGCCTTCATAGCGCGGTTTGTTGAGCACAAAATCCGGATCCTGCGATCCGTCGGGACACCGGCGCCAATCGAAAAACAATCCCTTTTTGAGCCCGCTTCTGACGACCGCTTTCAGGAACTGCTTGGGGATGATCTGATCGGTGTCGACGTTGGAGCGATCCAGCGGTGCCACCATCCCGGTGAAATTTTTGAATTTCTGCATGACTCGCGCTCCGTCAGGAATTGTCCCAGTCGCGGATATCGACGAAGTGGCCCGCGATTGCCGCCGCGGCCGCCATCTGCGGACTCACAAGATGGGTGCGTCCGCCCTTGCCCTGCCGTCCCTCGAAATTGCGATTGCTGGTGCTGGCGCATCGCTCGCCCGGCTTCAGAATATCGGGGTTCATGCCCAGGCACATCGAGCATCCAGCTTCGCGCCAGTCGAAACCGGCTTCGCGGAAAATCCTGTCGAGGCCTTCTTTCTCCGCTTCGATTTTGACGTTCGCCGATCCCGGCACGACCATCGCCTGAACGGTTTTTGCGACGTGTTTGCCCTTGACGATCGCGGCGGCGGCGCGCAGATCGCTCACGCGCGAGTTGGTGCATGATCCGATAAACACGCGGTCGATCGCGATTTCCCTGATCGGCGTGTTGGGCCGCAGTCCCATGTAATCGAGCGCGCGTTCGACCGTGTCGCGATCGCCGGCGTCGGAAATCTGGCGCGGGTCGGGTACTTGTCCGGTCACGTCGGCAACCATCCCGGGGTTGGTACCCCAGGTAACTTGCGGCGCGAACTCAGCGGCGTTGAATACGATCGAGCGATCGAATTTCGCGCCGTCATCGGTGTGCTGTTCGAGCCACCGCGTTGCCATCGCGTCGAACTCGGCGCCCCTTGGCAGATACTTGCGCCCGCGCAGGTAATCGACGGTCTTGCGGTCGGCCGCGATCATCCCGGCGCGCGCGCCAGCCTCGATCGACATGTTGCACACCGTCATCCGCTCTTCCATCGAGAGCGCTTCGATCGCGGCGCCGCGATACTCGACCGCGCATCCGGTCGCACCGTCGGTGCCGATACGTCCGATCACGCCAAGAATCAAATCCTTCGCAGTCACTCCCGGACCCGCCGTGCCGTCGAGTCGAATCTCGAGCGTCTTGGGCTTGACCTGCCAGATGCACTGGGTTGCGAGAACATGCTCGACTTCGCTGGTGCCGATTCCGAAGGCGAGCGCGCCAAACGCGCCGTGGGTCGAGGTATGGCTGTCGCCGCACACAATAGTCATGCCGGGCTGGGTGAGTCCCAAGTCGGGTCCAATCACGTGGACGATTCCCTGATCTGGGGAGCCGAGGTCGAAAATCGTCACGTCGAAGTCGCGCGCGTTTTTGCGCATCATTTCAACTTGCGCGCGCGAGTCGGCATCCGCGATCGGCTTTAGCTGGTCGATCGTCGGCACGTTATGGTCGAGCGTCGCGAAGGTGCGGCGCTTGTCGCGCACGGTGCGGCCTGCTACGCGCAGCGCCTCGAATGCCTGCGGCGAAGTGACTTCGTGGATCAGATGCAAGTCGATGAAGAGCAGCGCGGGTTTGCCCGGCTCTTCGACAACCACGTGAGCGTTCCAGATCTTTTCAAAAAGCGTCTGCGGCGCCATCGAAGCGACCCTCCAAGCCGTCGCGAACCTAACATTATCCTCGATCGCCGCATGCGGGCAAAGCCGCGCGCGCTAGTGTTGGGCTCGGTTCGATGATTCGCCGGCGCAACCGTGCTACCAATCGGCGATTGGCGCGGGCGCGCAGAAGAGCCGCGGCCGCCGGATACTCATGCCCGCTGGGACGCTCGGGCTGACGAATTTGATAAGCGCATGGCCGGCGCTGGGGAAGATTGTTAAGCTCCGGCGCGAGACGGCCTGAGACAATGAAAGAAACCGATTCAAGCGGAAGGACGAGCGATCAGGATGACGCGGATAGTTGCGCGCTCGATCCGAACGCGGTTGCGTGCGACGCCTGCGGCGCCGCGATGAAGCCGATGGGGCATTGCAAGTACTGGTGCTTGCGCTGCGGATTTCTGCGCACCTGCAACGACACGATGTAACCGCCGCGCCGCGAGATTCAAAACATAAACGTGATCGGCATCGTCACCGCCGCGATCCACACGAACCAGGTCGATTCGACTATCGCGATCACGAGCAGATTGTTCGATCGCGAGTAGGTCGAGACCGCGAAAATCTCGAACGCGATAAACTGCAATACCAGCAACGACATGGTTAGCGCGAGCACGCCGGGAAGAATCCGCAGCGCGATGCCGATCATCAGCATCACGACGATAACCGCGCGTCCGACTACGCATGCGATGGTCGATTCGATGAGTCCGCCGCGGCGCAGAAGCCACTCGAACGAAAAAAAGAACGGCAGCACGATCGCGGTGCCGATGATCGTCGCAAGCAGACGCTCGGGGGTGGGTGCGAGAGTGTGTAACACTTGGTCGAACGGTAGTTGCAGAGCGTAAATCGCGCCGAACGCGAGAACGGCCGCCAGCAATGTGCGGCGCGTGCCGGCGGTGACGCTCGCCCAATCGATCATGGCGAGCGCGGCAAGCACCGCCAGGATCGCGCCGCCCGCCAATCCGATCCAGGAAAATAATTCGTCGCCGACGATCAGCGAAACCGCGTACGCCGGAGGCTCGACCCCCATCAGCGGCATCGCGATCAGCAGCGCGACAGCGATCACGGCCAAGCCCCACCACATGATCGAGTTGGCGGGGCGGCGAATCTTTTCGGGTGCGATCGCGCCTGCGATTTGACCGATCCCGATCAGCACGACCAGGAACGCGAGCATCCCGATTGCGGCCGCGCGCAGGCGGTTCGTTTCGAGGCGATAGGACGCGTTGCGTTGCTTGCCGAAGGTGCTGTCGAGCCAGCCGAGGATCGTGGTTGCGGCGGCGGCGGACCGGGTGATCGTAATATGATTGACGCCCGGCACTCGCACGGCTTCGAGCGCGGTGCCCCGGGCGGCATCGCCATAGATCTTTCCGAGTTCAAGCGGACGGCTGCCAGCCAGGACCGTGGCGATTTCTTTGGAGCTGTCCTGAATGAAGTCGGGATCGTTTTGCGCAAAAATAAACAGGGCGTCGCGTGGATGCACCGGACCTTCGAGCCGAAAGCCGCCCGAGATCATCACCGAGCCTTTCAGATTCGGATCATGAGCCGCGTAGTCGAGTGCCGCGCCGGCGCCCATCGAATGCCCCATCACAACGATCTGGGAGCCGTCTACGTAGCTCGAGGTGCGCAGAAAATTGACCGCCGCGGTGATGTCCTCGCGCAGACCCGCGGCGCCTCCGAAATCGCGCGCGAACGGATTGCGATTCTGGCCGTGCCCGCGCAGATCGATAGTCAGAACCGCATAGCCATTTCGCGCGATGCGCCGCGCGAGCACGCTCATCAGCGCGCGATCCGAGCTAAATCCATGGACGAGAAGGACTGCGGGGCGGCGCTTGTCGGGCGGCGGCGGCTGGATGGCAAAAAAAGGATTTCCGGAACCGGGCAGATAGAGCGTTCCGGGAATTCCGCCGCTGATCTCGACTTCCATGTGCGGCGGTCCGCCCGCCTGCATCGATGAAAATCTCCATGCCTCGATGAGAAGGATCAGAAAGGTGATCGCGCAGACAATTCGCAGGATTCGCATTGTGCGATAAAAGCGGCTTGGCCGATGCTAAGTCAAGCGCGGAGCGGAAAGCCGGAGCTTCACTTGATGCGCCGGGTCGGCGCTGCGCGCTCGGCATGCGCGAAGCCGCGCGTGATCGCCGCTTCGCCAAAGCGCGCGGCAACCGCGTCGAGCGCGCGATTGAGCCGCGCGCGCCGCGCCTCGTTCGCGCCGGAGCCGCCGAAGAGGCCCAATTGCGCCGCGCTCGCGGCACTCTGCGCGTGGCCACCGGATTCAAGGTTATGCACCTGCACGCCGGCCAGCCGAATCCGATCGCCAGCGGGAACCCGCGCCAGCAAATCGATTGCGGCTTTTGTGATCGCGCCGCCATCGTCGCTCGGATGCGCCAGCGTGACGCTGCGCGTGAGCATCGGATAGCGTCCCTGCCCTAGTGGCCGCGCGAGCTTGAGCTTCAGCACGACGGTGCGTGCGCGGATTGCGTCGGCGCGAAGCCGGCGGCCAAGCGCCTCGCCATGCGCGATCAGGATCTGGCGCAATTCCCCTGATGCGAGTTCGAGATCGCGCGCGAAAGTATTTTCCTCGCCGTAAGATTTTCGCTGCCAGTCGGCGACGATTGGGCGCTCGTCGATTCCGCACGCGAGCTGATGCAGATGCGGCCCCGAATTTCCGAAAGACTCTTTCAGCTCCGCCGCGTCGCGGCGTGCGAGATCGCCGACCGTGCGGATCCCCGCCTGATGCATCCGCGCGAGCATCACCCGGCCGACACCCCATAGCCTCTCGACCGGCAGCGGCTCCAAAAACGCGCTGAGATGCTCCGGGCCGAGGACCAGCAGGCCGTCGGGCTTCGACATGTCGGAGAGGATCTTCGCGGCCATTTTGGTGGTGGCGACGCCCACCGAAACGACGAGGCCGGTTTCGTCAAGCACGCGGCGCTTGATAGCGCGGGCAACCTCGATCGGTGCTCCGAGCAGGCGCGCGGTGCCGGTTAGATCCAGAAACGCCTCGTCAAGCGACAGCGGCTCGACGATAGGGCTGGTCGCGTCGAACGCGCGGCGCACCATCCGGGAAATCTCGATGTACCTATTCATGCGCCCGGGCACGAACACGCCCTGCGGGCAGAGCTTGTGCGCTTGCCCCGTCGGCATTGCGGCGCGCACGCCGAACTTGCGCGCTTCATACGACGCGGAGGTTACGACGCCGCGCGCGCTCTTTCCGGCGACGATCACCGGCAGCCCGGCCAGCGCCGGGTTGTCGAGCACCTCGACCGACGCGTAGAACGCGTCCATGTCGGCGTGCGCGATCACACGCGGCCACGACACATACGCATCGGGGATTTCGCTGCGGGACGCCATCGCGTCCATTATCGTTGATTGCGCGCGAGCAGGTCGAGGATCGCGACGGCGGCTTGTTCACCGCCGCGGACGCAATCTGGAATTCCAACTCCGTGGTAGGCCGCACCGGCTATCGCGAGCCGCGGAAACGCGGCGGCGGCGCGCTCGATTTCGGCGACGCGATCCAGATGGTCGACTTCGTACTGCGGCATCGAGTCAGGCCATCGCCGGACGACCGACAGGCCGGGCGCGGCTGTAACACCGAGAAGATCGCGGAACTCGTCGCGAGCGGCGGCGACCATCGCGTCGTCGTCGAGCTGCATCATCGCGGTCTGCAATTGTCCGCCCATGAATACGCGCGCGAGGATCATCCCGGCCGGCGCGCGGTTCTCGAATTTCAAGCTCGTGAAGCTGCCCGCGATAATCCGGCGGCGTTCGATAATCGGCACGACGAAACCGAAGCTCGCGGGCGGTGCGGGAAAATCGCTCTCGCGAAACGTCATGCTGACCGTTGCGGCGCTTGCGTATCCGATCGCGCCGAGCAGATCGGCCAGGCGCGCGTCGGTCGCGCGGAGCATCTGTGCCGCGGCGTATGCGGGTGCCGCGCAGATCGCGGCATCGGCCTCGATTTGCTCGCCGCTCCGCGTGACGATGGTGCATCCTTCCGCGCGCGGCGCGATCCGCGTCACCTCGGCGCTGAGCCGCACGCATTCGCCCAGCCGCGCGGCAAGCGCATCGGGAAGCGCGCCCATTCCGTCGCGCAGCGCCGCGAACAGGGTCCATCGCGCGCCGCTGGTTCCGGCGGTTTTTGCGCCCGCCGCCGCTCGCGCGCGCTCGGCAGCGCGCAGGCCGCGAATCACGCTGCCGTGGCGCTGCTC
>JBOHWH010000097.1:0-3739 GCA_050736695.1 Binataceae bacterium (SeqCode) | reverse complement strand
TTGTCGAGCGCGGGAGTGTCCGGATCAACGGGCGCCGATGCGTCAAAGGCGCGATCGTCGCGCCGAGCGACACGGTCGAAGTGTACGAGGAGCCGGTCGCGGCCGGAGTCGCGCCGAACCCCGCGCTCGAAATCGAAGTGCTCTACTCCGATGCGGCGCTGATCGTCGTGGCCAAGCACGGCGGCATTGCATGTCATCCTATTCGCGCCGGCGAATCTGAAACGGTGATGAACAGCGTAGCCGCGCGATTTCCGGAGACCGCGACGATTGGCGACAAGCCTCTGGAAGGCGGACTGGTGCATCGCCTCGACAACGGAACTTCAGGCGCGCTGATTGTCGCGCGCACAGCCGAGGCTTTTGTGGCGCTGCGCGCTGCGATCAGATCCGGAGCGATCGTCCGCCGTTACCAGGCGCTGGTCGCGGGCCGGCTGGATCATACGCTCGATCTGGATCGGCGGATCGCGCATCATCCGAAAAATCCGCGCAAGATGACTGTCGGCGATCCTGAGAGCCTCGACCGCAGGCGTATCGGCCGCGCGGCCAGCACGCATGTCGAGCCGCTGCGGCGCGTCGGTACGACGATGACGCTGGTCACGGTGACGCCCGGCACCGGCAGCCGTCATCAGATTCGAGTGCATCTGGCGCATGCGGGATTTCCAATTGTCGGCGACCAGTTGTATGGCGGCCCCGAAGCTCCCGAGCTCGCGCCGGGACGATTCTGGCTGCATCTGGCGATGCTTGCGCTCGATTCGCCGGCCTCAGGCCATATCAAAGTGACGGCTCCGCTTCCCGGCGATCTCGCGAGACTCATCGTCTCGGATCCACCGCGAATCGCGCGCGACTAACGTCGCACTCGCACGCCTTGCTGAACGAATTGATCGGGTCGATTATCGGCGCGCGAATTCGCTCAGTTGCAGGCGCAGTTCTGGCACTCGGCAGGAATCTGCTGCCGGACGTTGTTCGACAGCGGCTGATTCGGAAAAGTGATCGGCCGGTTCATAACCTGTCCCGGCGGAAACGAATATAGTCCGCCGGGCACCGCCGGAGCGGTTGATCCGAACGAACTGGCCGGTGGGCTGATGTATGGCGAGAGCGCATGAGCGTTGAGCTTGTACGATTGGCACTGCCCGGAGGCGGATTGGCGCGCCAGGATGTAACTGGTGGAGGCGACGCGCCCCACCCACTCGGTGGGATAGCCAAGTCCCGCGCAAGAGCAGACGAACTCCCGCGGCGTCGCGGCGGGCGACGCAGCGAGGACATTAGTCGAACCCGGTGCGGGTGCGAGCTGCGGGATTGCGCCGATCGTCGAGAGCGCTTGCGGTTGTCCGGGAGGCGGCGGAGGCGTCAGCGGAACCGGGGTCGCGGGACCGCCGATAACAACCTGACCAAATGCGGGCGCAGAGTATCTTGACTCGGGCATCGCGAGAACAAGAATCTCAGTGAACATGAGCACCGCGATCGAAAACTTCAAAACCCGCATGTCGCCTCTCGATTCGGACATCCGCGTTCGCGCATCATGGCGCAAGACAAGCGCGGCGGCCTTGGCTATAATCGCGACCCGATTGACGCGGCGCAAGTGCCGCGCGGTTGCGGCCAGAAAATTTTCCGGCGTTTGATTCGGGTCCCGCCGCGGCGCGCCGACAATCGGCGGCAGCGGGATCGCATTGATAGGGTGCGATAAGAAGGAGGTTCCGGGGAGATGATGTGGAAGAAATATGCGCTGCTGGCGCTGGTGACGATACCGCTGATGGTAGCCGGAACCTCGATTGGATTGGCGCAGGAGTCGCTCAAGGTAACCGGTTCGTTACCGAAGACTCCGGTCCCTCCGCCCGAGACCGCGGGCCGGATCGAGCTCAACGCCCCGCCGATAACCCGGCAGTCGCCCCCGCAAGTAAATCTGCCCAACAGCGCGACCGGTAAGTACGAGCATCAGAACGGCGCAATCGATTCGCTGCCGAGCATTCTTGCAAAGCAATGGTCGCTGACCCGCGAGGTTCCGCCCGAGAGCCTGATCAGCGAACGCTATATGCGCACCGAAGATAATCAGGCGCGCAAAATCACCCTCCAGGAAGCGATCTACGTGGCGCTGCGCAACAACCCCGCGATCGAGGCCGCTTCACTCGAACCGCTGGCTTCGGTCGAGACGATCAAGCAGGCCAACGGCACCTTCGATCCGAATCTGACCGCGCAAGGCGACGTGATCAAGAACGTATCGCCGACGACGTCGATCCTGCAGACCGGCGGCGCCGATGCGTTCACGACAAAGCTCTACGACTGGGATTTCGGCGTCAACAAGGTTTCGGCGCTGACCAATGGCACCTTCGGCGTGACCTTCAACAACGAACGAGCACTTTCGAACTCGGCGTTCGCGTCGATCAATCCTTCATACACGCCGACTATAAATCTGTCGGTCTCGCAGCCGCTCTTGCAGAGCTTCGGATGGCGCTTTGCCACGATCAACGTGCGGATCGCGGAGTCCGGGCAGAAGCAGGCGCAGTGGAATTACGCGCAAGCGCTAGAGGACTTCGTCCAGCGCATCGGGCAGGAGTACTGGAATGTCGTGCTGGCAGAGGAGAATTTGCAAGTCGCGCGCGCGGCGCTGACCTTCAACCAGGATCTGGTGCGGCAAAACTCGATCTCGGTGAAAGTCGGAACCCTTGCGCCGCTCGATTTGCAGGAGGCGCAGTCCGCCGCCTCGACTTCCGAAGCAAATGTTTATACCGCTGAAGCTAACCTGAAAACCTCACGCGTGCAGCTTCGTCAGGACGTGATGCTCAATCCGGCGGAGATGTTTATCCCGGAAGATCTGGAGCCTGCTACCCGGCCGAATCCGCAGGAACAGATTTCCGAGGATGAGGAGCGCGCGCTGGAACTCGCGGTCGAGTACCTGCCGTCGCTGGCCGCGATGCGCGAGTCGATTCGGAGCTCGCTCCTGCAGGTCAAGTTCGCGGAGAACCAGACTCTGCCGCAGCTCAATCTCGGCGCGCAAATCGGAGTCACAGCGGTTGCGGGTACCTCCAAATGCCAAGAGGGTTTTGGCTCGAGTTCCGCCGGAACGGGGAATTGCAACACCGGCATCCCGAACCCGGCGCCGCCACCGGTGTTCGTAGAGGGCAATAAGCTCCCGTTCGGCGGCACTTACGGCAGCGCGCTGAACCGGATGTGGAACTTCAGCTTTTATAACTTTGCTGGCGTACTCTCATTCCAGATGCCGCTGGATAACGCCACCGCGCGCGCCGCGCTGTCGCAGGCTCGCATTTCGTATGAGCAAACGCGACTCACCTACCGCGCGTCGCTGTCGCAGGCGGTCGTGAATGTGCAGTCTTCAATCGCGAATCTGTTCGCCGATCAGCAGCGTGCGCGGGCCACGGCCTCGGCGACCTACTACGCGCGTCAGGCGCTGCATGATGAACAAATCCGTTTTCGGGTCGGGATGGCGACGACGCACGACCTGCTCCAGTTCCAGGAAGAGGAAGTGAGCGCGGAGGGCAACGAGGTTCAGGCCGAAGTGGATCTGGAAAACGCGAAGCTCGCGTTGCGCCATTCTGAGGGAACCATCCTCGACGAGTTCAACATCAACTTCGAGATTCAAAACCCGCACGAGACACCGTGGTACGCGACGTTCTGAGCATGGACCACCGCGCGCAGACCAAATAAATCAGCGCCGGATCGCAGATGCGATCCGGCGCTGTGCTTTCATGCCGGCGGCGGCGGACCGCGCGATCTTCAGGCTCTGCCG
>JBOHWH010000096.1:0-1874 GCA_050736695.1 Binataceae bacterium (SeqCode) | reverse complement strand
CTCCTTTGACCGGACGTAACGGTGAAGAGGGCTCGAGTACGGATGGCTTTTAGCCCGATCGTGAATCGATCGTCAAGCGTGATCCGGCGATACGATCAGTCGGTGACGCGCCAGATCACCCATCATCAAGTCAACATCGTGGCGAGTCGTCTCCGCCGCAATTGAATACTCGATCGCAACCTCGCGCGCGATTCGGCGCGCGATTCGCTCCGATTCCCTTCGCGAGCATTGCCTGGATTTTCCCGCCGGTTTCGTCCCGCCTGTAGTTGCTCCCGCTTTTCAGATCGATCGCCACAAATACCTGGTTCGCTGATGCATCACCGCGCGTTCGTGGATGCGATCTTTGCGCGTGCGAATAGTTCGTTGCGGTCGCGGTTTTCCGGCGATACGATCGAGACAGTCTTATGAAAACGCCCGCTAAATTGCTCGGGTTCGCGGTAGTCATCTGCGCGTTGCCGCTGATGGCCGGATGCGCCGGCACGGGTGCGCAGGATAGTATGGCCCAGCAGTCGGCGCAATCGGAACCAGTCGGAGCAGCGGCTCCCGCCACCGACGCTCCCGCGCAGCAACAGGATGCGAGAGCGCAGTCGCAGGACGAGGGCGGTGAGTCCGTCGCGGGCGATCTCTGGGAGGCGATTACGTTCCCGTTTCGCGCGGTCGCCGATGTGGTCGGCATCATCCTTTAGGGTCGCAGGTCAGCGCGGCGTGTGCGACTTCAGAAATTCCCGCACTCGCGCGACAGTCTGCGCAATAAAATCAGGCGTCTTCCATTCGCGCAGCAGAGTCGCGTTCGGCGCGAGCTTTGCGATCTCCTCGGAAGTGATGGTCGGATGATAGTCGTCGCTGCCCATGAGGATCATGAGCGGGGTTTTGACCGTGCGCACGAAATCGCGCGAAACATTGAACACAAAATCGCCCGAGTACATCCGATCGCGAAACTCGCGAAGGCCCGCGTCGTCGATCTCGGGGTGTGACGGCTTTAGCGCCCGCCCCCATCCGTCAAACATCGCGAAGAATAGCTCTCGATTCACGGGCGATAGCCCGATCGGATTTTGCAGGACTGCGGCGGCGACCCGGTCAGGCGCGGCCTTTATCATCCCGAATGAGTACGACCCGCCGATACATCCGCCGAGCAGATGGCACTGCTTGAGGCCGAGATGATCGAGCAAGGCGATATGGTCCTGCGTGTAGGTATGCCATCCGTCGGTGTGGCTAAGCGGCGCTTTCGATTTACCGGCATTGCGCTGGTCCATCGCGATAACGCGAAAATCCTTGGCGAATTCTATCGTCGGATCGAACGGACTCTTCGTCCAGAACTCGATCGAGGATCGCATGCCGCCGGGCGCGAACAGCAGTATCGGAAAACCCGCGCCGAATTCCTCGTAGTGGATGGACACTGCGCCGTGGTCGGTGGCGCGTTCGAATGACGGCATAGCCATTGCCTCGTGACGTTGTGATCGGACGCGCTACGACGCCATCCGCCGCCGCTGCGCCTCAGTTTCGGTCTCCGCGCTGTTTCCGAAATTCGGCTCAGGCTCGGGCACATACTTCTGGCCGGTGCGCCATGCATGAACCACTTTGGTGGCTGCTTCCATGTACGTATAAACCACCGGCGTGATGTACAGGGTCAGGAACTGGGAAAAGAACAGTCCGCCGACGACCGCCGCGCCGAGCGGGCGGCGCGATTCCGCGCCCGCGCCGAATCCGATCGCGATCGGCAGCGTACCCATCAACGCGGCCGCGGTAGTCATCATGATCGGGCGAAAGCGGACGATCGCGCCCTCGAAGATTGCCTCGGGCGGCGACTTGCCCTCGTTGCGTTGGGCATCGAGGGCGAAATCGATCATCATGATCGCGTTTTTCTTGACCAACCC
>JBOHWH010000095.1:0-40785 GCA_050736695.1 Binataceae bacterium (SeqCode) | reverse complement strand
GTTGCATTCTGCAAGCTCAGGCCAAGTACAAACCCGATCTGCTGGTAATGGCGACGCACGGGCGCAAAGGCATTGCACGGATGATCTTAGGTAGCGTTGCCGAAGGGGTGACGCGAAAAGCGAGTTGCCCAGTACTGACGATTCGAGGCAGTGAGTGAACCGCAGGCACCGAACGTAGAGACGATCATGGAAGCTGAATTCAAAGGGAAAGAAGAGAACCGGCCAGCACAATTCTCCTTAGGCAAAAATCAGGAGAAGCAAATGATCGATGCGCATGCCATCTTCCTGGCCCCCTGATTGCGCGACCGAAGCCAGGCCATTTTCACAATACGCAGAGAGCGAAACGTGCCGAGCGTGATCGCAGATTACCGCCTACATTGGCGCGCTCGTCACGCCGCATCGCCGATTAGAGGACAGCGGTCAGTGGAATCAAACGCGAAAAGCTCAAGATCGCATCTTGTCGAAGCGATGATGCGACCTGGATTTTATCCAGATGCTCCGTCGAAGGTCGAACTCAAACAGACGCATATGTCCTATGTGTTTCTGGCCGGCGAGCATGTGTACAAGGTCAAGAAGGCAGTCCATTTCGATTTTGCCGATTGCTCAACGATCAGGGTGCGTTACGAACTTTGTTGCGAAGAGGTACGGCTGAACCGGCGTCTCGCGCGTGATTTCTATATCGGTGTAGTGCCGATATTTCGCGATAGGCGCCGGTTTATTTTGGGTGATGAGAGCGAAAGTTTCGATCCCGGAGCGGCGGAATACGCCGTCAAAATGCGCCGGTTTCCGGAACGCAGAATGCTTGACCGGCTGGTGCGCAACGGAGAGGCGGGTGTTGCGGAAATTGACGCACTCGCGAAAAGACTGGCCGATTTTCACCGCGGAGTTTCATCAGCAGGAGGCCGGCTTTACGGATCGGCAATGTCGATTTACCGTTTAACCCTCGGCAATCTCGATGAGTGCGCGAGATTCATTGGATCGACGCTCACTGACTCCCAATTCAAAGCGATCAACGACTATCTGAAGGACTTCATCCTGGCGCACTACGAGGCGCTTAACGATCGGGTTCGTCAAGCGTACGTCCGCGACGGTCATGGAGACCTCAGATGCGAGCATATCTGCATGACACCCGATATACAGATTTTCGACTGCGTTGAATTCAGCGAGCGTCTGCGCTGCGGAGATGTCGCCGCAGAGATTGCCTTTCTGGCGATGGATCTAGATTCGCTCAGTGCGTCGCGGCTCTCCGATGGATTGGTTGAGGCTTATGCCAAAGAGACGGGCGACAATGTGTTTCCTACTCTAATCAACTTTTACAAATGCCATCGCGCCTGCGTCCGCGGGAAGGTCGAAAGCCTTACGAGTCTCGACGATAAAGTGCCTCCAGCGGAGCGCGAAAAAGCGCGCGAACAAGCCAAAGCGAGGTTTTCTCTCGCTGCACGTTACGCCTCGCGCGCCAGACCGGTTCTGGTGATTGTGTGTGGGCTGTCCGGTACCGGCAAATCGACCATGTCGCACTTGATTCAGTACCGCACGGGTTTTGAAATGCTTAATTCCGATCGCATCCGAAAAAGCATCGCCGGCGTTCCAGAAACGACTCACGCGAGCGCTCCGTACGGATCGGACATTTACAACCCGGCCTTCGATCGCCTGACTTACGAAACTCTTTTGGCTCGAGCGCGCGCCTGTTTGCGCGACGGTCGCGGCGTGATCATCGATGCGACTTTCAAGCGGCCAGAGGATCGGAACGCAGCTCTCGAGGCGGGTCGTCAGTTTGGAATACCGGTCTTGTTCGTCGAGTGCCAGGCAAGTGAGCAAGAAGTAATGCGGCGGTTACGAGACCGAACTCAGAAAGGTACTGACCCATCGGACGCGACAGAAGAAGTGTACCGGCATCAGCGGGCTGAGTTCGTACAAATAAGTGAGATACCTTCGCGCCGACGTGTCGTCGTGGATACCGGCGCGGGAACCGAACGGGCGCTGGCTTCTATCGAACAGTTTCTCTGTCAGGCCTATGAGCTTGGCTGAAGAGTCGGTGGAAGCACGAGAGGATCCTTGTGCTGATCCGCTAAAATACCAGAGAGGAGAGCTTGGACCTGCCCGTGCGCACGTGTTTTGGTAGATTGGCGTGCGTCCGGGAAGACCAGCTCCATGTAGTTCCGTTCCTGGAATGCCTACCTGCCGTGCTCGGTGCTGTGCGTCAGCGCCTCGAGAACGTCGCCGGTGGTGATGACGCCGGCGAGCTTACCATCTTCCAGCACTGGCAGGCCTCCGATCTTCCGTTCACGCAGCAGGCGCGCGGCTTCCCGAATGTCGGCGGACGGAGTGACACTTATCAACGCCTTGCTCATCGCTTTGAGCGCCTCTGTCTGATCGAGAAAGCCGGCGTGCTGGCGGATATCGCGATCGGTCACAATTCCGACCGGAGCGCCGTCGCTTAGTATCGGTACGCATCGAAAGCCGCCCACGTGCATCTTTGCCGCAATAGAAGCGAGTTTCTCGTGCGGAGTTGCTGTAACGGGGTTTTTTGTCATCCACGTACCGACCATGTCGTTCTGAGTCGGAGTGCAGCGCACGGTCAAGACCGGGCAGGTAGATTCGCGCAGGACAAGTTCGGCGACACTGCCCAGGAAGAAGCGCCTGAAGCCCCGCCGCCCATGCGTCGCCATCACGACCATGTCGGCACCCGTCTTCTTTTCGGCCTTTAAGATGCCGCTCGCCGGCTCGTCGGTTTGGACCAAGATTTCATACGTGAGGCCGGCCAGCCGTTCGTGCGCGATCTCCAGAAGCTTGGTGCGAGCAGCCTCTTCCTGTCCTTCGTAGAGATCGACGTAGATCGGTTTTCCAGTCGGCATGACGATCGTTGGAACAACGTGCAGGACAAACACAGTGCCGTCGTTCGCGCGCGCAAGATCCACGGCTGTATCGAGCGCTCGCATCGAGTTGTCGTCGAAATCAACCGGGCAAAGAATTCTGCGGAATTGCTGTGCCATGCGATTCTAACCTCCTTCGTGGTGGGAACGTCGCCGCGTTCACTAGTTTAGCCAATACCGGGCCATTGGCCACCGGTTATCGACGTTTGCCGCAACTGACGAGACCGCAGTCGTTTTCAGGAGTGAAGTCGAATTTGCGATGCAGCCGACGCATTAATCCGCCTCGCAGACGGTCGGCTTAAACCACGAACCCTCCGAGCAGTGGCGCGATCGCGATCCCCGCAGCCTCAACCTGCCGGCGCATGTCTTTGAGCATCTACTCACTATGGTTCGTCTCCACGCCGAGAATCGATATGATCGCATCACCCATGATATCGAGGTGATTACTGGGCGGCCCGCATCGAGTATTCGCGAATTCGTCGCGGAGCGTACCGATTTGTTCACGCTCAAAGAGAGCTAGAAGGTGTCGATTCGATGACGCTCCTGGCCGCGCTACTTACTCGGCATGTCGAAGGCGTTTATGTCCATTTGATGTCCGTACACGTCTTCGGAATAGTATTCCGACTGATAGGTCGCGGGACGCGCCCCATATCCGTATTCGAACATCCATCCGGAGGGATTCCGGAAATAGAATGAATACATATGATCGTTGGAATGCTTGCCGAGCGAGATAGTAATCGGCACGCCGCTCTGGCGGACCAAATCGTGAGTCAAGCCGACATCGTCCAAATTATCCGCTTCGATCATGAGGTGATTTATCCGGCGCCCGGAGCCGCCGAGCCCGAAGGCTACGGTGTGATCACGATCGTTGCAGTGCATGAATATCGGCGCCAGCGTCTGTTTGGGTGTCGCTATCTTATATTCGGCCCCCCCGCGCATCCCGAGTTGTGAATAGAACCGGTATGCGGCAGCGGGATCCTTCTGTCTGATGATGCAATGGCCGATTCCCCCGCTACCGGTCTTGAAGCGGCCGTGCATTCGCCGGCCAGGATGAAACGGTTTGCTGTATTGAACCTGCGGCCCGTGGAAAATCTCTACCGGAGTCCCGTCCGGATCGGCCAGCTTCAGGACTTCAAGCACCCTGCGTTCGTTCGCTTCCTCTTCAGAACCGAGACGAAACTTAATCGAAGCCGTGGTCAATTGATGCTGCATCTCCGCGAATTCTTCGCCGCCCGCGACGCGAAAGCCAAGATACAGCAAGTCGTCGCTCTCGTCGTGGTGCATGACAAGCCGATGATGCCAATAGTCCATCCGCAGGTAGCAACGATCGGGTTCGCCTTCATCGGCTACCTCCATGCCTATCAGGTTGCCGGCGAAGCTCTTCCACGCCTCGAGGTCTTTCACCCCGATACCCATGTACCCCATCTCTGTGACCTGAATCATTTTGCCCTCCGCGAAATCACGGCGGGTGGCGCCGCCTGATCGTCGAGCCAGTTTGTGCCGCGTTGCCCGCCTTTAACGTTAGTCGAGTTGGCATCGATTACGCCAGCGCCGCATCGCGTCGGCCAGATGCAGGGAAACTGGACCGGCGATTGGCTCTGCCGTCGCCTCTTGCCGCGCTCTATTCTCGGCAAAAAAGAAATCGTCTCGCGTTGCGTGAAACACTCCGCATGGTAAGCTCCGGCTGATCAAATGCGGACGCTCGAAGGTTCGGGTTTATCCGGACGTTCCGCGGGTGCGGCCGCGGTCAATGGCATTGTCCCTGACCAATACTACGTTGGCGGGAAGGTGACGCGGTCAGGATCGGCGTCCGCGTCTGGCACTAATAGTTCTCCGGATGCGGCAGGGCCGGCCCAAGGAAGTTGCAAAATGAGCTCCAACGAACATCGCGAAGAACACGGTCTCCATCACCCGCATCACCACGGCGCCGATCGAACGGGCGCCCGGCAGCCCAACGCGTTTAATCCAGCGCGGGCTGCGCTTCTGGACGACCCGCAGCGCTTCGAGTATTTGCCGCCTGAGCAAATCGTGGCCCTCCTCGACGCGCCGCGTGGCGCTGTCGTGATCGACTTCGGAACCGGCACCGGCACATTCGCGATCGAAATTGCGAAGCGGCGCCCCGATCTGCATATCGTCGCGCTCGACGAGCAGCCAGGGATGCTCGAGCTGCTTCGCGCAAAGCCCGAAGCAAAAAATATCGAGAATCTCGAGGCCATACTAAGTGACGCGATAGATCGATTCGCCGGCAGCGCCGATCGTGTTCTTGCGCTCAATGTATTGCACGAGCTGAGCGACGATGCGTTAAGGCAAATGGCAGGTCTGCTTAAACCGTCTGGAACGATGTTGATTATCGATTGGGACTCTGCCGCCGAACGCCCCGTTGGGCCGCCGAAAGATCATACCTACAACGCCGCTGAGGCGAGTACTCGCCTGCAAGGCTTCGGTCTCCGGGCCGAAGCGGCGGAGTCGATGAAATACCATTTCGTGCTGCGGGCGCGACGGTAGAGCGTCGCTGGATCGACTGGTATTAGATGACTAAATATTGGGGATCTGCCAGCGAACCGGCGCGTCGCTCTTACGACACGGCGATGCTCATTCTTGCGGGCTTGACGTTGATTCTGATCTGGGGCATTTCGCGAATCGACTACACTCCGGGCGTCGGCTTTAACCTCGTGCCGCGCGAAGCGATCTCCGGCGATGCGCCGCACTATTTGCTCATGGTCAATAGTCTCTTGTTCGATCATAGTCTTGCGTTGCAGGACGAGTACGATCGTGTCGCGCGCGGAGGCCTCCAGGCGGGTGAGCGGGCCCGCCACGGTTTGCCGGACCATCACACGATCTTGGTCAATCGGCGCACGGGGCATCACGCTCTTTGGATGTGCTCGATCGCTGGGGTCACTGTTCGAAACCCGAATCCGGAATTTAATGCGGGACCGGACGTGTATGAGGCCCCCGCGCACCCCATCGGGTTCCCCGCGATGCTCGCGCTGGTACTGGCGCCGTTTCATCCGCCGCTCGATCGCGTCGAATCCGATGTCGGACTCGTCCTGGTGCTGATCGGATGGCTGGGCACGGTCGCGACCTATTTCCTGGCGCGGCGCGGAGGATTCAGCCGCTCCGCCGCATCGCTCGCGGCGGGGATGTTGCTGCTCGCAAGCCCGTGGTTGGCGTACAGCCGCGACTATTTTTCCGAGACGACGATCGGCCTCTTTCTGGTGTTGGCGCTCTGGGCGTGGAGCGATGATCGGCTGATGCTGGCCGCGCTTTTGGCCGCTGCCGCGGCAGTCATAAAGCCGTCGTTTGCTGTGGTTGGGGCCGGATTCGTGATCGAGGCAATTCGCGAGCGGCGCGTGCGGGAAGCCGTCAAGATGACAGTCGCGCTCGCCGCATGCGGGCTCGCAATGGGCGCGATTAACTACTGGCTGGCCGGAACTCCGCTGATTTTGGGTTCAGAGGCATGGGATCTGGCACGCGACCTCGAACCGCTTCACGATACGCTGTTCGATCCCGCCCATGGTGTGCTGGTCTTCGCGCCGTGGGCGATCTTCGCCGTGTTCGCGATCGCGCAGGCGTTCGATCGCTTTGATCCTGAATCCGCGATGCTGCGCCGGATGGCGTGGCCGTTGATTCTATATCTGGTCCTGCTCTCGCTCACCGGCTTTGGTCCGGGCTTTTGCTATGGGCCGCGATACTGGGTTCCGTTTCTGCCGTGGATGGCAGTGGCTACGGTGCAGGCGTTGCGCGTCGCCGGTCGGAGAGGACGCATCGCATGCGCGGCGCTGATCCTGATCGGGATAGCGGTTGCGATTCCGGCCGCGCTGCAGTTGCCGCGATTGTATTCGCAGCCGGCGTCCGCCGCGTGGCACGGAACTGATTAGGCACCTCCACGCCAGAGCTCGCGAATGGCCCATTGCGCGCGGGGGTCCGCTACTGCAGAGACAGATCGACGCGCGTCGTCTTGCCCTGATCCTTGATACCGGCAGCGGTTAGCTTGGGTGCGACCAGGAACAGCCGCGCCGGATCGATCTTGGGACTCAAGTAGGCGCGCACCGCGTTGGCGCGGGCGTCAGCCAACGTGCGCAAATCGCTATCGGAGGCGTTTGCGAGCATCAGCTTTTTCATTTCGTCCGGCGGCAACGACTTGTTTAGTCCGAGGAAGTCTGTTGGCTTCTTGAACTTGGCCGCCTTGTAAGCGCGGGTCAGGTATTTATCATACTCATTGGGTGCAATCTTGACGCTTTCGAGATCGCTACTCGGGCCACCGGTACCCTTCAGTTTCTGCGCCTTCATCGATTGATCGAGAAGCCCCTCGCGATCGAACGCGGGATCGGCGCGCCCTTCGATATTTACCTTCAAGCCGTTCCGCTCGGTGAGCGCCTGAATCAAAGTATTGAGCCGAGACTTGCTATCCGCACTCAGCACCGCGGAGCCTGGCGCAAACTCGACGTAAGACAAATCCTGCTTTCCACCGCCGAAGGCTGAACTCAGCAGACTGAAGGGCGAGGTCGCCGCTTTGACGATCAGATTCATGAATGCGTGCAGAATCACACTGCCGATGCTGAACTGCGGATCCTTGAGCGAGCCCGACACCGGCACATCGACGTCGATTTCTCCGCGTGAGTTTTTCAGTAGCGACACTGCCAGCCGAATCGGCAAATTGGTCGCGGTCGAATTCTCGACCCGGTCGCCGAAGGTGAGCTGATCGATAAAGATGTGATTGTCGGCAGTCAGATTTCCGTTATCCAGCAGATAATGAACATTAACCGTAAGCGTGCCCTTGGTGATCGGGTAGCCGGTGTAGCGGGTCGAGTACGCGCTCAGTCCCGTAAGCTCGATCCCGTCAGCCTTGGCTTTGAGGTCGATAAACGCGGCTGGCGCCAAGGGATTGACCGATCCGCTGATATCGATCGGGGCGCTGCCGTTGACCTCCCCGTTCAATTCGACATCGGCGGGCTGCGTCGAACGAGTTCCGAACGCGCCCACCTTTCCCTCGATGTCGGTCAGATTGGCGGTGTAATTCGGCTGAATAAAGAAATCGCTGTAATCGATCTTGCCGCCCTGCAGCGTGATTCGGTCAAGCGCGATGTCCGCGGGTATGGGCTGACCAGTCGTCGTCTCCGCCGCGGTTGGAGCAGCTTCAGGCGCTGGCGTCACAGGCTGCGCTTCCGTCAGCGATTTGGGCGCGGCGTTGGGATTGGCGGTGATATCCTTCAGATTCAGCTTGCCGGTTCGATTGAGAATAATTCGCGAATAGAAGTCGGACAGCGCGACCGCGCCGATATGCAGCTTGGGCGGACCGGCGCCAAAATCGGCGTCGATTCGTCTGATACTGAGTGCGCGCCATTTCAGAAAGTTCTCGTTGGTCAGCTTATCGAGCGTCGCCAAGTCGCCCACGGTAGCGTCGCCGCGATACGTGATCCGAAAATTCTTGCGTTCCTGCGCCAGACCCAGCTCTCCGTTCATCGTCAGGAGCGCACTCTTAATCGTCGCGTTCAGATGGCTGGTGACGTATGGATCGGCCGGAGAAAGATCAAGGCGTTGTGTGACGACCCGGAGATTAGCCTTAAGTGGTGTGATCGCCGCGTTGCCCGTGACCTTGAAAGTACCTCTTCGATTGAGAGTGCCGTCGAGATCGACCGCGAACGGCTTGGCAAAGTCGCTGGTCACATCTTTCAGATGGATGTTGAGAGGCGCGACCGCGATTTTGACCGCGCGCGGAGCAGCTGCATCCTCGATCTCCGCATCGGTCTTCTCAAGCGCGATCGATGCGATGCGGAATTGCCAGGGTTTGGTTTCCGGGGTCTTGGCCTGCTCTTTTTTGCGGCTCTGGCGTTCGCGTTCCGCGCGTTCGCGGGCCGCTTGTTCGCGTTCCGCACGTTCGCGCGCGCGTCTTTCGGCAACCGTCTCGCGGCGGCGGCGGGGCGGAGGTGCGGGTGTCGCCATCAGTGCGAGCAGGCTCAGCTTTCCGTCGTGCTCGCGGCGAACGGACACGCGGATTGCGTCGCCGCGAATCTCATTCACCGTTGCCTGACGCGATGCCAGATCGACTTGTCCGATCGCCACATTGAGCTTGTTCCATTGGACGGGTTTTTCGCGGCCGTCGCGTGTGCTGAGCGCAAAACTATCCAGCGACAGGCTCGCCGGCTCGGCGTGCAAGTTGAAGCTGGACGGCGCAAAATCGGTTTTGATACTGGCCTGTGCGTTAAGCTTTCCTCCGGTCACTTTGGCCGCGAGGATTGATTGCGCGAAACCTTGCAGGGCCGGCAGATCTACCTGATCGATCTCCACGGTGCTCGTTGCCTGCTTATGCGCATAGTCGACCCCGCCTTTGACCTCGATCGTTCCTCCGCTGGCGAAGCTCGCCGCCAAGTCATAGGCCGAGGTCGTGCCGCCAGCGAGGCTGAAGTAGCCGAGCTGCGCGTGGATCGGAGTGATCAAGAGAATCGCCGGAGTCGCGCCCGTGTTGTCGGTTACCTTGACTGAACTTTTCGCCAGCTCGAACGAATCAATCGACACGTCAGGCGGCGCAGCCGGCGTCACCGGTGCTGCCTCGGCCGCCGTAGCCGCTACGAGAGGCGGCGCAGGACTGCCCGGTGCGGGAGGATTAGCGGCGTCAAGAGAGATCAGGTTGATGGTGCCATCGTGATTGCGCACGAGGTTGGCGGCGAGTTCATCCACCCGGATTCTCCCGAGATGAATTCTGCCCTTCAGCGGCTCGACGTCGTTGAGCATCACCATCGCATGTTGCAGCGTCACTAGCGGCAAGTCGTTCGGATCGCGGACATCGAGACCGTCGATCGCGAGCTCGCCGGCGATAGCGATTACCGGACCAGTGTCCTTGGCAACAAAATGCACCTGCAGCGCGCATGAGAAAGTCCCCTGCGGGATTTTCACCGGCAGCTTGCGCGGCACGTAACCGAGATAGCGCGGGAGGTCGAGGCGATGGAGATCGAGCTCGACGATCGAATCGCGCGTGGCGCCGAAGGGCTTGCCCTGTCCTCCAATCCGCACCGGACTGCCATCCACCTCCATCTGCAACAGTGGCTGCACGAAAATATCGACGTCGCGCGGCAGGTTCGCGATGAACGGAATACCCACCTGGATGTGTTCGATGGAATGCTGCTGTCCCAGCACCTGGTCGTCGAGGTGCACGGCGCCATCGGTCAGCTTGATATTAGATACCGAAAACCGCTGCGGCTTGGACGGTGCCTCGACCGGCTTGCGCGGCGCTTTTGATTCGAGCAAATCAGAGAAGTTGAAGCGCTGCGGCGCGATGCGGACGAGGTGGATCGAAGGATGGTCAACCGAAAGTTCTCCGACTACCGGCGCCAGCCGAAAGAGCGAGCTCCAGGCTATTTTCACGCGCAGATGCCCGAGATCGACGAACGGTTTCTGCGGGTCGATATCGCCGACATGCAGGCGATCGACGTTCAATCGCAGCGTAAACGGATTGAAACTTATCTTGCCGACCGCAACGGGCCTTTTGATTTGGGTTGCGACCGGTCCGGTCAGGATGTGGCGCAAGACCGGCGGCACGACGAAGAAGCCCGCTACACCATACAGAAATATTACGATGATGATCGCGATACCGATGTTGCGCGCGAGGCGGGTCCGCCCAAACGCCATCGCGCGGGACAACCATGCTCGAGCATGCTCTGAAACGGCCCCAAGGACGTCGTGCAACGATGATACCCCCAATCGGCCATCCGGAGATCGTATCGATGCCGAACGCCATCGTAGGCAAATCTCTATTCCATAGCCATCGCGGCCCGGTTCCGATGCGGTAAGCCGGCGCTTTCAAAGATCGGCGCGGGCGTGCTTTAGATGCTAGATCATGTAGTGCGCCGCCGATCGGACAACGCCGATACGGCAGACGGAAGGATGACGGCAGTCCCTATGCTTGCGAAGAGTCTCCTGGTCGCCAATCGTGGCGAAATAGCAATCCGAATTATGCGCGCGGCCTCCGAACTCGGTATCCGCACCGTGGCAGTCTTCTCCGAGGATGATTCCGCCGCACTACATATACGCAAGGCCGATCGTGCGACGGCTCTGCGCGGAATCGGGGTAGCAGCCTACCTGGATGCGGAGCAGATTGTCGCTGCCGCGAAGGATGCCGGCTGCGACGCGATTCATCCGGGCTATGGCTTTCTGAGTGAGAACGCGGAGTTTGCGCGCCGATGCGCTGCCGCCGCGATCCACTTTGTTGGACCGCGTCCTGAGCTTCTTGACCTCTTCGGCGATAAGATTCAGGCGCGCGATCTGGCCCAGCGCTGCGGCGTGCCGATTCTGCGCGGCACCAGCGGCGCCGCCAGTCTTGATGAGGCCCGAAGTTTTTTTGCTTCGTTGGGCGCGGGCGCCGCGATCATGATTAAGGCAGTCGCTGGCGGAGGCGGACGCGGCATGCGCGTGGTGCACCATGCGGCCGGCATCGAACAGGCCTTTACGCGATGCCAATCGGAAGCGCGCAGCGCTTTCGGCAATGGCGGCGTCTACGTCGAGCAACTGATGCCGCGTGCGCGTCATCTCGAAGTCCAGATCGTCGGCGACGGCTCAGGGGATGTGATCCATCTCTTTGAGCGCGAATGCACCATCCAGCGGCGCAATCAGAAGATCCTCGAAATCGCGCCGAGCCCGAGTATCAGTCCACAAACCCGCGACCGCTTGACCGCGGCGGCCGTGCGGATCGCGCGCGAGGTTCGTTACGATAGTCTTGGCACTTTCGAGTTTTTGCTCGACGCGGCAGGCGCGACCGGCGGTGCGGGCGAGAATGCGGCGTTCACGTTTATCGAGGCGAATCCGCGCCTGCAAGTCGAGCATACCGTCACCGAAGAGGTCACCGGCGTGGACCTGGTCCGGGTTCAGTTGCAACTTGCGGGCGGGATGCGGCTCGGCGAGCTCGGGCTGACTCAAGATGCGATTGCGCCGCCGCGCGGATTTGCGATTCAGGCGCGGATCAATACCGAAACCATGACGACCGACGGCGGCGCGAAGCCAGCCGGGGGAACCCTAAGCACGTTCGAGGTTCCGTCGGGTCCGGGGCTGCGCGTCGACACGTTCGCTTATTCCGGCTACACGACCAATCCGCGATTCGACTCGCTGATCGCGAAGTTGATCGCACATTCGCCGAGCGCGAATTTTGCCGACGCCGTCAATCGAACCTATCGCGCGCTGTGCGAGTTCAGAGTCGAAGGTGTGGCGACTAATATAGGATTTCTGCAGAACCTGCTGCGGCATCCGGAGTTCGCGGCCAATCGTATCCATACTCGCTTCATCGATGAGCACGCCGCGGAGCTTGTCGGCCCGCAGCCTTCGGCGCATCGCAGATTGTTCTTTGAGCGCGCGTCCGGGGCTCAACCTGCGTCGGGCAGGGCCGGGGCAGGCGCGAAAATCGATACCAGCGATCCGCTCGCTGTGCTTCATCACGGAAAATCAGAAGATGGCGCGTCGCCGGCTGAAGTCGCGACGGTCGCCGCGCCCGCGCCGCACGCGCACGAAGTCGTGGGGCCCGAGGGCACGCTCGCGGTCACTGCGCCGATGCAGGGCAGGATCGTTTCGATCGATACGCGCCAGGGCGACACGGTGCGCCGCGGCCAACAGCTCCTCGTGATGGAGGCGATGAAGATGGAGCACGTCATCGCGGCGCACGTGAGCGGGGTCGTGCGCCAGATCGCGGTCGCAAAGGGCGACGCGGTCTTCGAGGGCCATCCGTTGCTGTTCATTGAAGAATCCGAGGTCGCGGATTCCGCCGCCACGGCCGCCGAGAAAATCGATCTCGATCGCATCCGTCCCGACCTCGCCGAGGTGCAGGAGCGCCACGCGGTTGGTCTGGATGCTGCCCGGCCCGACGCGGTCGCGCGCCGGCGAAAGACGCATCAACGCACCGCGCGCGAGAACGTCGATGATCTGTGCGACCCCGGCACCTATATCGAGTACGGCTCGATCGTGATCGCGGCGCAGCGTCGCCGCCGCGCGCTCGACGATTTGATCAGGCGCACCCCCGCCGACGGGATGATCGCCGGAATCGGCCGTGTCAACGGAGACCTGTTCGAGGATGCGCGCGCGCAGTGCGTGCTGATGTCGTACGACTACACGGTGCTGGCCGGCACTCAGGGCCAGCAGAACCATCGCAAGAAAGATCGGATGTTCGAAATCGCGGAGCGGATGCGCCTGCCTGTCGTGTTCTTTACCGAAGGCGGAGGCGGCCGGCCGGGCGATACCGACGGAGTAGGAGTCGCCGGACTCGATTGCATGGCGTTTCAATACTGGGGACAGCTCAGCGGACTGGTGCCTCTGGTCGGCATCAATTCGGGGCGATGCTTCGCTGGCAACGCCGCGCTCCTCGGATGCTGCGATATCGTGATTGCGACCGAGAACTCGAATATCGGGATGGGAGGCCCCGCGATGATCGAAGGCGGCGGCCTGGGAATCTTTCGGCCCGAGGAAGTCGGCCCGATGAGCGTGCAGGTGGCCAACGGCGTGGTCGATATTCCGGTCCACGACGAAGCCGAGGCGGTCAAAACCGCCAAGCGCTATCTTTCGTATTTTCAAGGACCGACTCGCGCGTGGGAGTCTGCCGATCAGCGCATCCTGCGCACAATCATTCCCGAGAATCGGCTGCGCATCTACGACGTGCGCAAAGTTATCGAGACGCTGGCAGACACTGGTTCGGTGCTCGAGATCCGGCGCAATTTCGGACTCGGGATGGTCACGGCGCTGGTCAGGATCGAGGGGCGGCCACTGGGCATTGTAGCAAATAATCCCACACATCTGGCCGGCGCGATCGATTCGCCCGGCGCCGACAAGGCCGCGCGCTTCATGCAGCTTTGTGACGCGTTCGATATTCCTTTGCTGTTCCTGTGCGATACGCCCGGAATCATGGTTGGCCCCGAAGTCGAAAAGACTGCGCTGGTTCGCCACGCGGCGCGGATGTTCGTGACCGGTGCGAATATAACGGTTCCATTCTTCACGATTATTTTGCGCAAAGGCTACGGACTCGGCGCACAGGCGATGGCGGGTGGAAGCTTCAAAGCTCCCATCTTCACCGTGTCGTGGCCGACCGGCGAATTTGGCGGGATGGGTCTCGAGGGCGCGGTCAAGCTGGGCTATCGCAATGAGCTTACGGCCGAGCAGGATCCGGCCAAGCGCAAGGCGCTCTTCGACGAAATGGTTGCCCGGATGTACGCGCACGGCAAGGCCGTCAACACCGCTTCGCATTTCGAAATCGATGAGGTGATCGATCCGCTCGAATCGCGGCGCTGGATCATGGCGGGCCTGAAATCCGCGCCGCCGCCCGCGCCGCGAACCGGCAAAAAGCGTCCGTGCATCGACACGTGGTAATCACGCTTGCGTTGAGATTTAACCCGCAGAAGTAACCAGAGGTGTGATTGTGGTGAACAAGGTTGGGTGGGGTGGGGCTTTCGATCGACTAGCGGCGAGGGGCGGTTTCAGCCGGTCGCGCCGCGCCGCGAGAATTGCGCGTGCGCTATTTGTGGCAGCCGCCGTGATGATTGCTGCCGGATGCGCGAGCAGCTCCAACTCGGCTGGAGCGATACCGACGGTCGCGCCCGTGGACGTCACCTCGAATGCCGCGGTCGAGCAAATCTTGCAGAATTCCTGCTACAGTTGTCACTCAAACGGCGGAAGTGCGCCGTGGTACGCGTCGATCTCACCATCGTACCTGGCTTCCAATTCAGCTCGCAGCAAGATGAATTTCTCCGACTGGAACAACTACGATCAAGCAACCAAGGCGCAGGCGCGCAATCTAGCAGCCAGTGTCGTTGCCGATGGCGAGATGCCGCCGTGGGATTTCAAACTCCTTCATCCTTCGGCCGGGCTTACCGCTTCGGACAAGGCCGCGATCTCGCAATGGGCGGCGGAAACCCCAGCGCTTCCGGCGCATTGATCCGCGTCAGTGGTAGATCCATGACTTGCGGCCGCTGCCTTACGCTTGTTGGCGCCACGGATGCTCGCGATCTGAGACGCGCCTTTAGATAAACCGCCAGTCAGGCGATATAGCTCACGGAGAAAATCCAGTCGCCGCGCAAGGGCCGGGGCAACTGCCGCGACGCAGACTTCGGTCGGGAAATAAATTCATTCTAAAGAATTCGATGTGCCCTAAAATGGTAGTCGGTAAGTTATTGTCCCGCAATGATTATCTTGATCCGCGACGGCTTATAATCTTCGACAGTGGTCTGACTCCCGGCTGGGCTTCGGCTACCGTCTAAGCGGGGGTTCCCCGAACCTGCCAAAAATCGACTGGTCCCGAGTAAGAGGTGAATGCAATGAGAATCGCCGGAGTGGCGAGCGAGTTCCCGGAATACTCGTATCCGCAAGAAGTGATTACCGCGGCGCTCAAGGAGCATTGGGGCGCCAAACTGGAACGTCCGGGCCTTATCGAGAGATTGCATTCGCGCGCGGGAGTGAAACGCCGCTATCTCGCCTATCCAATCGAGCGCTACGCGCAATTTCAGAACTGGGGCGAAACCAACGCGGCGTGGGTTGAGGCCGCGCAGAGCCTTGGTGCGCGCGCAATCGATCGCGCGCTCGAGCGCGCGGGGCTGGAGCGGTGTGATCTGGACGCCCTTTATATCGTTTCGATCACCGGAATCGCGAGCCCTTCGCTCGATGCGAAACTGATCAATAAAATGGGCCTCAGACCCGACCTAAAGCGTACGCCGATCTTTGGTCTCGGATGCGTCGGCGGCGCAATCGGTCTGGTGCGCGCGGCCGATTACGTTCGCGCCTTTCCAAATCAAACCGCCGCGATCCTGTCGGTCGAGCTATGCTCGCTCACGATTCAACGCGACGACATTTCCACCGTCAACCTGATCTCGAGCGGGCTGTTTGGCGATGGCGCAGTGGCCGCAGTGCTTGTGGGCAGCGAAAGATCGCGCGACGAACCTGCCGAAACCCTTCCCGAAATCATCAGCACCCGCTCGGTCTTCTATCCCGGCACCGAAGACATCATGGGATGGGACATCTCCGAAAAAGGATTCAGCATCGTCCTTTCACCAAAGCTGCCGGATTTGATCCGATGCCATCTTGCCGGCGACGTTGACGCATTCCTGCGCGACAACCGGCTTGCGCGCGGCGACATCGGCAATTGGGTGATACATCCGGGCGGCCCCAAAATTCTCCAGGCGGTCGAGTCTGCGCTCGGCTTTGGCGACCGAGAGCTCGGTGTCTCCTGGGATTGCCTGAGCCAGGTCGGCAATCTGTCGTCGGGCTCGGTGCTATGCGTCCTCGAGGAGACGATCGAGCATCGCCGGCCCGCGCCTGGAACGATGGGCCTGATACTCGCGATGGGACCCGGATTCTGCTCCGAGCTGCTGCTGGTGCGATGGTAGAAGCGAGCGCACGCGCGACTGATGTCTTCGTGGTCGGCGGCGGACCCGCGGGGCTGGCTACGGCAATCGCGGCACGTTCGCGTGGACTGTCCGTGATGCTTGCCGACAGCGCGCGTCCTCCGATCGACAAAGCTTGCGGCGAAGGCCTGATGCCGGCGGGAGTCGAGGCAATGCGCCGGTTTGGAGTGACGATCGAGTTCGCTCCCGAGCAACAGTTTCATGGAATTCGTTTCATCGAAAATGAAGTCACCGCCGAGGCGCGGTTCCCCGGTACGCACGGGATAGGGATTCGCCGAACCGCCCTGCACCAGGCGATGGCGCGGGCTGCCGCCGAGCATGGTGTGGCGCTGCGATGGGGTTCGCGCGTGGATGCGATCAGCCGTAGCGGCGTCAGCGTTGACGGACAGTTGATCGCCTGCCGATGGATCATTGGCGCCGACGGACACAACTCGCGAGTCCGCGAATGGGCGAATATTCCCACCCCCGCCGCAGTGATGCGTCGCGCAGGGTTTCGCCAACATTATCGCTTGCGGCCGTGGAGCGATCTCGTCGAGGTCTATTGGCATCCGCGCGGACAAGCTTACGTCACTCCGGTCGGGGCGGAAGAAGTGTGCGTGGCGCTCACCGGAAACGGCGCGAAGCTGCGCCTTGACGATCTGCCGCGAGTTTTTCCAGCGCTGGCGAAACGGCTTGAAGGCGTTTCCGCATCGACTTCGGTGCGCGGAAGTATTTCAGCCTCGGTCAAGTTGCGTGCGGTGACTCACAATCAGATCGCACTGGTTGGCGACGCTTCAGGCTCGGTCGATTCGATCACCGGCGACGGCATCTCGCTCGCGCTGCACGAATCGCTTGCACTGGCCGACGCGATGGTACACGACGATCTCGCGCTCTACGAGCGCGCACACGCGAGGATTATCGGGATGCCGCTTTTGATGGCGCGAGTCCTCGTGATGGTCGGGCGGAATCGATGGTTGCGCGCCCGCGTGCTGGCCGCGCTGGCTTCGCGCCCGAGCATCTTCGCACGACTGCTCGCGGTCCATGCGGGTGAGCTTTCGCCGCGCGCGGTCGGTCTCGATACTATTGCGAGCCTCGGCTGGCGGATTCTGGCCTCGCGCGCACCGGTCCGGCGCGTCTCGTAACGGCGGTTTCCGCCACGGATCAGGATGCACTCGATGCGCAAAGGACTACTTGCCGTTCCCACGGCCGCGCTTGCGGCGATTTTGCTTGCCTCATCGGCCTTCGCCGCGCATCCTCAGCCGTCGAAGGGAACGCTCAGCCTCGATCCCGCGCGTACGCAAATCTTGTTCACGCTGGGCGGATCGCTGCATGCAACCGAGGGTACGTTTCAATTGAAAAGCGGCGCGATTACCGCCGACCCTGCCAGCGGAGAGGCGAGCGGCCAAGTCGTCATCGATGCCAACAGCGCCAACACCAATGAGAGCATGCGTGACGCGAAGATGAAGGACAGTGTGCTCGAAACGCAGCGCTATCCCGAGATCATTTTCGTTCCCGAGCACGTTGCGGGCCACGAAGAACCCGACGGCAATTTTTCCGCGAAGCTCACCGGCATCCTGCAACTGCACGGCTCCAGTCACGAGATCTTTCTCGAGGTGAGCGGAAGAATCGTGGGCGAAAACCTAACCGCGAGTACGCATTTCGTGCTGCCCTACGTGGCGTGGGGACTAACTGATCCGAGCTTCCTGATGCTGCGAGTTGCCCATGTCGTTGATGTCTCGATTGCCGCTGGAGGCCACGTGACCTGGATTCGCGGCGTTCCCGCATCCGTTTCGTCAGTCGCACCGGCGCGCTAGATCGTCCTCCTCCACACCGTCGGATTTCTGCTAGCCTTGCGCGCGGGAGCTGAGCCCCATGGACGAGTTCAAGCATCACTACGCAAATCTCAAGGGTGTGCGCATCCACTATGTGACGATGGGGCAGGGCGCGCCGATGGTCCTGCTGCATGGATGGCCGCAGACCTGGTACGAATGGCGCCGCCTGATGCCGCTTTTGGCGGACAAGTACGCGATGGTCGCGCCGGACTTGCGCGGGCTTGGCGATTCATCGCGCCCATCTTCCGGCTACGACAAACGCATAGTTGCGAACGACATGTGGGAGTTGATGAGCAAGCATCTCGGGCACGAGCGCTTTATCGTCGTCGGTCACGACTGGGGCGCGCCGACCGGGTTTCGCCTCGCCGCGGATCATCCGAATGAAGTGACGCATCTGGTGATGCTCGATGTGCCTGTGCCCGGCGATCGCCCCTCCGGCGCCGGGGGAGCGCTCGATCCTCGTGGAGCGCCGCGATGGCATCATCTGTTTCATCAGGTGCCTGATCTGCCGGAGGCGCTGACAACGGGACGCGAGCGAATCTATCTGGAATTCTTTTTCATGAATGGAATTGATCGGGCGGCGACCTTTTCCGGCGAAGATATCGACGAGTACGTCCGCACGTATTCGCAGCCCGGCGCGATGCGCGCGGGATTCAATTTCTATCGAGCCCTGGCGCGCGATGTCGAAGACAATCGTGCCACTCTGGCGACAGGATTCAAGTTGCCGATGCCCACGCTCGGCTTGGGGGGCGGAGGTCCGCGCGGACGCGGCGAGCTGGTGGTTGAGTCACTGAAACGTGTCGCGAAAAGCGCGGTTGGCGGCGCGATCGCGGACTGCGGCCATTTCATTCCGGAGGAAAAACCGCAGGAGCTCGCGGCCCGGCTGCGCGAATTTCTGGGCGCGTAAAGTGGATAGCCACCAAGGCATCTTCGATGCCTGAGCCGCGCAAAGCGCGAGCTCAAGGCAAATGGCGGCGCGCGCTGGTTCGCGGGCGCTTTACAGTCCTGCTCATTCTACTGATCGGATTGGTCGGCGTGGTCCCTTTCTTTGAAGGCCATGAAAGCGCGCTCACTTTGCTGCGTATAGTGATCTCGGGAGTATTGCTGGCGGCGCTCTACGCAAGCACGCGGCATCGGCGCGATCTGATTATCGCCGCCCTGCTGCTCGCGCCGGGGCTGATGGGAAGATGGCTATGGGACCACGGCTTGAGCACGGAGCTTCAGGTTGTCGCCGCACTGTTCACGATCGCTTTTCTCGCTTACGTCACGGTCGGAATCCTGAGACAGGTATTGGATCCGGGCCGCGTCACTTACGACACGATCAGCGGAGCACTGTGTGTGTACTTTTTGATCGGCGTGATGTGGGCGTTCGGCTACCTGGCGTTGGAACTACACTGGCCCGGCGCATTCACGCTCAGCAGCGGGATCTCGCTGACAAGTCTGGCGAAGACGCACGACGAAATTCAACGGCTCATCTACTACAGCTTCGTCACGCTTACGACGCTCGGCTACGGCGACATCGTCCCGGCTATCGGACCCGCGCGCGCAGCATCGGCTCTAGAGGCGGTGGCGGGTCAGATGTACGTAGCAGTCCTGGTTGCGCGGCTGGTCGCGCTGCATATTCTGCACAGCGAAAGGGAACGCGACAACGGTTAGCTCGGACTCCTCGATTCATTCGCCGCCGGGATTATTTGATCGCGCGGCGCGCAAAACCCTTACGCCGGCGCCGACGCGTTTTCGACTCCTCTTTCTCGCGATTTTCGAATAGATCGATCAACGCCTGCTGACAGTTGCTGCCGGGATCATCGGGCGCGAGCCTGACGTAGCTGCCATCCGAGCGCATCTCCCACGCCGCGCGATTCGGCTTGAGCTGCAAGTCCAGCACCGTGCGCAACTCCTTGCGCAATGCGGGATCCTCGACCGGAGCAACCACCTCGACTCGGCTCTCGAGATTGCGCTTCATGCAATCGGCCGAGCCGATCAAGTACTCTTCGGCGCCCCCGTTGCGGAAGTAATAGATGCGGCCGTGTTCGAGGAAGCGTCCGACGATACTGACCACGCGGACGTTTTCAGAGAGCCCCGGAATGCCCGGGCGCAGCCGGCACGTGTCGCGCACGATGAGATCGACCCTCACGCCGGACCGCGCCGCACGATACAGCGCGCGCGTGATGTCGGCGTCCTCGAGCGCGTTCATCTTCATCTGGATGAGTCCGGGCGACGAGGCCGAGTTGAGCTTGCTCTCGCGCTCGATCCGGTCGATCAACGCCTTTTTCAGAAAAGCCGGGGCCGGAATGATTTTCTTGAAGGTTCGGCCGCCGCGGTTGCCTGTAGTCAGAAAGTTGAAAAGCTGGGTCAGGTCCTGACCGATCAAGTCGTCGCAGGTAATAATGCCGAAGTCGGCATAAATTCTGGCGGTCCCTGGATGATAGTTGCCGGTGCCTATATGCGCGTAGCGGCGCAGCCCGTTGTAATCCTGACGCACTACCAGAATCACCTTGGAATGCGTTTTCAGGCCGAGCACGCCATAAGTGACGTGGATGCCATATTCCTCGAGCTTGCTCGCGAATTGGATATTGGCCGCTTCATCGAAGCGCGCCTTTAGCTCGACGACGACGGCGACCTGCTTGCCGTTACGCGCCGCGTCGCACAGGTAGCCGATAATCTCGGAATCACTCGAAGTGCGGTACAGCGTCATCTTGATGGCGCGCACCTTCGGATCGACGCTCGCCTCGCGCAGGAAACGTCCGACAGAGGTCGGAAACGACTCGTAGGGATGCATCAGCAGAACGGACCCAACCTCGCGGATAACATGAAAAATGCTGCGCGACGGCGTCAGGCGCGGATGGTCAACCGGATGATGCGGAGGATCGTGAAGCGCGGGATTTTCCACCGTCGCCAGTTCCATCAGGTCGCGTAGCGCGATCATCCCCTCGATCTCGAACACGTCGTCGCGCTCGTTGAGTCCCAGCTCCGCGGCCAGCATCCCGCGATGCACCGGATTCATCCCCTTGACGATTTCCAACCGCACCATCGGAGCGAAACGCCGGTCGCGCAGCTCGGATTCAATCAACTCAAGCAGGTCGTCGGCTTCATCTTCGTCGCGCTCGGTGTTGGCGTTGCGTGTGACGCGGAAAAACTCGCACGCTTCGACGATCATGGTGGGGAACAGCAGATCGAGTGTGTGCGCAATCACGTCTTCGAGCAACACGAATCGGGTGGTGCCGTCAACGCGCAGGAAGCGGGGAATTCCCAAGCCAACCGGAATCTTGACCCGCGCCATCGAGGTATCGGCCTCATCGGCGGCCCGCAGCGTTACCAGCAGATTCAGCGACAGGTTAGATACGAAAGGAAATGGATGTGCCGGATCCATCGCAAGCGGCGTCATCAGCGGAAAGATATTGCGGAAGTACGATTCGCGGATCGCGACCTGCTCGTCAGGGCTCAGTTGTTCCCAACCTAGGACGTCGATTGCGTATTCACGCAACTTGCCCAGCAGCACCGGCAGTAGCGCACGCTGCCGCGTGTCGAATTCGCGCGCCTGCGCGAGGCACTCCGCGATCTGCTGATGCGGGGTGCGCCCGTCCACGGTCAGCTCGTGCATCCCGGCCACAACCTGCTGCTTCAGCCCGCCGATCCGTTTCATGAAGAATTCGTCCAGATTCGAGGCGGTAATCGCCAGAAACTTGACCCGCTCGAGCAACGGATTGCGCTCGTCGAGCGCCTGTTCGAAGACGCGGCGGTTGAATGCCAGCCACGTCAGCTCGCGATTGAGAAACAGCTCGGGCGCGTTCAGGTCCGGATCGATTTTGACGATCGTCGCCCCCGTCGAACCGTCCGTCGCCGGGTCTTTGCCGGTGCGCGTCGGAGGTTTGGCATCGCCGTCAGTGGACTGCGAGATAGTCCCGCTTTCAATCGATTCGATCTCAGTCATCGCGGTCTGATTGGCCATATAACGCTCCCGATCCCCGCTTATCCTACCGCGCGCAATGCATCTAACGCGACCGGCGAGTTGGTGAGGATAGAGTTGGGGCCAAAATGACTTGTTGTTATCAAACCCCCAATCTTGTAAAGGATAAACCGGTTCGTGACCACATAAGTTTCCAGCAATCGTCACCTCACACCGACGCTCCCTTGGCCAAATTTCGGCACCGCAACGAATCTCCGCAAAAGTTTCGCCCGGCGGCGTCCAGAACACGGACGCGAAAACGGCGCCGGCCCGAAGATGCAGCTTCAGAGATCCTCGAAGCGGCGGAGAGATTTCTGCGTCACAAACCGTTTCACACAATGACGGTGGACGATCTGATGGCGCGGACCGGACTCTCGCGACCGTCTTTCTACGAATATTTTCGCGACCGCAACGACCTTGCGATGAAACTGGTCGAGAAGCTGCTCGCGGAGACGTTCCCGATGAGCGATCGATGGTTCAGCGGCAAAGGCGACCCCCGCGAGGACCTCAAACACGGCTTCGAAGGCTTGATCGCCGTCTATCGCGAGCATCACCATATGATACGTGCGCTTGCAGACGCCGCGATGCTGGATCGTCATGTCGCGCGCGGCTACGAAGCTTTCCTGGACCGGATCACGAAGTCCACGGCGCGGCGGATTCGCTTTGAGATGCGTGCCGGCCGCACTCCCGCGCTCGATCCCCACGAAGTCGCGCGGGCGCTCATACTGATGGGCGAACGATACATGAACGATAAGCTCGATCGCGATCCGAAAGTCGATTCCCGCCTGCTGCTCGATACCCTGGTCACTATCTGGATGCGTGTGCTGTACGGGACTGCGCCAAATACCGCATGATAGATAGATTGGCCGGCGCGATGAATGCGCCGGCGCGAGGCCGATTTTCATGACTGATTACTTGTACGAAGTGGCGCGCCGCCTGGTCGCTTTCGATACAGTTAGCGCGCATAGCGATATCGCGGCGATCGAGTATCTGGCGGGGGAGTTGCGCGGACGAAAATTCTCGGTCGTGATTCAACCAATCGAGTTGGGCGGCGCCGCCCAGGCGAATCTGGTGGCATGGGCCGGGCCCGCGAAGGCCGACGGCCTAATCATTTCGGCGCACGTCGATACTGTTCCATTCGAGGGGCAGCCGGGATGGACGCATGAAGCGCTGAAGCTCGAAGCGCAAGGTGATCGCGTTTTCGGTCGCGGCACCACCGACATGAAAGGCTTCATCGCCGAATGCCTGGACGGTGTGCGCGAATTCGATCTGTCGCGGCTCAAGCGTCCGCTCGTGTTTGTATTCACCGCGAGCGAAGAAGTCGGATGCCTTGGCGCTGAGAAAGCCGGACCCGCACTGCGCCAGGTACTCGGCGGGACTCCAGTGCCGCGGATGGCATGGATCGGCGAGCCGACTTCGTGGGGTGTCAGTCACGCACACAAAAGTATCGTCCTTTTCGACATCGCGGTGCGCGGCCGCGGCGGCCACAGCGGAGCGCCTGCGGCGGGCGTCAACGCGATTGCGGTGATGGGCCGTGTCATCGAAGCGATCGGCAGTATCCAGGAAGAGCGTCGCGCCGAGCCCCGCGCCGCTTTTCGCGCAATTTTTCCTGACGCGCCTTACGACGTGCTGAATTTTGGCACGATCGCGGGTGGAATTGCACTCAATATGATCGCCGAGGAGTGCGTGCTGCGGATCAGCTACCGCTCGCTGCCCGATACCGATCCGTTGGAGCTCTATCGCGAAGCCGCGCGCCGCGTGCGGGGACTCGATCTGCACGATTTTGCCTCGCGGATCGCCGAGGCCTCGATCGAGCTTCGTCCTCCGATGGTGGTGCCACCGCTCAACTCGCCGCGTGCGACGCCGCTGGAGAGCGCGCTGTTTGAGGCGACCGGAGCGAAAGATTCAGGAGGGGTACTGTTCGGAACCGACGGCGGATGGTTTGCGCAATCGGATATCGTCTCGCTCATCTGCGGACCGGGCGAGATGGACCAGGCGCATCAGCCCAACGAATACATCCGGCGCGATTACTTCGAGCGCGGCCCCTCGATCCTGCGGAGCGTGATCGAAAAGATGTGCTGCCGCGGCTGAGCGCGCCTACCGCTTTCGCCAATCGCCGCTCTGCTCGAGCGCGTACGCCATCTCCAGAAGTGCCGCATCCTCGAAGTGCCGCCCAATCAGCATCATCCCGACCGGCAGTCCTTTGGACATCGCGCAAGGCACGCTCAACCCCGGATGTCCGGTCAGATCGAACGGCGCGGTGTTGGTGACCATCGAATAGGGCGCCTGCTCGTCCTGGCGATGCGCCTTCATCGGCGTCGCCGGCATCACGAGCGCGTCGAACTTCTCGAGCGCCGCGTCGTACGCGGCAGTTAATGCGTGCCGCCCATTCTGAGCATGCGCATATAGATGCCCATGAAAGCGACGCGAGGAAAACTCACCGAGCACCGCCATGAACTTCACGGTCGAGGCCTCAAGGTTCGCGCGCTCGGCGTAGTGCGCGCCGAAAAATTCAGCGAGCGACGCGTTATAGTTCCCGCCATGATGCGCGCTCACCAGCCCGGTGCGCATCAGGTTCATCATTCCCTCCGGGATAATCGCGTAGAGCAGGTCACCAGCCTCGAGATGCGCAGGAACTGAAACCTCCTCGATCTTGGCGCCGAGCTTTTCGAGTTGCGCGGCGGCGGCGCGCACCGCGTCATTCACGTCGCTTTCCGCGCCGGGCTGGCTGAAACCTTCGCGCAGGAGTCCCAGTCTTTTGCCTTTCACTCCGCGGTCCAGGGTGGCGGTGTACTCCGGAACGGCTATGTCGTGCTGTTGGCGATGATCGAGCGGATCTCTGCCCGCGATCACTTCGAGCATCAGCGCAACATCGCGCACGGTTCGCGCCATCGGTCCGACATGATCGAGCGACGGATCGATGCTCATCACGCCCGTGTATGGAACCAGCCGGAAGGTTGGCTTGAGACCGACGACGCCGCACCACGATGCCGGAATTCGAATTGAGCCGCCCTGATCGGTGCCGATCGTGATGTCGGTCCAGTCATAATAAAGCGCCGCGCCGGACCCGCTCGAGGAACCACCCGAGCAGTAGGCCGGGTTGTGCGGGTTCAGCGTCGGGCCGTATGCGCTGGTGCGGCCGTCGCCCGAGAGTGCGAAGTCGTCCATGTTGAGTGTCGCGACAATCTCGGCGCCCGCGTCGAGCATCCGCGTAACAATCGTCGCGTCGATGTCGGGCGTGTAGCCCTGGAGCACGTGCGAGCCGCCGCTGGCCGGGATTCCCGCGATGCAGATACTGTCTTTCAGGCCGATTCTCTTGCCCGCCAGTTTTCCGGAAGCGGCGCCCGCGACGTGGCATCGCCGGACGACGGCGTTAAACGGATCGCCGGCGCGATCGGCGCGTACGCCCGGATCCCGTTTCGGATATCGCGCCACCGACGATTGCGGGACCGGCGCCGTCGCCATGATTCGCTCGAAGCCGCGCATCTGCGCCGCTATCGCGCCGCTCAGCGTGTGTACTTCCGCGGGTGTGAGATCGAATTGATGCGCTCGCCCGAGTTCGCGCAATTCGTCGTCAGTCGGTGGTTTGATTGCCATGGTGGTCGCAGCGCTCCTTGAGTCAGTTCTACAAAAAATGCGGCATCAAATGCACGTGCGCGTCGCGGATCAATTTTTCCGCTCCAACCCCCGGAACTTCGAAGAACACCGGCGAGTCGAGTCCCGCCTCGACCAGCTTGGCCAGATTCTCACGGCATCGCGCGGGGCTGCCCGCGATCGTAAACGTGTCGATCATCCAATCGGTGACCATCGCGATCGGCATTTCGCCGCGCGCCAGGCTTGCGCCGAACGCGCGGATCGTCTCGGGCTCCAGTCCCGCGGTCGCCAGGATTGGGACTTCCGGCTGCGGCGCCATCAATGAGATCAGCATCGCGATGAGTGGTTTAACGCGATCGCGCGCCTCCTGCTCGTTTTCCGACATCGAGAGAATCAGGTAACCGCCGACGCTGAAGTTCGCGCGGCTGCGTCCGGCTTTTTCCAGTCCGCGGCGGATATGGCCGGCTGCGAATTCCAGGTACGCCGGCGAGGTCATGATGCTCAGCAGAACGCCGTCGGCGGTCTCGCCCGCGAGTTCGAGATTTTTCGGGCCGAGCACGCCCAAGTGAATCGGGATCTCGCTGCGTTGCGGCGCGAAATTGAATCTGACGCCGTCGGTTTTGAACACGCGGCCTTGATACGAAACCTTCTCCGCGCGAAACATCGCGCGCACGATGTCGATCGTCTCGCGCATCGCGGCAGTCGGACGAGTGTACGGGAGTCCCAAACGGCCCTCGATCCAGTCTTTCAAGCCCGCGCCGAGTCCCAGAATCGCGCGGCCTTCGGCGATTTCATCGAGCGCGCCGAACTCCATCGCGGTCATCGCGGGATGCCGTGTGTAGGGATTCAGCACTCCGATTCCGATCTTGATTCGCGAGGTCGCGGCGGCGGCCGCCGCCGCCAGGCTGAAGGCGCCGCGAAAGAAATAATCCTCCGGTACCCACCAGGTGCCGAAGCCCAGCTCTTCAGCCAGCTTTGCGTTGCGGACGGAATCGCGGGCATGCAGGTTTTCGAATCCAACGCCGAACTCTCTAACTTTCGCCATCGCGATACCTCAGTCGCCGAAGGCCGGACGCGGCTCGTCTTTGCGCGCGTGCGGCGAGTAGTGGCAATGCCACATTGCCGGTTCTTTGTCCCCGTGCCGTCCTGCCGAACGTAAACCTCGCTGCCGCGAAAGTATATCGACATTGGCTCTTTGGGCAGCGCCATCCCCGACTCAGCGGTGCCCGCCTGCTCGAGCGCGTTCAAAACCAGATCGGCTTCGAACGATACCCAAGCCATGTCGCCGCGGATGTTGACCCGAGGATCTTTTCGTCGCGGACGTCGCCGATGATCATGACGCTCTTAAGAAACGTCGGAGCTGAACCCATTCATCACGTTTGCCGTAGGTATGTCCATTGCGATGAAAGCCGTGAAATCCCTCACTGCCGATGAACACCGCAACTGCGTCTCCGGCGTGAGCGGAATTTCGTTGATGTGGGCGCCGGATTGGCCGGCGAGCATCCCGATCGCTTCGTCGAGCGTCTGAGGGCGGGCGTATGTAAAGCGGGGCGGTTTCAGCGGAGTACTCCGAACGAGGCGCGCCTTGCTGTTCAACTAAGTCATTACCGACACAGTGTCAATTGCAACGGCCGCACGGGCGAGACTATCGCCTGTGTACGGCGTTTGGCGCAGCGCATCGAATCGCGATAGATATCGCGGCAGATGCCGAACACGGCGCAGCCGGAGGTCCGAAGCGATGAATTCGTGGAATATCGGAGATGTAAAAGTAAGCCGCATTATCGAAAGCGAATCGCCATGGCCGGGCACTTTCGTGCTGCCCGACGCCACCCCCGAAAATATGCTCAAGCACGCCGACTGGCTGCAACCGCATTTTCTGGATGCCAAGGGCAAGCTCATCATGAGCATCCATGCTCTGGTGATCGAATCGAAGGGCAAACGGATCGTGGTCGATACCTGCATCGGCAACGACAAAGTCCGTTCTAATCCGGTCTGGAGCAAGCTCAAGCTTCCGTTCCTGGACAACCTGAAGAAGGTAGGATGCACACGCGAGAACGTTGACCACGTCGTCTGCACGCATCTGCATGTCGATCACGTCGGATGGAACACCACGCTCGAGAACGAGAAATGGGTGCCGACCTTCTCCAACGCCAAATACATCATCGGCGGCACCGAATGGGATTTCTGGTCGCATTTCGACGGTGCCGACATGCGCGACCCGGTTGAGGATTCGGTGCGTCCGATCGTCGATTCCGGACACGCGCAGCTGGTGGACTCGACCCACAAGATCACCGACGAGGTCTGGCTCGAACCGTCACCCGGCCATACTCCGGGGCATCACAGTGTGCGAATTTCATCCAAGGGGCACGACGCGGTGATCACCGGCGACCTGATGCATCATCCGATTCAATGCATGTTTCCCGAATGGGACGACGCGTTCGACTCCGACGGTCCTCTGGCCAAGAAGACGCGCCGCGCGTTCTGCGAGCGCTACGCCGACACGGGAGTGCTGGTGTTCGGGACGCATTTCGGCACGCCGTCGGCGGGCAAGATCAGCAAGCAAGGCGACTCGTTTAGATTCACCGCGTGAGAATTGGGTGCGGCGGCGGCACTCATGGCGTGCCGCCGCATCCGTACAGTTAGCGAATTTCTTCCGAGAAGCGCAGGGTTCCCTTCTTCAAACCTTCGAGCACGACTTCGACGCCGCCACTGCGCATCATCCATTCGAGGCGATGGTCCCGGTATTGGCGCTTGAAGGCGCCCGATTCGAGCATCGCCGGCAGCGCGTCCATCGAGCCCGCAAACTGTTCAGCAGCCGCGACTGTCTTGCGCACGCTCGGGCGCAGCTCGGCTCGTTCGAGCCATTTCGCCAGCGGTGAACCCGCCTTCGGCGAGACGCCCCAAACGACGGAGCCGTGCACGTAGGGATAGACCGACAGGTCGGCGCGGCCGAATGAGGCGCCATTAAACCATTCGTGTCCACCGAGTTCGCGTTCGAGCCACGCATGGATTCCAGCGGTTTGCTCGGTTGCGCGCGACTCGAGCTTTGCGGCCATCGCGCCGCTGGCGCGCCGCCACGCCCGCACTTCCATCAGGCCCCAGTTGATCGCCTCGTAGTAGGTATCGCAAACTTCCTCGATCATCCTGATGCGCGCGCGCTCGCGCGGCGACGCAGGCATCAGCGCGGGCAGCGGCCATTTCTCGTCGATGTAATCCAGGATGATAGTCGAGTCGAAGATCGGGAATCCTTCGTCGACCAGCGCGGGCACTTCGAGGCGCGGATTGGTCTCGCCGAATTTGCTTGCCGCGCCGCTGAACGCGTCGGGAATTTCGGTCTCGAACGCGACATTCTTTTCGTGGAGCGCGATTTTGACCTTCTGCACATATGGAGAAAACGGATGCTCGTAGAGTTTTGGCATGGCTGAAATTGTTCCTTTGCTCGCGGGAATTGACGGTTTTTTTCCGTACGCGGAGTTTGCTAGCGTATCTCAAATGAGCGAGCAAAGGCACATTCAGCGGCACAGTCCGTCGGGCATCATCACTGCGATCGCGGGCGCGATCGCGATGCTGACGATTCCGCTTGCAGCGCATGCGATCGCCGCCGATATTGGTGCTGTTATCAATAACGAACCCACCGCTCCGGCAAACATCCACGTTATCCACGTAAAAGACCTGGTTAAGCTCATGGCCGATCCAAACTCGCACGTGCATATCTACGATGCGAATCCGCCGAGCGTCCGCGAGAGCGAAGGGATGATTCCGGGCGCGCGTCCGCTTTCGTCGTCCGACAGTTACAACGTCGCGGACGAGCTGCCGAGCAAGCACAACGCCAAACTGGTTTTCTACTGCCACAACCTGCAATGAATGGCCTCAGATGATGCCGCCCGGCGGGCGGCTCAAGCCGGATACACGGACCTGAGCGAGATGAAGGATGGAATCTCGGGATGGCGCGCCGCCGGGAAACAGGTCGAGACGCCCGACGGCAGTGTCGAGAGTTCCCCGAGCGGTTCTTAAGGCACCTGACTTTGGCGCGGCGAATCAACGCACAGTAATCTTTCCCCACCCTCGCGATCGCGTATAGTTGCGCCGTGCGAATCGACTCGCCGCTGACCACGCTCGCGCCCGATGCGCCCGAGACCTCGCTTCGCGAGCTGACCGTCCGCGCGGTCGCGCTCGGCATCGCGCTCGCGCTGATTCTTGGCGCCGCGAACGCCTACCTTGGGATGTACGCGGGATTGACGGTTTCGGCGAGTATCCCGGCCGCGGTGATCTCGATGGCGATATTGCGGATTCTTGGCGGCGCAACGATCCTGGAAAACAATGTCGTGCAGACGATCGCGTCGGCCGGAGAGGCGGTCGCCGCGGGCGCGATCTTCACTTTTCCCGCGATCGTGATTCTCGGCAATCACGGGCCGCTTCCTTATCTCGAAGTGACCGCGCTCAGCGCCACGGGCGGCACGATGGGCGCGCTGCTGGTCGTGTTTCTGCGCCGCGCATATATCGTCGATGAACACCTGCCGTTTCCAGAGGGCGTTGCTTGCGCGGAGGTGCTCCGCTCGGGCGAAGGCGCCGCGAAGGTCGCGCCGCTGGCGTGGGGCGGAATTCTCGCCGCGCTTCTGAAATCGGCGCAGGACATGCTCGGGCTGATTCCGGGCGCGCTCTCGGGCGCGCGATGGATCGGCGGCGCAGCGATTTCCGGCTCGATCGATATTTCGGCGGCGCTGGTCGGAGTCGGCTACATAATCGGACCGCGAATCGCGCTTCTGGTTTTTGCCGGCGGAGCATTCGCATGGCTGGTCGCGATTCCGTTCCTGATGCTGACGCATCCGGGTGTCGCACATTCCCTCGACGCCGCAAGCGCGGCGGCGCGGCTATGGAGCGGGCAGGTCCGCTACCTCGGCGTTGGCGCGATGCTGACCGGTGGAATCGTCACGCTCTGGCGGCTGCGGACGCGAATCGGCGTCGCGCTGGCCGATAGCATCAGGGTACTGCGTTCGCGCGAGGTGGTTGTTCGTTCGCGCGAGGACACGGACCTTTCGGCGCGCGCGATTCTTGCCGCTGTGACGCTGGTCGTTCCGGTAATCTTTGCGCTGTGCCTGATGCTCTCGGGGCGAATCTGGCTGAGCGTGTCGCTTGCGATCGTTCTAACGATAGTCGGATTTTTCGCCACCGCGGTCGCAGGCTACCTGACGGGAATTGTCGGCGCATCGAACAATCCGGTCTCGGGCGTCACGGTGATAGTGCTGCTTGGGATCGCGATGTACCTGCGCGCGGTTGGAGTCGAGGGCGCAAACGTCGGTCCGCGGCTCGCGATTCTGGCCGGCGCGGTCGTGTGCACGGCGGCCGCGATGGCAGGTGATTCGCTGCACGATCTGGCGACGGGATATTACGTCGGCGCAACACCGCGCGCGCTCGAAATCGGCGTCCTGATCGGTGCGCTGGCGGCCTCCGTCGTGATGGCGCCGATTCTGAATCTGCTCATCGCCGGATACGGAATCGCCGGCACCGCGACCGCCAAAGCCGGCGCACTGGCCGCGCCGCAGGCGTTCCTGATGGCGAAAGTTGCGCAGGGGGTCTTCAGCGGCGGACTGCCGTGGGGAACAATCGCGGCAGGTGCGGGCCTGGCCGCGATTCTTGCCGCGAGTGACACGGCGCTGGAGGCGGCAGGTTCGCAGTGGCGTACGCCGATCATGCCCGTTGCTATTGGACTCTATCTGCCGTTCGGACTGAGCGTCACGATTCTCGTGGGTGCGATAATCCGAGCGCGTTTCGGCCATCAAGAGGGCGAAAGCGGCGGCTCGGGACTGTTGTTCGCAGCCGGCATGGTCGCAGGCGAGGCGTTGATGGGCGTCGCAACCGGCGCGATGGTGACGTCAGGAATCAGATTGCCGCTCTTTTGATGGTGCGGCGGCAGGGCGCGTATTGATATAAGCGATATAAGCATCGACAGGTAATTGAAAATGACTTCGAAGTCGTTGGCGACGCTGATCGTGTCCGGTGTGTTAGGCGCAACAATTTTTATTCCGCGGCCGGCGCTGGCGGCGCAACAATCCGCCAGTTCAGGCGCGCCGGCGGCACCCGTCACTCAAACGCAGGTCAACTTCTTTACTCCTGCAATTCCGGCAGGCGCGCCGCGGGCAGGATCGTGCTGGACGAGTTCGATCGCGGTTATGCGGCCCGGCGCCTGGAGATGCATGATCGGCAATGAAATCCACGACCCATGTTTTCAGGTGCCACCTCATCAAGGCGAAGTGGTGTGCGACGCAAATCCCGCGACCAATCACGCGGGATTCGTGCTTAAACTCACCAAGCCGCTTCCAAACGACGCGGCGCCGCCGCCGGAGGCTCCGGAGCCGTGGACGATGCTGCTTGCGGACGGATCGATTTGCGAGCCGTTTACCGGAACGATGCCAATGGTCGGTGGCGAAGGCGCAAGATGGTTCTGCTTCGATCCTTCCGTTCCGATGAGTAGTCCTGCGCGGAGTCGCGGACTGGTGACGAAAATCAATCACGCAGCCGTATGGACGGTGGATCGCTACGCGGAGTCGCAGGCCGGACCGCCCGGTGCAAACGACCATCGTCGCGTCCGCGCAGAGACAGTAGCTGTCGCGAAAGTCTGGGAGTAACGGCCAAGGATTGCCGCGATTGCCGGCCAAGGTGCGCGCGCCGTGCGCTACTTTCCGATCTTCCTCATTTGACGCGGCGTCAGCATCCATAGCAACTCCGCAGCGCCGCGCTCTGGAGACGACGGAACTTCGAGCGCAATCAGGCCGCCCTTCTTCAGACTGATAGTCGCGCCTTTGGGCGACGTGGTCAGCAGCATCGATGCGATCCCGCTCAATTGGGGCTCGTGGCCGACGATCATCGCGCGGCGATGCTTCGCAAACGAACGCAGGGCCGCGATCGCCTCTTGCGGCGCGACCCCTGTGGCCAGTGCGGGAACGACTTGCGGCGGAGGATCGTTCGCATAAGCCGCCGCGACGATCTCGGCGGTTTCGGTCGCGCGGGTTAGCGGGCTCGTCAATATCACGTCGAACTTGAGCCCGAGCGTGCGCATCCCGCCCGTGCTGTCGCGAAGCTTCTCGCGCCCGCGCGTGGTCAGCTTGCGCGCGCCATCGTCTCCGCCCTGGGGAGCATCTTCGGCGATTCCGTGTCTCAGGATGTACAATATCATTTTGCCGATTCCGTCGAGGTTTTGGCGAGATTTGGCTTATCGTGATGCGCCCAATGGCCGCGGCGCCGAGCCTCATCGATCGCGTCCTTCATGATTTCAGAACGCTCGAATTTGCTCCACGCCTTGACGCACCGCCGTTCGAGTTTGCGCTCGCGCCTTCGTAGCGACTCGGCCATAGCGCCCGCGGCCAGCACTGCATTGACTGGAGCGCCTTCCGCGCGAGCGTATGCGATCAGCCACGCGATCGCGACGATCGTGTCATTGAACGAGCCGAGCAGGTCCTGCAGCTCCTCGAGCCGGATGAGCGCCTTGCGATGACGCTTGCCGCCCAGAGCCGAGAGCATCTCGAGCGTGTAGCGCGTCCGTTTCACGCGCACCCGCATGCGATGGACGGCGTCGGGCATCGAGGTCGCCGACAATGGCGCGCCGGCGCGCGACATCGCGCTCGTCATCCGCGCAAGGATCGCGGCCGAAGCCGGTCCGAGTAATGTGGCCGTGGCGCCAACCTTGACGCGGGGTTTGCGCAGGCGCGCGATGGTGGCGGCGTACCGAGGTGACACTAACACGTTGCCGAGTTCGGCGAGCGCCAGCCGGCGCGAAACGTCGAGTTCGGAATAAAGTGGCGGCAGCATCGCGGCGAGCCTCGGCTCGAGCTTCGGCGCTCGCGCGCGAATCGTATCGCCGATAACGTCGCATTCGCGAACCTTGCCTCCGGTCTGCGCGAGCCACGGCAAATCGCGGCGCAGAAGCGCCACTTGTCCGGCGTGCAGCACCCCGGAGAACATCTCGATTGCCGCGCGCAGGCGGCGCGACGCCACGCGCAACTGATGGATCGGCTCGATCTCGCCGGCAACTGCCGCTGCGCATTCGCGCTCCAGCGTATCCGCGCCGTACGCGAGTGCGGCGATAGCCGAGGCGGCGAGATTGTCCTCCGGCGACAGACGCGGCTTGCGCGATTTGGACTGGGGATCCCCCTCCACGCGTCATTCCTTACGCGCTGATGCGGAGGCGCCAGCGCGCGCAGGTTCCGCGATTTTCAGATAGTTGGCGATGTGCTTTTTGAGATCGTTCTGGATTTCCTCGATCGGCGCGCGCGCGTCGATCGACACAAAGCCGAACTCCGCCGACAGATGCCGATACTCCTCGATAAGCCTGCCTTGATAGCGCTTGAACGAGTCGAACAAGTCGGTGCCGAGAGCGAGATGCATCCCGGATTCCCAGTAGTCCATTCCCTTGCCGTGCACCACCCGCGGAATCAGCGTTTCGACGTCGATGTCGAGATACAACACCAGGTCAGGCACCAGCGCGACGCCGAACAGCTCGCGGCTCCAATCGGGATCGGCGCCCATAACGTTGTTGCGAGCAAATGCGGTGTACATATAGCGGTCCGCGATCACGATAAAACCCGCTTGCAGGGCGGGCAAGATCTCGTGCTCGAGCCGATCGGCGAAATCGGCGGCGTAGAGCAGGCTGAAGGTGTTGACGGTGAGCTGATGGCCCGCCTTGGCTTCGTTTATCGTTTCAGAGAGTAACGGTGAGCGCGTCCATCCGGTGTTGCTGACCGCGTAGCCCTCGAGTTCGAGCCATGGGCGGAGCAGATCGATCTGGGTCGAGCGGCCGACGCCGTCGGTACCTTCGATCGCGATCAGATGGCCGGGCAGGTGCTTCTCTTTGATGTAGGGAAGCCCGTGTCCGTACCATGTTTTAGCCCGTTTTGACCGCATGATTGTTCTGGGCCCGTTCGCGATCGTAGTCGCGCAGGACATCCTGCACCATCTTGCGGAAGGCGCGCTGTTGCACCGGAATTTCGCCGGTTGCATCGATTGTGCGTAACCCGAACTCGTCGGTTAACTGATCGTAAATTCCAAGCACGCGGCTCTGGAACAGGCGAAAGCTCTCAACCGGATCGGCTGACAGGCCAACGTCCATCCCGGCTTCATGATACTTGAGCTTGGCCCGGCCCGAGAGCAGCCGCTCGAGCGAAACTTCAATTGGTACGCGGAAATAGAGCGTCAGATTGGGCTTGAGCGCGAACTTATACACTGCGCGAACCCAATCAGGATCGACACCGCGCGCAACGTCGCGCGCAAACGCGGTGAACACATATCGGTCCGCCAGTACCACCATCCCGGCCTTCAGCGGCGGCAGAATCTGGTAGGTCAAGCGATCGGCAAAATCCACCGCGTGCAGCAGACTGAAAGTCGTCGGCGTGAGCAGGTTTTTCTTCTTGCCGCGGCTCATCGATCGCCGCACCAGGCGCGACGAATTCCATTCTGTAAAGATGACCGGGTAGCCGCGCGCGCGCAGCCATCGCTCGAGCAGCATTAGCTGCGTCGATTTGCCCGAACCGTCGATTCCTTCGACCGCGATCAAGCGGCCCGGATATCCGTGCGGCGCCGCGAGCAAGCTCGGCGCCGGCTCAGGTTTTGCGGGTTGCGCCGGCACGGGCGCGCTCGCCGCCTGCGTCGCTCCGTTCTGCGCTGTGCTCAACGCGCCAACGTCACCTGGCGGTCCAGCAGGCGCGACAGCAAATCCGTCCTTCTCTCGCATGTCCATAGTTCGAGGTCGGCTTTTTCCCTGTTTGAATCGACGCCGATAATAAGCCGTCCGGGCGTGTAACGCACCTCGATATTTTTAACCACACCGAAGTGACTGCGGTCTAGCGCGTCGGCGACCCGCAAAATCGCGGCAAATGCGCGCACCATCTTGCGCTGGGCCGGCGCGAGTGCGGAAAGCTCCGGGGAATCGAGCTTTGGCGCCTGCTTGCGATGGCCGCGCGCGGCCTGCGCCACGGTTTCGATCTCGCCCGGTTCGAAGCCGAATAATTCCGCATTCTTGATTAGATAATAGGAATGGCGGTTGTGTCGATCATGATCGATCGCATGTCCGATGTCATGGAGCAGCGCCGCGTATTCGAGCAGCTCGCGCGATTTTCGCGCCAGCCCAAGAACTGGCGCGGTCGCGTCGAACAGCTTGAGCGCGAGTTTCGCAACCTGTTTGCCGTGCGCGTTGGCTCCGGAAAACCTTGAGGCCACTGCTTTGACCGAGCGCCGGCGCGCGTCCTCCGCGGTGTTGCGAAACGCCGTGCGCATCTGGCTGAGAATCAGCCCCTCGCGAAGCGCCCACGTGCATGCGACCAGCTCGGGCGCTGCTGAGCGGCGCACGATAAAATTTACCAGCGCTCCCGCAGCCGGCATCAAGTCAACCCGCTTCGCATCGATTCCCGGCAGCTCTGCGCGCAGAGCCGCGTTGGCGGAGACGAGGTCCCTCGCCAGGCCGGAGATTTCCGCCGCCGACGCGCTTGCGCCGTGCAGTCTGCCCAACTCTTCGCCCCGCGCGGCCCGAGCCATCGCGACCAGAGTGTTTATCGTGCCCGAGGTTCCTATCGCGCGGACAATCTTCGCTTTGCGCGCCTTGCGCAAGAGTTCGCCCGCCTCGCTTTCGAGGTGATCTTCCATGTGCCGAAGCTGCGCGCGAGTTGGCGGATCGTCGGTCAGATAGCGCTCGGCCAGCCGCGCCACGCCCAGCTTCACGCTATGCATCCAGAGCGGCTCGCCGTCCCGCACCAGCACCAACTCGACGCTGCCGCCGCCCACATCGACCAACAGATGCGGCCCGCCGTCGAGGCCGAGCGCATGACGCGCGGCGATGAAGATGAGGCGCGCCTCTTCGGTTCCGGAAATTATCTGGACTGCGATTCCGGTCTCGCGCCGGATGCGCCGGATGAACGCGGTTCGGTTGCGCGCCTCACGCACGGCGCTGGTGGCGACGGTGCGCATCCTGTCCACTTTGCGCACACGCGCGAGCTTTCCGAAGTTCGTAAGCGTGCGGACCGCCAGGTCCATCGCTTCGTCTGTGAGTTTGCCGGTGGTGAAAGAACGGCGCCCCAGGCGCACCATCTCCTTGACCCGGTCGACTACCTCGACGCGGCCCTCGCGGGTGGCGTCGGCTACGATCATATGGACGGAATTTGAGCCTACGTCGATCGCGGCAAGCCGCATGGAAAGATCGTAGCCGCAAAAGCTCGCGATGTCATCATCAGGCTCGAAAAATTCGGCGCGAACAAATTTCGCAGCGGTCGATTAGTCTCTGCGAATCGTCCCTGCGAAATGTTGCAGTCAAATGTTACCGCAAGATCACGCGCGCGCGCCGATGTCTCGGCGGGCGCGCTTCGATACAATGGTTCGGTTACTCTTCAGGCAATCAGTTGGGCGCGGCAACCAAAGCAGCAGTAAATCAGGTCGAGCTCGGACCCTCGACGCACAAGTGGCTGATCGCGATCGCGGTGATGCTCGGCACCACGCTCGAGGTGCTCGACACCTCGATTGTCAACGTCGCGCTACCGCATATGCAGGGAACGTTTTCCGCCAGCGTGGATGAAATTGCCTGGGTGCTGACGAGTTATCTGGTCGCCAACGGAATCATGATCCCGATGACCGGGTGGATCTCCGCGCGGTTCGGCCGCAAGCGCTACTTTCTGACCTCCGTGACCATATTCGTGATTGCATCCGCGATGTGCGGCGCGGCGCAATCGCTCGATCAGATGGTCGTGTTCCGGCTAATCCAGGGAGCAGCCGGCGCCGCGATGATTCCGTCGTCGCAGGCGATCCTGATGGAGACCTTCCCGCCCAACGAGCAGCAACTCGCGATGGCGATGTGGGGGGTCGGCCTGATGGTCGCGCCGATCATGGGACCCACTCTGGGCGGATGGATCACCGATAACTGGAACTGGCGCTGGAATTTCTACATCAACATCCCCGTCGGAACACTCGCCTTTCTGATGGTCACGTGGTTTGTGCACGATCCGGCCTTTATGCGCGAGAGCCGTGCCCGCCGCGGCAAGGTCGATTACATCGGCATGGCGCTCCTGGTGGTGAGCTTGGGCCTGATGCAAATCGTGCTCGATCGCGGGCAGCGGGCGGATTGGTTCAACTCGACATGGGTGGTTTATGCGACGGCGATTTCCGCCGGCGCGATGCTGTGGCTGGTGCTGCATGAATTGCGCGATCCCGACCCGATCCTGGACCTGCGGATCCTGAAAATTCCGGTGTTCAGCTTTTCGGTCACGCTAATTGTCGCGATGAGCTTTGCGCTGTACGGCACCGGTCTGCTCAACCCGATTTTCTTGCAGGAATTCCTCGGTTACAACGCATGGAGGGCGGGCCTGGTGCTCGCGCCGCGCGGACTCGGCACGATGGTCGCGATGCTGATGGTCGGGCAGATTGCGCGCCTGCGCTTCGATACGCGGCCGCTGATCGGACTTGGGTTCGTTCTGATGGCTTCGGCGCTGTGGTCGATGTCGGGGTGGAATCTGCAAGTAAGCATGTGGGTCGTCATTTGGCCCAGCATCGTGATGGGTCTGGGAATGGGACTCATCTTCCCGACCCTGTCCGCCACCACGCTGTCGTGCGTGTCGCGTGAGCGAATCGGCTACGCGGCAAGTTTATATAACCTGATGCGCAACGCGGGCGCCGCGATCGGTATCTCGTACATGACCACTGCCCTCGTCAACCACGAGCAGACTCATCAGTCGTATCTGGTCGAGCATCTTTCGGTCTTCGACGCCTGGAAAATGAGCTCGGCGGGAGCGCATACCCCCGGTGCAATGCCATTTCACTATTTGCCGCAGATGATCACCGGACAGAAACAGGGTCTCGGAATGCTTTATCAGATGATCCAGTCTCAGGCGGCGATGCTGTCCTTCAACGATATCTATCGTGTTCTCATGTTCATGATGATCATTCTCGTCCCAAGCTTCCTGCTGCTGCGCAAGCCCGACAGCGGAGGCGGCGGCGCGATGGCGCATTAGTCTGGGATATCGGCGAGCGCGCGCTGGAAGGCCGCCAACCCGGCCGCGTCGAACAGAATGAATTCAACCCGCTCGAGTGACGTGGTGCCGCCAAGATGTTCCCGCACCTCGCCGAGCATAACGCGAGCGCATCGATCGAGCGGAAATCCCGCGATCCCGGTTCCGATCGCCGGAAATGCGATCGACTTGAGCCCCTTCTCGTTCGCCCGCTTAAGCGAATTGCGCGTTGCAGCGCGCAAGTGCGCCTCGGTTGCGCGGCCGCCCAGGCTCATGCTCGCGGCGTGGATCACGAACTTCGCGGGCAGACGTCCGGCGCCGGTAATCGCCGCCTCGCCCAATGCGATCGCTCCGAGCTCGTCGCATTCGCGCTGAATCGACGGACCGCCTTTGTTCCGAATCGCTCCGGCGACGCCGCCGCCGAGGATCAGGCCGGTGTTTGCGGCGTTTACAATCGCGTCGGTCCGTGCCTCAGTGAGATCGCCTCGCCTCAACTTCACCTTGGCGCGCCATCCTGTTGCCATCGGAAACCTCCCTCGCGATGCGCCGCGAGTGCGCATCACTTCTGCTATTATCTCGCCATCCGCGATGATCCAAAGTCGAGTGGCGGTGAAATTAATGAGGCGGGGCAGGGGGCGGCCGGGAGCGATTGTAGTTGCGTTGTGCGCGATTATCGCGAGCGCATGCGCGCGTCCGGAACGTTCCCCGGGAAGTATTCAGGTCGATATCGAAAGCTCGCAAACCTCGACCGACCCGCGCTTTGCGACCGACGCGATATCCTCTCGCGTGAATGAGCTGGTTTTCGATTCGCTGGTAAAAATATCGCGCGACGGAAAGTTTGTCGGCGATCTCGCCGAACGAATCGAGCGGCCCGATCCGACCACACTGATTTTTCACTTGAAGCACGGCGTTCGCTTCAGCGACGGGCGCGAACTCACTTCGCGCGACGTGAAGTTCACCTACGACTCGATTCTCGCGCCCAGCTCTATCTCGGCCAAGCGCGCGGGAATGGTCGAACTTGCATCGGTAGCCGCGCCCGACGACTACACGGTCACGATGACGACAAGGCATCCGTACGCTCCTGCCCTGGAAATCGCGCTGCAAGGAATCGTGCCCCAAGGCACTCCCCTGCCGGGGAAGAGTACGGCGTCCGGACCGCCCGGCACGGGGCCATTCGCGATGTTTTCGTACCGGCGCGACGAATCGGTGACTCTGGTGCGAAATCCATACCATGCTGCGCCGCCCGCGGGCGTGCAGGAAATTCTGTTCAAGGTGGTTCCGGATCCGACGGTGCGCGCGCTCGAGCTGGCTGAGGGAATTTGCGACCTGTCCGAGAACAATATCGAAGCCGCGGTCCTGCCGTGGCTGGCGAAGAATAGGGCGCTGGAGATCAGCAACACCGCGGGAACGACGTACAAATACCTGGCGTTCAATTTTCGCGATCCCCGGCTGCGCGACCTCCGCGTGCGGCGCGCGATCGCATACTCAATCGATCGCGCGGAAATAATCGGTTCAATGCTGCGCGGGACAGCGCGAATTGCGACCGGGATGCTCACGCCGGAGAGTTGGGCCTACGACGGCAACGTCGCCACCTACGCTTACAATCCGGCCGAGGCGCGACGACTCCTTGATCAAGCGGGCTATCGCGCTGACGCTCGCGGGATGCGCAATCTGCGCTTCGAGTTCAAGACCACGCCCGAAGGCGCGCGCGTGGCCGAGGTTTTTCAAGCGATGCTCAAGCGGGTCGGGATCGCTCTCGATGTGCGCACCCTCGAATGGGCGACTTACTATGGCGACATCCAGCGCGGCGATTTCGAGCTGACCTCGCTGCAGTGGGTCGGGATTGAGGATCCAAATTACTATTACATGGTGTTCGACTCGGCGATGGCGCCGCCGCACGGCAATACTAATCGTGGCTACTACTCAAATCCTGAAATGGATGAGCTGGTTGAGGCCGGGCAACGAACAATCGAACCCGCCGCGCGCAAGCAAATCTACGCGCGTGTGCAAAAGCTGGCCGCCGACGACTTGCCGTACGTATCGCTATGGTGGATCAACACCGTCGCGGTGCTGGAGCGCAAGCTAAATGGCTTCGATCCATATCCAAACGGAAGCCTGCGTTCGATAGCGCAAATCACCCTCGCCGCGCCCGACGGCGCCGAGCCGGCACAATGCTCCGCTACCTGAGTCGGCGGATGCTCGCGCTGGTGCCGGTGG
>JBOHWH010000094.1:0-12760 GCA_050736695.1 Binataceae bacterium (SeqCode) | reverse complement strand
GCACGATCCTGGCCGGCCCGAGCTGGCTGCCGACCCACGCGGTCGGAACGTTGAGCGATTCGAACAGCGCCTCAGCCACGGTCACTTGTCCCTGGTAGGTCCGTTCGTAATTGACCGGCGTCCACGTTCCGAACGACATCGGTCGATCGGGCAGCACCGTCGCCAGCGTCATCGGCGGAGAGAACGGCGCGCGCGCAGGATCGAGTGCGGCCAGGTAAACGATCGGCTTGAATGCCGAGCCCGGCTGGCGCTCAGCCATTGCAGCGCGATTGAACTGGCTCGACGAGTAGTCGCGTCCGCCAACCATCGCGCGAATCGCGCCGGTTCCCGCGTCGAGCACAACCATCGAGCTTTCGAGCTGTGTTTTTTTATCCGCGCGGCGCAGCCTGCTGTGCGATTTTTCGAGCTGCGCGAGGTTCTGCCCGATCGCCTCCTGCCCGAGCGCCTGCATTTCGGGATCGAGCGTCGTGTAAACCTTGAGTCCTTCGAGATGCCCGTTAAGGCCGGGAATTTTTTCGACGAAACTGGTCACGTAATCGGTGAAGTATGGCGCGCGCCGCAGCCCGGCCGGCTTGGTCATGTCGATCGGCGTCTTGATCGCGGTCTGATACGTGGCCGCATCGATTACGCCGGCGTCTTTCATCACCCCCAGCACTACATCGCGCCGCGCCAGGCAGTTCTCCGGATGCCGCCGCGGATCGTACAGGGTCGGCGCCTGGATCATCCCGACCAGTGTCGCCGCTTCCGCCGGCGTGACCTCGCGCAGATCCTTGTTGAACAGGTAGCGCGCGGCCTGCGGCAGACCCTCGATCGGCGTGCCGTCGTACGAGCCCATCGGAACGTCGTTGATGTAGCGCTCGAGGATTTCTCGTTTACCCAGCCGCATCTCGAGCACGATCGCAACCGCGAGCTCGCGAAACTTCCGGCTGAAGCTGCGCTCATGCCGATCCATAAACGTGCGCGCGAGCTGTTGGGTGAGCGTGCTGGCGCCCTGGGCCAGATGATGCGACCTGAGATCGACGATCGCGGCTTCGATCACGCGAATCGGATCGATCCCCGGATGGTAGTAAAACCAGCGGTCCTCGGTCGCGATCAGTCCGCGCACCAGGTACGGCGGCATCTGGCCCAAGTCGACTTCGACGCGTTCCGCGGCGGCGCCCGGCAACAGCCGCCCGATCACCTCGGGCTCGAGCGCGGCCGTGCGATCGGGCACGCCGAAAGAATCGACTACGGCCGAGACTTTGTTGCCGTCAAGCGCCACGCGCACGATCGCGGCCGGATTGTCGGTGCCGCCGAGCTTGAAGTCGCGCGTATAGATCGTGATCACGCTGGGCGCGCGCGAGTATTCGCCCGGCGAGGTGGGCGTCGCGGTCTGCGTGTAGCTCAAATGCCCCAGCCGATCGAGCAGACCGGTGCGTGCGATATCGTCGCCCGGCCTAATCGAAGCGGGCGCCGAATAGATCGCGCTGCTCAGCGCCGCGCGACGCTGCTCGATCATCGCGGAAATTTCGCCGTAGAGCTGTGCGAGGTAAAAGCCGGTAGCGAACGCGACCAGCAGAAACGCAGACGCCGCGATGGTTCGCACGCGCCATCCTCCGATCCGCCAATCGGTTTTCTTGCGGCTCTTCGCGCCCCGCCTGTCACCAGCCTTAGCCACAGCCACCTCGCGATTCGCCAAGGACTCTAAGAGCGCCGCGCGCCTTCGTTCACACACCCTCCTCTCCGTGAGAGGGCGCCGCGGCGCGATGCTTGCGCTTCTTTCGCATGCATCGTGACGCGCGGATGAGGGTGGTTACTGCGCGCGATCCAACATCGCGCACGCATCGCGATCATACCCGAATCCTGTAGATGTTCCGAAGGATTTCAGCGCGTTTACTTCTTGTAGCCGAATCGGCGGAGCATCGCGTGGCGCTCTTTCTGCTCGGGCTCACCCTCGACGCCCTTCGGCGCGGCACCATCGATCACTCCAACGACGCCGCGCGCGCCCGCCTCTTCGGCGACGATAATCCGCAACGGGTTTGCGCTCGCACAGAAGATCGTGCAGACCTCCGCTACCGATTTGATCGGGTTCAGCACGTTAACCGGGAAAGCGTTGCCAAGCATCACGACAAAGATGTGCCCCGCGCCGATCGCGCGCGCCGCAAGAGTCGCCGCGCGCTCCAGCGCCTCATCGGTGCCGGCGTGCCGGACCAGGCACGGACCGGAAGCCTCGTTGAACGCGACTCCGAAACGGATTTGCGGGACGGCCTGCACCAGAGCCTCGAACAGATCCTCGACGGTCTTGATAAAATGCGACTGTCCGACGATCACGTTGACGTCTTCGGAAGGCTTGGCGATTGGTATCGATTTCAGCTCCATGGCGGCGACCTCTCGCAATGTCAGCAGAGATTTGAAGATGATACGAAAGCGGGCCGCACGCGCAAAGGCCGCGCCCGCGAATCCGCGATGCCTACCGCGAAAAGACCGCCTCCCCCCGAACGCAAGCTACCCGCGTTTTTCTATCGGATGCCGATGCTTGCGCAGCGCGCATACCTGCGCAGCGACGCGATCGGCAAGTTCGATTTCGAGCCGGCGATTTCCGCCCGCAACGCGGTCGCCGCGCTCGCCCGCGCGCTCGACTCGGGCGATTCAGCCGCGATCGCGCAGGCCACGAGCATGGTCGCGATCGAGGTCTGCCGGATGGCGGCCGTGATGCCGCTGCCGGTCGTGGTACGCAGCGTGCGCCCGCGAAATCAGCGTGGCGAACTGCACGGCCTGTTTTATCCGTTCGATTCGCGCGCGCGCACTCCGGCACATATCGTCCTATGGATGCGCACCGCGCAACGCCACGATGTCGTCAAGCCGCGGACCTTCGTGCGCACTCTCATGCACGAGCTGGTGCATTATCTCGATTACTCACTGCTGCGCCTGGGCGATTCGTATCACACCATGGGCTTTTTCCGGCGCGAATCGTTTCTGGTGCGAATGCTTATGGCTCCGGACGATGCCGATCAAAATGCGGGTGGACCGAATTACGACGATCCAGATGACGGGCCGCCATCTTGATGACCCCGCCCCGAATCCGCTAGCTAATGACCACGCCGGGGATGGAAAAAGGGGCGCGCGGGGGACAATGGCATCAGCGATGGGATTTTTCTCCAGGTTCAGATCGTCAGGTTCGCTGGAAAAACAGGCGGTCGAAGAATTGGCCGGCCTCGCGGGACGCAAAGAGGTGCTGATCGCGCGGCTTGGACGCCATGCCGATCGATGCTCCTATACCGCGATGGCGGCGGACCTGAAGGTGCTGGCGGAAAAGGAAGCAGCGCACTTCAAAACGCTGCGCAACATCCTTTCCGATCGCGAAGCGTGGCCGCGCCCGCCCGAAGATCAGCCGCGCGAGGGCTCCAGCAATTGGGAGCGGCTGGGCGGCGACCTGGCGATGTTGTCGGCGATCGCGACGGGCTTGCGTCTGTGCGCGATGCACTGGGAGGCGGTCGATCAGGGAGTCGCCGGCACGCTCGGCACGATGGCGACGGAAGACGTCGATCACGAAAGCGATCTCCGCCAGCTCGCGCTCAAGTGCGACCCGCAAGCATTCGACTAAGAAGAAGCGGCTGCCATTTTCGCGCGATTGGCGTAGATCCTTCCGAAGGACCACTCTAGTGCGGCGGGCGAGATTCCTCGCGATTCTTGCCGCGCGGCGTGTTCGACATGACACGATACGCGTCGCAGGCTCGCACTCGGAATGACACTTTATTCTTCCTTTTTGGACGGCCCGGCTGAGATTGCTTGCGATTCGTCGCGAAGCGATTCGCTTTGAGCATCACGTATCGAGCGGCCCCTCACGTTCGGAATAAGGACAGCGGTAACGCGGAATTGTCATTCCGAGCGCGAACCAGCGAAACAGTATCGCCAGGCCCGTAACGCGGCGCTGGGAAGCATCGCGAGGAATCTCGCCCTTGGCCACGGCATACCATTCACAATGAGTATCCGCGCCGCGCTTCTCTAACTACTCCGCCATTCGCGGCGAGGTTCCGCCGTCGATTATCAAAAGCGCGCCGGTCACGTAACTTGACGCGTCCGACGCCAGGAAGATGCACGGATAAGCGATCTCCTCGACCCTGCCAAAGCGTCCGAGCGCGCGCGAACGCGCGACCGCCTCTTTCACTTTCGGATTCGGCCAGACCCGCGGCGCGGCGCCTTCGGTATCGATCGGACCGGGCGCGATACAGTTGACGCGGATTCCCTTGTCGCCCCATTCGCTCGCGTGCGAAATCGTCAGGTTGATCACGCCCGCCTTGGCCGCGCCGTAGGGCAGCATATGCGAGGAACCGTCGATACCGGCAGTCGAAGATATATTGATGATCGAGCCGGGCGACTTCTGCGCGATAAACTGGCGCGCCGCCGATTTCGAGCAGAAGAAGGTGCCGTCAAGATTGATCCCGACCACCGCTTTCCATCCGTTGGGCTTAAGCTCGAGCGTCGAGCTCGCGATACTCGCGCCGTGATTGTTGATCAGCACGTCCAGCCGTCCGAAATGTTTGACCGCCGCCGCAACCATCGCGTCGCACTGCTCGGGCTCGCGCACATCGCATTGCGCGAGCTCGCACTTGCCGCCGGCTTTGCGAATTTCGTCGCGGACCTTTTCCAGATTTTCGACCTTGCGGCTGGCGATCAGGACCGGCGCGCCGCGGCTGGCGAATTCTTTGGCGATCGACTCGCCGATTCCGGTTCCGCCGCCGGTAACGATGGTAACTTTGCCTTCTACGCTAAATGGATCTTTCAACTTGGGGTTCCTCCTGAAAACTCGTCCGGCCCGCGCGAGCTCGCGGCGATTCCGGCATCGGCGATCCGAATTTTATCGCACGCCGCAAATCAGATAGCGAGAGGCGCGTGCCGCGCGCAATCATACTTGCACTTCGGTATCCGTCATTTCGACCGAAAGGAGAAATCCCGAACGCAGGACTGCCGCATGTGGCGTCGGCGTCGAGCATGGACGCCTCGGGATTTCTCGCCTAATGGCTCGAAATGACGGATCATTGGCTGGCGCATGGAACGCGCCGGCGAGACGCCGACCCTACTGGCTGGGCGATCGATCCGGACCCTGCCCTGCTACCCAGCCGGCGCGACCGGGCATCTCGACTCGGATGATCTCGCAGACCGGCAACTCGGCGCGATTTATCCGCGCCGCGACCTCGCGCATCGCAACGAACTTCGCGCCGCGCTCTTTGAGCGCGCGCAACATCACGCGAAAGCTCTCCAGATGCCCCATCCCCTCCGTCTCGGCATGAACCGTATGCACGTTCAGCGCGTCGGGCTTGAACTGCTCCAGGTAATAGCGCAGCACCGCCGCGGCGTCGGGAAGTTCAGCCCGGCCCATCACTTCATCGAGGGTCGGAAGCGTAGTCGGAATCTCCAGCGTCGCCAGGACCTTGCCGCCGATCGCACAGCGGAAGGGATAGCGCCCGCGCGTGTCGCTGCAATAGTTGAGCATCTCGTCCTCCAGCGCGAGCGACGCGGCGTCATTGGTGCGCCATCCGGGAGCGGCGAATGATTTGGCGGGCTCGCCCATGATCGCGCGGAACGCCTCGAATGCGTCACGCAATTCCGCACGCACACCACGCTCTCCGATCGTGTCGATCTGATCCTGCCATCGCACATGGTCGTAGCCGTGCACGCCGACTTCGAACCCGCGCGCCCGCAAATCGCGCATCACGCCCGGATAAGCCAGCGCGATCGGCCGCGCCGGCAGAATTGTCCCCGAAAGAATCGTTCGCAGGCCGTACATCGAAACCGCTTTGGTCCGAAACATCTTTTTGAGAAAGCCGCGATTCTTCAGCACACGCACGATCGCGCGCCCCGAATTGTCGGGCCCCATCGAGATGTAGAAGCTCGCCGCCACGCCCTCGCGCGCGAGCATCTCGGCCATCCGCGGCACGCCGAGCCCCAAGCCCTGATGCGTATCGACGTCGATCTTGAGCGCCACTTCCATCGCGCCAACCGCTGTCGTAATCGCGCGCAGGTCAGCCGCCAAGCTCGCTGCGGAACCAGTCCATCGAAAGCTTTACCCCCTCGCGCAGCGAGACTTTCGGTTCGACACCGAGGAGCTTTTTCATTTTCGAGTTGTCGGGCACGCGGCGCTGAATATCTTCGTAGCTGTTGCCGTAAATTTCTTCCTTGGTCACGTGCTTGAGTTTCGATTTGGTCGGCCCGAACAGATCGATCATCAGCTTGGCGAACTCGATCACGCTGGTTTCGACATCGACGCCGATATTGATCGCCTGTCCGTTGGCCTCCGGCTTGATCCCCGCCGCGACCGTCGCCTCGACCGCGTCGGTGACATAGGTGAAGCAGCGGGTCTGCGCACCGTCGCCGATCACCGTCAGATCGGCGCCACGCAAGAGCTGTCCCATGAAGATCGTGAACAGCCGCCCCACATCGACCTTGTCCAGGCGCGGTCCGTACACGTTGAAGTAACGCACCACCGTCACCGGTAGTCCGAGTTTGTGATAGGCGAAACAGAAATGTTCGCCAACCGCCTTCGAGGTCGAGTAACACCACCGGTCGATCGTCGTCGCGCCGAGCACGCGGTCGTCATCTTCGCGCCACGGCACCTTGGGATTGCGTCCGTACACTTCCGACGTCGAGCTGAACACGAGCCGCTTGTTGTACTTGTAGGCGGCCTTCAGGATGTTCTGCGTGCCGTTGACGTTGACGTTCAGCGTCTCGTACGGATCGCCGACGTAATGCTCGACGCCAACCACGGCGGCCAGGTGATAGATCAAGTCGGACTTTGCGACCAGCGTGTCGATCAACTCGACGTTGAAGATCGAGTCATGGATGTAGTGAAAGCGATGGTTATTTAGCAGATGGCGGACCTTGGCGATCGCACCCGTATCGAGCACGTACACTTCATCGCCGCGCGCGATAAACGCGTCGCTCAGATGCGAGCCCAGAAAGCCCGCGCCGCCCGTAATCAGAACTCGCATTGATGCCTCCGCATGTTAGCCGGCACGCATGCGCGTGCCGGCAAAATAGCTTCCGCGTTCAGCGGAATACGATAGAACCCTTCAGCAATCGCGCCGCCGCGACGCTGCGCGCCGCACCTTCGGCGCCGCCGTCGATCTGCGCGCGGATGACGAGCACACTGCCCTCGCCCGCAGCGACTTCGAGCGCGCCGCCGGCATCCTCGCCGGCGATCTCGCCGGGCTCGCCGCGCGAACCACTCTCGCTCGCGACCCGCGCCTGCCAGATGAACAGCTTGCGATCGCCAAGGTAGCAGAATGCGCCGGGATAGGGATGGGTCACGGCGCGGATGAGATTGACGATTCGCCGCGCCGGCCATCGCCAGTCGATTTTCCCATCTTCCGGCCGCCTTCTCCCGAAGTAGCTCCCCGCCGCGAGATCCTGCGCGACGCGCGGCGCGGTTCCGGCCACGATCCGCGGATGATATTGCCGCACAATCGCGGCGCCTAGCGGCACCAGTTTGCGGTAGAGCGTAAGCGCGGTGTCGGCGTCATCAATCGCGACGGTTTTCTGCGCGACGATATCGCCCGCGTCCGCCCGCGCAACCATATGATGCAGCGTCACACCCGCCTCGCGCTCACCGTTCACGAGCATCCAGTTCACGGGAGCGCGGCCCCGGTAACGCGGCAGCGGCGAAGGATGCAGGTTGTACGCGCCCATCTTTGCAAGGGCGAGAACCTGTTCGGCAATCAGATGCCGATAGGAAAACGAATAGATGACCGCCGGGCGCATCGCGGCGATCCGCGCGCTCCATTCAGGATCGATCTTGCCGGGGTAATGCACGGCGATATTGTGGCGGCGCGCCAACTCGGCGCACGATTTCCACCAGACTTCCTCGTGCGGATCATCACGATGCGAAAATAGCGCGGCGATTGGCGCGCCCAGATCGATCAGTTCCGCCAGGCACGCGCGCCCCATCTCGTGATAGGCAAACACCACGCACGCCGCCTCCTTGACCGCAAGACCGGAGGGCGCGCTCATTGCTTAACCGCGGCTTTCGGGCGCGTCTTCGTGATGATCGCCATACACGTCGCGCACGATGTAGGTCGGGCGGCGGCGCACCTCGATATAAATTCGTCCGACGTATTCGCCGATCAGCCCGAGCGCAAGGAAAATAAATCCGACAAACAGAAACATGACCGCGAACAGCAGCCACAACGCGCCTTCCTGCTGCGGACCGAAGATCATGCGATGCAGCACCAGCACCGCGACCAGCACCGCATCGAGGATGAAGATTCCGATCCCGGCAAGGCTGAGCGCCTGGATCGGCAGCAGAGAAAATCCGGTGATCAGGTTGAGGCTTAAGGTCGCCAGCCGCAGAAGGTTGTATTTCGATTTTCCTTCCGCACGCTCGGCGTGCGCCACCCGGATTTCCGTCACGCGCTTGGCGAACGAATTTGCCAGCGCCGGCACGAACGCCGCCTTCTCATCGCAATCGACCACCGTATCGACGATATGCCGCCGATAGGCGCGCAGCATGCATCCGTAATCATGCATCGGCACGCCGACGATCACCGAGGTCAGCCGGTTGTGCATCCGCGAGGCGTACCTGCGCCAACTCTCATCCTGCCGCTCCTCTCGCCATCCGCCAACGACGTCGTTGCCCGCATCGATCTCGGCCAGCAGGCGCGGAATTTCCTCCGGCGGATTTTGCAGGTCCGCGTCCAGCGTCACGATCACTTCGCCGCGCACCTGCCTGAACCCCGCAAGGATCGCCGCGTGCTGCCCGAAGTTGCGCGCCAGCTCGACCACGCGCACGCGCCCGGCTTGCGCCGCGGCTATCTCGCGCAGAATCACCAGCGAATCATCGAGCGATCCATCGTCGACAAAAACCGCTTCCCACGGCCGCCCGAGGTTCCGCACAACCGGCAGCAGCCGCGTCCACAGCGCACCCAGATTTGCCGACTCGTTGAAGACCGGCACCACGATCGAAACCATCCGAGCCTGCGGCGCGGCGCACGCCTGCGTATCTCGAATCGGAGCTATTTTGCCTGGAGAGTTCAAGGGGAAAATCGTGCCGCCATAGTTTCGTGCGGGAGCAGGCGGTCTTGTTTCGGCGTCATTGTGGCATCCGAAAGCCCCCGGTTAAAGACGCCATTTGATCGCATTTGCATATCATTTGATACCGCTCGACCGAAATTGCCCGACCCGGTTGACCGGACCCCCGTGCGCCTTAAGACTGCAAGGGTCATGGCGCCGCGCTCCCGATGGCTTCGAATCGCGATGGCGGCGATCGTCGCCGCGATCCTCTACCTCCCCGGACTCGGGCGTCCCGCGCTATGGGAGCCCGACGAGGGGCGTTACGCCGAAATTGCGCGCGAGATGGCAATCTCCGGCGATCTGGTCACACCGCGCAACGACTACGTCCGCTATTTCGAAAAACCTCCGCTGGTCTATTGGGCAGAGGCCGCCGCGATCCGGATTCTCGGTCCGACCGAGTTCGCGGTGCGCCTGCCCGCCGCGCTTTTCACCGCCGGCCAGGCCGCGATCGTATGCGCGATCGGCGACACGATGTTCGGCGCGGCCGCCGGACTCCTGGCCGCGCTGGTGCTCGCTCTGTCGCCGATCGTGTTTGCCTTTGCGCGCTTTGCGACGCTCGATCCCGCACTCGCATTTTTTCTGAGCGCCGCGATGGGCTCGTTTCTGGCCGCCTCACGCAAACCCGATCTCGGCTCCGGCGCGGGCCGGCGCTGGATGCTCCTTGCGGCCGCGATGCTCGCGTTGGGCACGCTCAGCAAAGGCCCCGTCGCGCTCCTCTTCGGCGGCGCTATTCCACTTATCTGGATGCTCGCAGAGAAACGCGCGCGCGAGCTCTTGCGCATCCCAATCGTCACCTGCGGACTTGTCTATCTCGTGATCGTCGTGCCGTGGTTCGTTCTCGCCGAGCATCGCAATCCCGGTTTCCTCGGGTACTTTTTCATCCACGAACATATCCAGCGCTTCACCAGCTCGCAGGAGCATGGATGGGGTCCGTGGTTTTTCGCTCCGATCATTGTCGGCGGCGCGTGGCCGTGGCTCTTTTTCGCTCCGCTCGGATGGATTGAAATCAGCCGCTCGCGCGATCACGTGATCCGTTCGCAGTCGAATTTTCTTGTCATCTGGTTTGCGGCGATCGTTATTTTCTTTTCGATTCCGCGCTCGAAGCTCGGCTCGTATATCCTGCCCGCGCTCCCCCCGCTCGCGATCCTCGCCGGGTACGGCCTGACGCGCCTGGCGGATATTTCTCGCGAGCGCATGTTGGCATGGATGCGATCATTTGCCGCCGTCAACGTAGTCGCCGCTCTTGCGGCGTGCGGCGGGCTGTATGTTGCGGCGCATCGATTGCCGGGCAGCCTCGCACTCGGCGGCGGCTTTATCGCTATCGCATTCGCGGCAGGCGCGATTGTCGCCTATCTGCTTGCGCGCGGAACCACTCACCCCACGATCGCGATCGCGCCGATCGCAATCGCGATGCTGCTGACGATCGGAATCGCCGAGCACGCGCGCAAAGAGATCGCGCCCGCCGTCAGCTACCGCGAACTCGCGCGCGGGATCGTGCCGTACCTCGTGCCCGGATGTGTCCTCGGCTCGTACCATCATTATGTGCAGGCGCTGCCGTTCTACACCGCGATGCGCGAAATGCCGGTGCAGTACTGGGGCGAGCTGGGCGAGTTCGCCGACCCGTCCAAGGAGCGCGGCGAGTTCATCGGCACCGCGGCGCGCCTGAATGATATGTGGTCGTCGCGATGCTTCATCCTGGTCGCCAACAAAAAAGACCTCGCCGCCGTAATGAAAACTCTGCCTACAAATCCGAAAGCAAGCGTCATCGCCTGCGAGGGCAAAAAACTCGCCCTCTACAACGGCCCCCCGCACGACCCGCACCCCACCGGATGCCCCCCGGCTTACCTCTCACCCTGAAGCGAAGCTTGCGTAACCTCTTCGGGATGGTGTGCTAGTGCACAGGGCGAGATTCCTCGCGGCGGCCGCCCCGCGAGGTGACCTGCACGCCGCGAATCGGAACATATGCCCGCGCTCGGAATGACAATTTAGCGATCCTTTTTGCTGTCATTCCGAGCGCGAGTTGCCAACGAGAATCGGGTCGAGCATTTCATCCCGCGCGGCAACCGTCGCGAGGAATCTCGCCAGTGGCGCGGGCAGCCATCAGGAGCGATTGCGCAAAGCTCTTCTGACTGAAGGGAGAGGCTGGGTGAGAAGCTTATTCAGCGCAGCGCGAAAGCGACGCGCGATTAGATTGAGTCTGGAGAAGTGCAAAGCTTTCCTTTCAGGACGAGGGCCCAGAAAGGGGCACTTGGAATCCCCTCGGGCGGTCTGTAGTTATTTGGCTGGCACAATCGCCGCCAGAAAGCCTGCGAGGACACCCCCGAATATGAAATATCCGCTGACCCTCCTGATCGTCGCCGCACTTGCCGCGCTCGCCGCCTCATGCGCTCCGGTCGCGCAGGATCAGGCGCAATCCGCATACGCGCAGGGCCGCTACGACGAAGCCGCCTACGACGTCCAGGCGGCGCTCCGGCACGATCCCGACAACCCCGGCTTGAAGCAACTCGCCGCCAAGATCTTCACCCAGCGCGGAGTCAAGGAATACCAGGCCGCCCGGATGATCGCGGCGGGCGAGGATTTTCAGCGCGCGATCAACTACTACCCGACCTACGCGATGGCCTATGACTACATGGGGATGCTCTCGTTTCAGCAGCATAACTGGCAGGACGCGATCAAATACGGCAGCGCGGGGGCCGGCTATGCCGGCACGCCGGAACCTGACTATGTGAAATCCGCGCGTGCTAATCTGCTCAAGGTCCAGTCCGGCGGCTTTGCTCCCTATGTCGGCGCGCGCCCTACATCGAACAAGTGACGCGCGAAAGCTTCCAGGAAGAAAACCGGGCGAATGATCAGGTAGATGCGCAGGTGAGCGGTGGCTGACGAGAAACCCGAATCCGCTTCAAAGCCAACAGGCCCGAGCGCCGCGCCGCGCGCCGCCGATGTGAGTCTCGGCCAGTGCCTGACCGAAACGCGCAAGGCGCGCGGCTTCACACCCGAGCAGATCGTCGCCGAGACTCGAATTCCCGCGCACTACGTCCACGCGATCGAGAGCGACGATTACGCCACCGTCTCCGACGAGCTCTACCTGCTGCCGTTCCTGCGCCGATACGCAACCTTTCTCGGCCTCGATCCGGAAGACGCCGCCGCGCGCTTCATTCGCGAGGTGCAACGCGCCGAGAACAATCCTTCGGCGCGTATCGCCGAACCGATCTCGATGGTCACCAGCACGCGCGAACGAAAGCCCTCGCGCGGGCATCCGGTGGCGATCGTGTTGCTGATAATCGCGCTGGTGGTTCTCGCCGCCGCGCTCTATCTTCGCCGCGACACGCTGATGAGCCGCGCGAGCGATCTGATCGGCGAAGCCACCGCCACCCCGCTCGCCTCGCCCGCGCCATCGGCCTCGAACGCGGACGCGGCCATTACTCCGCAAGCGCAATCGTCAGGAATCCCCTTCAAAACCGTAATCACCCCGCAATCCCCCGCCGCCCCGGCATCGTCGCCCTCCGCCCCACCCCCAACCAACGAAAATACGAATTGACGAATCGCCCGAAGCGGTCGCAGCGTTCCTATTCGGTGGCGCGGCCCCCGCGGCCCGCGCATCGCCGGCGGGCGAGACGCGCACCCCACTGATTTTTTCGCAAGCCTCTACACCCTCTCCCTACGGGAGATGTCACTGGCACGCGGTCGGCGCGGCGCGGCGATTGCTCTTTCCAGC
>JBOHWH010000093.1:0-15405 GCA_050736695.1 Binataceae bacterium (SeqCode) | reverse complement strand
GCTCCGGATACGCGAACAGGAAGAGCGTGCGCGCGCCGCGCGCGTGCGCCGCTTTGCGCGCCGCGGCGACGAGAGCCGCCCCAATCCCGCGGCGGCGCATCGCCTCGGCCACATGCAGCGAGCGGATGAGCGCCGCGTCAATCTTTGGCTCGACGCCAATTACTCCCACCGCGTCGTCGCCGAAGAACGCCATCAGGTAGCAGGCGGCAGGCCACTCGACACCGGCGGCGATCATGTTGCCCGCTTGAAGGAACGCGCGCACCGCGCCGGCGTCGCGGGTCTGTTCGATTACGAGTTCGCCCGGGCGATGCCGCCGGATCGCCATCTCACGACAGCGCCGCGCATCCGCCGACAAATATTCCGCGCAACGACGGACGCAAGTCTTCGATCTTGAAGCCCGCCCGCGCGAGGGCCTCGGCGGTATCGCGATTCGGATGGCATCCGGCGAATGTGCGCGACCACAGCGGATCGATCATGTCCTGAATCATGGCAAGGACGCGGCCCGGCGCGCGCACGTGTTCGACGAAATACAGCTTGCCGCCGGGCTTGAGCACGCGCGAGATTTCCACGAGTGCGGCTGACTCGTCGGGAATCGTGCATAGGACCAGGCAGGCAACCGCCGCGTCGAAGGTCGCGTCGCGAAACGGAAGCTTCTGACCGTCACCCGCGATCGGATCAATCTTCGCTACGACTGAACGCGCACGAGGAATCGACCGCCGCAGCATCTCCCAATCCGGCTCGATCCCGGCGACGCGCGCGCCCCGCGGGTAGTAACGGAAATTAAGCCCGTTGCCGAAGCCGACCTCGAGCACGCGGCCCGTGAGCGATCCGACGAGCCGCGAGCGCATTTTGTCGTCGCCGCGCCGGTCGCCGCGCGCGCTCAGCGCTTCGTAAAACCATGCGAATACAGGATGTTCGTGCGGGGAGCGCATCGCGACCGATTCACTTCTTCGGTGGGGGAAAAAGCTGCGCGCCGCTATCCGCGTCAACCACGGTGATCGCCTTGACCGGGCATCCGCGTGCCGCGGCGACGATCGTCGCGTCGGGAGCGCCGGTTGGATTTAGCACTTGCGATTTATCGTTCTCGTCCATCTGAAAAACCGCGGGCGCGGTTTCGACGCAATCGCCGCTACCGATGCATCGCGTCTGGCTGACGGTAATCGTAAGCTTGCCCATCTGAGGAACCTCCCGAGCCGGGTTCATCGCTAAGCGGCACAATAGAACCCCGATACCGCCACGGGCAAGCGCCGCGCTATCGATGCGTTGAAACGCGCGGCGGCGCCGACGATACTTCTCGCCAGAGTATCGCGATGGCGAAAATCATCGGCACCGGCATAGATGTGATCGAGGTCGAGCGGATCCGGCAGGCGCTCGCGCGCGCGCGCACCGGGATGCGCTTTCGCGCTCGAGTATTCACCGAGCGCGAGGCCGTGTACTGCGAGTCACGCGGAGTCGCGCGCTTCCAGAGCTATGCGGCGCGATTCGCCGCGAAGGAAGCGGCGATGAAAGCGATGGGCACCGGATGGAACCGCAACGTCGGCTGGAGCGAGATCGAAGTGGTGCGCGAGCGCGGAAAAGCGCCGACGATCCTGCTGCGCGGGAAGTCGGCGGCGTTCGCCGCGCGGCGCGGAATCACCGCCTTCCACCTGAGCATCACGCACACGACTCGCGAGGCGATCGCGCATGTGATCGCAGAGGGGTAAGAGAAAAACGATCCACAGATTTCACAAATTTAAGACAGATTGTTCAGACAAAAACAGGCGCGGTGCGTCTGGCGCGGCGTGCCTGATCTTTTCTGGAATCTGTCTGCAATCTGTGGCTAGTTTTTACTTCTTTGCCGGCGTTGCCTTGTGGAATACTGACGCGGGTTTATCTAACTGGCTGAAGCTGAAGTCGCTGATCGAGTAGACGGCTTTGCTCGCCGTCGAGGTCGTGTAGTACTCGGTCTTCGGCTCCGCGGGCGGCTGACCCGCTTCGGATGCGCTCGGCTTCAAGGTTATTTTCGACAACTTGACCGTGCCGATCTCTTTACCGTCTTTGCCGATTAGCGTGACGACGATGTGCGGCGTGTCGAGCCCGAATGGCCGCGGTGCAGGCATCGGATCGGCGATGATCGATACGCCCTTCAGGTCGCGAATTTCGTCGAGGAAGCGCTCGACCACCGGAACGTCGGCCGGCGAGGTGGTCGCGCCCTGGACAACGTCCCACTTGCCGGCGGCGGAGCGCTTGAGCGTGAACTTGTCGGCGCCGACGGTCAGGTTCGCGCTCTGAACCGCCGACGGCTCGAAGCTGAAGACCGTCTTGTCGCGCAGGTCGAGCGCCGACTTGTTCACCGCGCCGGCCACCCATTCGTGAACGGTGTAAACCGGAGTCGCCTCTCCGCGCCGAACGTAGATTCCGTCCTTGCCATGCTCGCTCTGCTTGAATCCGAACAGCAGCGATTCCTGCGAGCCGTTCTTGCCATAGACGGTGATCGTGAGATGCGGTTTTTCGAGTCCGTACTGGGAGACACTGGAAGGAGCGTCGGAGATAAAGTCGGCGACTTTCGCTTCGAGCAGCGAGCTCAGGAGCTGGCGGACCTGATTCGGGTCGGCGAGGTAGTTGCCCGGCTTGGTGATCTTCCACTTGTCGCCGTCGCGCTCGATCTCGAGGATCGAGCCGTCATCCTTGGCGATCGTGAAGCGCGACACATCGTCGAACTTGAAGCTCATCAGCTCGCGATTGCGCAACTGATCGACGGTCTGGTTCATCCCGGCCGGGAACGCCGACGACGTGAGCATCACCGCCGGCTTTCCGCCGCGGGTCACGTAGGCGTTGAAACCGATCGGCGTGGTCTTGCCGACGTCGATCCGCGGCAACGCCCGCCCCTTAAAGTTCGTTACGGTTATGACAACCGCGGGTTTCGCAAGCCCGAACGGAGCGAGGTCGGCGGGCTTTTCTTCGACCGTCTTGCTGACCTCGGCGGCGGCGATCGCGCGCGCCAGATTGTTGACGCTGGTCTGATCAGCGTCGACCCCAATCGGCTTCACGATCCGCCATGCGCCGCCCTTGGGCCGCTCGACGGTGAGTGCGCGGTCAGGGTATTTGAGTTCGATCTTCGCGATATCGCCGGCGTTGACCTTGAGCAGCTTCTCGGCCGGCACCGGCCGGGCGTAGTAACTCGTGATGTACGCATAGCCGCCGACTATCAGCAGCACGACCAGAGCGATGATCGTATTCCGGGGACGCATCGAAAGAGCCGCCAGACCGCCTAGTTACGCCGCTCCCACCACACCGCGATTCCAAGGATCAGCAGCGTCTCAGGCAACAGCAGCACCGAAAATGCAAATACGATGCTGAACTGATCCACGGTCAGGCGGAACCGCGACGCGCGCAGCGAGCGCGGCCGGATCGAGATTGAATTTTCCTCGCCCGCCAGCCAATCGGCGCTGTTGACGAAAAAGTCGCGATTGAAAAAATTCGTGATGTGCTGGTTGTTCATAAAATCGGTGCTGCCGAATACGACTAGCCGGGCTTCGCCCTGGCCCCATCCGAGCTGCGCCAAATTGCCTTGCACGGCGGCGGCGACTGCGATCGGTCCGCGAGTGTCCTTGTCGTCAAGCGAGGCTTTCTGCTGCTGGAACAGCGTCTTCAGATCGGTCTCGGCCCACGAGGTTTCGCTGGTCTTGGCCAGTGCGACCACCTGCAGGCCCGGCTTGAGATTGGGTTCGACTGTCAGCGAGCGCGACATCGAGAACACGGTGCGCTGCTTGAAATCCTTGGTGATCGGATGTTGGGCGTAGGTCTGCACGATCGGATCCAGGCCGAGCGCCGGCCCGGCAAACAGGCGCACCACCTGATCGACCACGATATCGTCGCCGACTTTCACGCCCCATTGCCCAGCCATCGAGATCAGCGCCTTTTCATCTACCGAGCCGTCGGGCTTTTCAGGCCGGAACATCAGGATCGCGCGTCCGCCGTGTTTCAGGTAGGTGCCGAGCGAATCTATCTCGTGCGAGTCAAGCGGCTTCTCCGGCCCAGCGATCACGACCATCGTCGCGTCGTCGGGAACCCTGGCCGCCTGCGCGAGCACCAGCTTTTCGACCTCGTAGCCTTCGCCTTCGAGGTCGGTCTTGAGCTGGCCGTAACCACTGGCGTTCTGCGCGTCGCCGGTATCGCCCTCGCCTTCGCCGTCGAGGAAGTAGATGACTCGCTTGGCGCTTTTCGTGGTGCGGATGATCGCGTTGGTCAGCGCTTCCTCGCTGAGCTCGGTGACGTTGGTTCCGGCGCCCTTATCGTCGCCGTATTGGATATGTGTCGTGTTCATCACCGAGACTTTGTACTTCTCGGCGAGCTCAGGATGTTTGTCCGGATCGACGAGCTGATAGGTGACCTTGGGCGACGCGTAGGCATAGGTCGAGTAGAGTTCGCGCGCTTGTGGGTTTTCGCCGCCGGCGAAAAATCCGATCAGCTTGAGCGGCTTCTTGAGATTCTTGACCACCTGGGTCGATTGCGACGACAGGCTGTAAACTTTCTCTGAGGTCATGTCCAGCCGCGCGTTGTGCATCGTCGAGAGATAGTTGACCACGATGATCACGCCGATAAATGCGACCGTGTACACCGCGGCATTGGCGCCGTAGCGCGCCGAGCGCTGGCCCACCAGGCCTGAGAGCGCCGAACGGCTCGAGGTGATCCACAGCACCAGAGCAAACACGCCGCCGACCAGGTTGACCCACACGAACAGGCGAAACCCGGGCGCGATCCTGAGATCGATCAGCCCGAAAATGATCAGAACCAGTCCTATGAGTCCGTACAGTGCCGCCGACCGCCGCATCCCGTCCCCCTTGCCCTAACGCCAGCGCGCCGACTCAACCGCGCGCTGGGTCAGAAACAGCGCGACGAAGATGAGGCTTAAGAAATACACGATGTCTTTGGTGTCGATAATTCCCATAACCATCTGCGAAAAATGATCGGTAATCGAAAGATAGCGCAGCACTCCCGCCGACCATCCGGCCGCCCCGGTCTGCGCCGGCCATGAGATGACGAACAGCAACAGCAATGAGCCGAAGCCGGCAATCGCGGCGACGATCTGGTTCTGCGTGATCGAGCTGGTAAAGAGTCCGATCGCCGCGAACGAGATCGCCAGGAGGATCAGCCCGAGATATCCCGAAACCATCACGCCGATTTCCGGATTGCCGAAACCGATCAAAATCAGCGGAAAGATTCCCGCCAGCCCGATCATGATCAGCAGGAACGCCGACGCCGCGATAAATTTGCCCGCCACGATCTCGCCGGTGCGAATCGGCGCGGTCAGCAGCAGCTCATAGGTGCCGACGCGTTTTTCCTCGGCGAAGGTGCGCATCGTCAGCGCCGGAACCAGGATTACCAGCACGATCGAGAGATTATGCAGCAGCGGCTCGATTACGCGATCGTTCAAGTTCAGATGCGCCAGCAGCTCGGGGTTCTGCGCCGCCGCGTACATCTGGAGAGTTATCTGAAAATAGCTCAGCAGCTCGAAGAAAAAGAATCCTCCGAGCAGCAGGAACACCGTCATCACCACATAGGCCACGGGCTGAACGAAATATTGGGACAGTTCTTTGCCCGCGATCGTCAGAGCATTCTTCATTGTGCAATCGCGGGCGCCTTACGCGTGCCCCGCCCCCACATCCTCAAGCGTCTCCTCGTCGTCCGCATGCGTGGAATGGCGCTCCTTCGATATCGCCTCAAGGAAAACCTGTTCGAGCGTGGTTCCCGCGGGAATCTCGCTCAACTTTTCTTCGAGCACCACCTGCCCGTCGGCGATTATCACCACGCGGTCGCAGATCTGCGAGACCTCGGGCAGGATATGCGTCGAAAGCACCACCGTGCGTTCGCCCGAAAGCGCTTTGATTAGAGAGCGAATCTCGTGAATCTGACGCGGATCGAGTCCGATCGTCGGCTCGTCGAGCACCAGCACCTGCGGATCGTGAATCAGCGCCTGCGCGAGGCCGACGCGCTGGCGGTATCCTTTCGATAGCTGCCCGCAGATTCGCCCGCGCATCTCGGTCAGCCCGCAAACCTCGAGCGCGTGATCGAGTGCGGATTGCATCTTCGAGCGCGCCACGCCACGCAGCTTCGCGACGAAGCGCAGGTACGGCTCGACGCGCATGTCGGTGTAAAGCGGAGGATTCTCGGGCAGGTAGCCGATCCGGCGCCGCGCCTCGAGCGATTGCGAGAATATATCCAGCCCGTCGATCAGCACGGTGCCGTTGCTGGCCGGCATATAGCCGGTGATGATCCTCATGGTGGTGGTTTTGCCGGCGCCGTTGGGGCCCAGAAAACCGAGGATCGAGCCGCGCTCAGCCTTGAAGCTGACGTTTTTGATCGCGGTGAAGTTACCGTAGAGCTTGGTTAGATTCTTGACCTCAATCATTCCAGTCGCTCGCCGCCGCCAAGTATCGCCAGTGACGGCTGTCCCGCCCCGCCACGCCTCAATAAAGACGACGCCACGGTCCAAAGTATTCGATGAAGCACGAAACAATCGATCAGTTAAATCCCCGCAGGCCAAAGAGTCAATACGATCCGCATCGCACCGGCTTTGCCCCGAGCGCCTGATGATGACCGAAAATGGCGCATACGACAGTCCGCCGGCGCCCGAGCCGAGAATCCCGGATCCCGGCCGCGCTACGCATCGCGATGGTTGCGCCAGGAAAAGATCCGGGATTCATCACGCGCGAGAGCCACGCTCGCGCAAATGACACCCGCGGAACTTGAAGTTGCCAACCTGGAACTGAACCATCAGTGGCTCGCGCTGTTGCTTCGGCTCTCGCATCGGGTAGTTTCATGCCATGGCGGAAGCAAAACGCGAGCTTATCCTGGTCGACGGTTCGGGATACATATTCCGCGCCTTCTTCGCCCTGCCGCAGCTCAACAACTCACGCGGGATTCCGACCAACGCGGTGTACGGATTCATCCGGATGCTGGTGAAGCTGCTCAAGGACTCGCGCCCTTCCCATATCGCAGTGGTTTTCGATGCGCCCGGGAAGACCTTCCGCGACGATCTGTTCGCCGACTACAAGGCGAACCGCACGGTGACTCCCAACGATCTTCGCAGCCAGATTCCGTACATCCATCGCGCCGTCGACGCGATGCGCATCAAAAAGATCGTGATCGAAGGCTACGAAGCCGACGACGTAATCGGCACGCTGGCCGCGCGCGCCGCCAAACAGCGCATCGACACCGTGCTGGTGACCGCCGACAAGGATTTCATGCAACTGGTCGGTCCGCACGTGACCTTGTGGGATACGATGCGCGATCGGCGGATCACGGCGCGCGAGATCAAGGAGCGCTTCGGCGTCGAGCCGCGTGCGCTGGCGCATATCCAGGCTCTGACCGGCGACACGATCGACAACGTCAAGGGCGTGCCGGGAATCGGCGAGAAAACCGCGTCGGCGCTGATCCGGAAGTTCGGCGACCTGGACAACCTTTACTTGAATCTCGACCAGGTCGAACACAGCGAGATTCGCGGCGCGAAAAAGGTGATGGAGCTGCTCCGCGCGCATCGCGCCGACGTCGATCTGGCGCGCAAGCTGGTGCTGATCGATACCAACGTGCCACTTCAGATGGACACGCCTGATTTCGAATGGAAGGGCATCGACGAACGCGCCAGCGCCGAACTGATGCGCGAGCTCGAGTTTCATTCGATGCTGGCCGAGCTCGCACCGAGCCAGGCCGAGCTGCCGATGGGGCCGCCGGCGGCGCAGTCGCACGCGACTCACGCCGATATCGAGACGATTGTCGCCGCGCTCAAATCAGCCGAACGGATCGCGATCGATCTGTCCGCCGACGCCGCGGGCAGCGAGCGCCTGAGCGTCCGAGGCGCGGATGAATCGCACGCGGGCGAATCGTTCATGATCGACCGCGAGCTGATTGGTGAGACGGCGGAGATTCTCGCCGCGCCGGCGCCGCGCAAGATCTGCCACGATTTGAAGACCCATATTCGGCGCCTGGGGCGGCTTGGAATCGAACTCGGCGGCGCCGACTTCGATACAATGATCGCGGGCTTCCTGATAAATTCCGGACGCCCCGAACCCTCGCTCGACGATATGTATCACGAGCATCTTGCGCCGCTCGGTCCGCGCTCAGAATCGCGCGCGCGCACCGACATCGTTGCGGCGCTGCATCCCGTGCTCGCCACGAAAATGCGCGACGCGAAACTCGAGTCGATCTTTCGCGATATCGAGATGCCGGTGGCGCCGATCCTTGCCGAGATGGAAGCGGCGGGAATCGGAATCGACGCGGCCGCGTTAAAAAAAATCGGCGACGAATTCGGCGAACAGATGACGCGCCTCGAACGCGAATGCTACGAGCTGGCTGGCCGCGAGCTCAATCTTAACTCCCCGAACCAGTTGCGCGAGGTTCTGTTCACCACGCTTAAGCTCCCGACCAAAGGACTCAAGAAAACCAAGAGCGGATTCTCGACCGACGCCGACACGCTCGAGAAGCTCGCGGCGGCGCATCCGATGCCGGCCAAGCTGCTCGAGTACCGCTCGATCGCAAAGCTGAAATCGACCTATGCCGACGCCCTGGGCGGCCTAATCGACCGCGCCGACGGCCGGCTGCATACCACGCTTCACCAAGCGGTCGCCGCGACCGGACGGCTGAGTTCGACCGATCCGAATCTGCAAAATATTCCCGCCCGCAGCGAGGAGGGCCGCCGGATTCGGCGCGCTTTCGTCGCACGCGAGGGTTACGTGCTCCTGTCGGCGGACTACTCGCAGATCGATCTCCGCGTGCTGGCACATCTGTCGGCCGACCCCACCCTGGTCGAGGCTTTCACCCGCGGCGACGATATTCACGCGCGCACCGCGACCGAGCTTCTGGGCGTCAGCGCCGACAAGGTTGATGCCGGCGCGCGCCGGGTCGCCAAGACGATCAATTTCGGGCTGATCTATGGGATGGGTCCGCAACGCCTGGCCGCGCAACTCGGGATTCCGCTTGCCGCCGCTCAGGATTACATCAAACGATACTTCGAGCGTCTGCCTCGGGTTAAGGAATATTTTGAGGAGACTCTGGCGGCTGCCCGGACCGACGGCTTCGTGACCACGATGTACGGGCGGCGGCGCTACCTACCCGAATTGACGGCTGCCCCCGGCGGCGCGAGGGCTCAGGCCGAAAGGATCGCCATAAATACGCCTATCCAGGGGACTGCGGCGGACTTGATTAAGCTTGCGATGATCAGGCTACATAGCGAGATTCGCCGCACGGGCATGGAGGGTATCCTCGTGATGCAGGTGCATGACGAGTTGCTTCTCGAAGTGCGAAAAGACGCCCTTCATCAGGCTTCGGAGGCCGCTCGGATGGAGATGGAAGGCGTCGCCACGATGCGCGTGCCGCTCAAGGCAGACCTCAAATGGGGCCCAAATTGGGCCGAAATGAGCGGGGGTAAATGAAAATTCGGCTGAATTTCGTCACCCCTGCTCCCGTCTAAAGAATTGGGAAACCCAGGGCGCCACGACAATGGCGAAGCCGAGCTCATCGAACGAGCAAGGAAGGGCGACTCAGAAGCGTTCGGAGTCTTGGTGGAGCGTTATCAGCGCAGAGTGGCCAACGTCGCGTTGGCAGTCGTGCATAATCAGGATGATGCGATCGAACTTGCACAGGAAGCGTTTGTCCGCGCGTATGAGAACTTGTCGAAGTTCGAGTCGCGCTCCAGCTTCTCGACTTGGCTGTACCGGATCACCGCCAACCTTGCGATCGATTTCTGGCGGCGCGAAGGCCGCCACGTCGTGTTGCGCGGAGAGGACGCGGAAAATGAGATGCGGCGCCTGCCCAGCAACACCGGCGACTCGTTCAAAACCGCCAGCCGCAAAGAACTCTCGGAGCGCCTCACAGCGGCGCTCGAGGAGTTGACGCCGGAACATCGCACCGTGATACTTTTACGCGAAGTGGAAGGATTGTCCTACGACGAGATTAGTGACGCGTTGCAATGCCCACGAGGCACCGTGATGAGCCGGCTGCATTACGCCCGCAACAAGTTGCGCGTCTTGCTCAAGGATATTCCAGAGGGCTGAGCTTACGATGGCGCAATGTAATCAAATTAGCCTGATGCTTGGGGCCTTCGAAGATCAGGCGCTCGAGGCCAACGAATACCAGGAAGTCGCCTATCATCTTGCGCGATGCGACAACTGCACGGCCGAGCTGGCCGACTACGGCACGATTGGCCGCGAGCTTCGCACCCTGTTCCAGGAACCCAACCTCGACAGTTTCAAATCTTCCGTGATGCGTCGCATCGAGAGCCTTCCGGTTCCCTTCGGTGTTCGCATCTCACGATGGTTCGAGCGTCTGGGCGAACAGCTTTCCGGAAGCCTTGCGATGGCGGGCGCAGTCGCGGCAGCCGCTCTGATCACCGCATTCCTGGTTACCCCCTACATGCGGACCGCGCTGCATCATCCTGCACGTGAGATGGCGAAGATCGAGAGCGCTGCTACTCTGGCACCCGCCACGATTGCGTCGGCGCCGGCGGAAGTCGCGGAAGTCGGACCCGACTCGCACGTCGTCATCTCAAGGTTGGAATCCGAGATTCCATCGGTCGCCGTCTGGAGCGAGCCTCGCACCGATACGACCGTGATCTGGCTGCCGGACCAACCATAGGCGATTGATGCTGACGAGCCCGCGAAGTCTTAGCCTGCTCATCATCGTAACCTTCGTGATGGCGGCCCGGGGTGGGGCATTTGCCCAATCGGCGCATCCGCGCGTCGTGACCGTGCGGGTGAACTCGGTGCTCGCGGCCGAGACCAACGAAGGCGTCGATCCGCGGCTGCAATCGATGGGGCCGCGGCTGCAGGCGCTGTTCAGCTACAGCACCTATCGGCTCGTTAGCGATCAGGCCAGGCAGACGCAATGCGGCAAGATGATCGCGTTCCAACTGCCGGGCGGACGACTGCTGCACGTTTCGCCGCGTGCGGTGGACGGCGACATGATCGCGATGGAGATCGTGCTCTTCCAGGGACCGCGCCCGCTGATGACGACCGACCTAAAGCTCAAGAACAACGGCATCCTGATAGTAGGCGGCCCCCGCTACGAACAAGGGATGCTGATAATCTCGATCGGCGCCAGCACCAGCGCCTCCCCGCTACACTCGCATCCGCAGCCCAGCGCATCCGCCGACGAAAGCGCGACCGACTGATCGCGGCATCGCCCGTTCCTTGAATTTTTTTTAGTCTGCCGCCCTTTCCGCCATCCTGAGCGGCTGTGATTTTTTTGAGTCGGCCGCCCTTCCGTCATCCTGAGCGGCGGCCGTTTCGGCCGGAGTCGAAGGATCCCGGGCGTCCGTGCACACAATCGCGATTACCTATTCTGAGCCGGGGACAACCTGCGTCTTCTCGTCGTCGTGACTCCTCATTCGCCGCTGCGAGCGGTTCTGTGAAGTGCGCGCCGGGAAGGCTCGAAAAGGAATCGCCATGCCGTACACGAACGTCCGGGATCCTTCGACTGCGGCCGCGGCGGCCTCGCTCAGGATGACGAAAGGGAGCGCCGCGACGGGTTCAAAATTCACAGACTCTCAAGATGACAGAAAGGGCGCAGGCTCAAAAAAATCCCAAACTCTCAGGGTGTGTGAGCGAATTAGCTTTGTAAAAAACGAACCCCTGAAATCATTCGATTTTTCCCCGTCCGAAGTGCTTCTCGGCAATTCACTCACAAACTCTCAGAGTCTGTGATTTTTTTGAGTCGGCCGCCCTTCCGTCATCCTGAGCGGCGGCCGTTTCGGCCGGAGTCGAAGGATCCCGGGCGTCCGTGCACACAATCGCGATTTCTCCTCGGGCCGTCCCGTTACCTGAGTGGCGCCGTACTGCTCGCACCGCGAATGAGGAATCGGAACGCCGAGAGGATGCGCGTCGTCCACACGCGGAGTATGCAATCGTGAGGGCCTGCATGGCCGTCCGGGATCCTTCGACTGCGGCCGCGGCGGCCTCGCTCAGGATGACGAAAGGGAGCGCCGCGACGGGTTCAAAATTCACAGACTCTCAGGATGACGAAAGGGAGCGTCGCAGCGGGTTCAAAATTCACAGACTCTCAAGATGACGGAAGGGTGTCGGTCCGCGAACGCTCCTGCGGCAATCGCGTCAAGTGGCTCCGACAAACTCTTCGAGTCGCGCTAGCTCCTCGGCCAAAGATAGGTCGCCGTGGATTCGGATTGTGGTGCACGCCAATGTCGCGAGCCAGCGCTCATGAAGCTTCAAGCTGCGGATCGTTTCGTCGGCGGTATCGTAGGCTGCGGCCCATTCAATGAACGCCCGGTGCTGATCGTACCTGGCACCGGCGGGAGCAATCGCTTCGGCGCCAAATCTTTCCCGCTCGCGCGCAATGATGCGCGCCATCCGAATCTCGTGCGGCACGTAAATGAAGACCACGAGCTGGAAGCGCGGAATAAATACGTCGCCCCATCCGCAGAGCGAACCGCTTAGAACCCATCGCGGATGCGCGTCGAGCGCTGCCGCTAGCATCCGCCGGCGCGCGCCTGCTTCGCGAAGCGTCGTGAATGACGGATCAGTCGGCTCCCACAAGAATTCGTCGACATCGAGATGCGTATAGCCAAAGCGCGCAGCCAGTGCGGCGCCCAGCGTAGAGGTTCCTGAGCCTGAGGCGCCGAAGACGTGAATCCGGTCAGCTTTCAGTGACTGCACGTCGCTGCTTCGATTTTGCGGCGATGACTTTTGAAATCCAACTGAGATCGCTCGTGATTACCGCGGAGGCATTCGCAGCGCGCCGTCGAGGCGGATGGTCTCGCCGTTGAGCATCGCGTTTTCGACTATGTGCCGCGCGAGCGCCGCGTATTCGCGCGGTTGTCCCAGCCGTTGCGGAAACGGAACTCCGGCGCCTAGCGCTTTGCGCGCCGGATCGGGCAACCCCGCCAGCATCGGAGTCTCGAAGATGCCCGGCGCGATCGTGCATACGCGGATTCCGAGCGACGAGAGATCGCGCGCGATCGGCAGCGTCATCCCGACCACGCCGCCCTTCGACGCCGAATACGCAGCCTGCCCTATCTGCCCGTCGTACGCCGCGACCGATGCGGTGTTGACGATCACGCCGCGCTCGCTGTCGGCGTTGGGCTGATTTTTCGCCATCGCGGCCGCCGCCAGCCGAATCACGTTGAAGGTCCCGACCAGGTTCACCTGGATCACCTTGTTGAACAGGTCGAGGGAATGCGGCCCTTCCTTGGTGAGCGTGCGCATCGCGCGGCCGATTCCCGCGCAGTTGACGTCGATATGAATCGCGCCGAACTTCGCAAGCGCCTTTGCGATCGCGTCAGCGACTTCCTTGTCGGAAACCACGTCGGCCGCGACGAACATCGCGTTCTGCCCGAGCGAGTCGGCGACCTTCTGGCCCGGAGAAGCGGGCAGATCCAGGATTACGGCTTTCGCGCCGCCGGAAACCAGTTCACGCACGGTAGCCTCGCCAAGACCCGACCCGCCGCCGGAGACCAGAGCAACAGTGTCTTTGAGATTCATGTCATCCTCGTAGAAAATCTGCGGACCGCAAAAAGTTACGACCGGCCCGCGCCCAATGCAACCGCACCCGAACGAACAACTGGGCGGTGGGGCGAGCGTCCCGCCCGCCGGCGATGCTCCGGCCACGGGCCCGCGCCACCAATGAAGAGGCGCAACACCCATCGGGCGGACTGCCTTCAGCGGCGGCGCGTCAGACTGAGAAATCGGGGAACTTGCCTGACAGGAACGCGCCCGCCCGCGTCAGCATCGATTCATTCACCGCCGCGTGTTGCGTCAGCGTATGGATGTCGCGCAGATGACGCTGCAGGGGCGATGACAGGTACGGCGCGGTGCCGCCACCAGCGGTGTAGCAGAAGTCGACTACCGCCGCCGCCGTCTTCGCCGCCCAGGTGACGCTTCCTACCACTCGCGCCATCTCGGGCGGTAGCGGAGCGTAGCCGGTCGCCGAAGTCCGCGACACTGCGCACGCTTCTTCCATCAGCAGAGCGTAGGCGGCGCGCAGGCTGGTTTCGGCTTCGGCCAGCTTGAAATGAAACACGGGGGAATCCGCGATCGCCGACCCGGTGTAGAGCCGCTTCTTGTTGGTCTGGACCAGCGTGACGATATCCGCGAGCGCGTGGCGCGCGATGCCTAATCCGACCGCGCCGATATGCAGCGCGAAGCTCACCACCGGCGCCTTATACAGCGCGCCCGGGATGCAGGGTTGGCCGAAAAAGATATCGAGCGACTCGAAGGCGGGCACGCGAAGATCTTTTACCTCGATATCGTGACTGCCGGTGCCGCGCAGGCCGTTCACATTCCAGGTGTCGATGATCGTGGCCTGGTCCGCGCGAAACAGCATCGCGCGTATCTCATTGGAACCGGGCATCAACCCGGGTCTCGGCTGTCCGTTTTCCGTCACGACGCAATTGCCGAGGAGCCATCGCGAATGCTGGCATCCGCTGCAAAAAGCCCATCGCCCATTGACGGTGTATTGATCGCGCGTGAGCTCGGCCTGTCCGCGCGGCGCAAAGCCGCCGCCGACAATCACGTCGGGACCTTCCGAATAGATCTCGTCAAAGCGCCTGCGCGGCAGCAGCGCCAGCAGCATCGGCGACTCCGACCCGATCATCACGGTCCATCCGACGGCGCCGTCGGCGGCGGCGAGAGTCTCGATAATTTCCATCGAGGCCGGAAGATCGAGCTCGAGACCGCCGTGACTCATCGGCGTCAGCATGCGGAAGCATCCGGCCGCGATCAGTTGCGCCAGCAGATCGCCCGGGACCCGGCGTCCGGATTCTATTTCCGCACTGCGCGCGGTTATCGACGGAGCCAGCTCGCGTACGGCGTCGAGCACGGATTTCGGATTGCGGTCATCAGCCATTTTGCGTCTCTCCAGGTGCCCCGTACCGCTGCCACTTACGCCGGTTGCGCGGCGGCGCGAGTCAGCAGAAGGCGGGCAGCCTCAACCCGTTCGCGCGGGCCCGCGATCTCGATGACGTCGCCTTCGTATAACACTTCTTCGCCCGACGGGACGAGCACCTGGCCGTCGCCGCGCGCGATCGCGACGGCGGTGGCGCCGGTTGCGGCGCGCAGGTCGAGATCGGCAAGGGTTTTCCCGATCGCGGCGGCGCCGGCGGCGAGAACGATTGGAGTAATCGTGCCGAAGCCGGGAACCTCGTACGGAGCGTTGCGGCCGGCCGTGAATGCGTTTCCGATCAAAGCGGCGACTGCGCGCATATTCCCCTGCAGCTTGCGCGCGCTGCGCCATACCACGAACACCGTCATCGCCAGGCCCAGCACCATCGCGCCGATGCCCTCGACCGGTTCGAGAAACGGCTGAACGATCGCCAGGAGCGGGATCAGCGTGACCAGCAGAATCGTCGCGTGCAATACCGCGACCAGAGCCTCGGCCGCGGCAGACGGCGGCGCGGCGATGCCCGCGGGAAGTGCGCGC